>CAZTGH010000253.1:0-8011 GCA_964612985.1 uncultured Pirellulales bacterium
CGACGGCGACGGAGAACAACCTGGCGCTTTGCTCGGGCAACGCGAAGCCCTATCGCGCGATCCAGGAACTGAAACTGAAGGTGTTTCGGCCATAAGGGCAAATGGACGCCCGTTTTCGGAAGAAGGGAAGAAGATTGTATGCAGGTACCGTTGTTGGATTTGAAGGCACAGTATGCCACGATCAAGGACGAGGTGTTGGCGGCGGTCGCCGAGGTGCTGGAAACGCAGCGGTGTATCGGCGGGCCGAAGGTGGAGGAGCTGGAGCAGCGGATCGCGGAGGTGAGCGACTGCCGGTTTGGGGTGGGCGTTTCCAGCGGGACCGACGCTCTGCTGGCGACCCTGATGAGCCTTCAGATCGGTCCGGGCGACGAGGTCATCACGACGCCTTTTACGTTCTTTGCCACCGTCGGATCGATCGCGCGGGTGGGGGCTAAGCCCGTGTTCGTCGACATCGATCCGAAGACGTACAATATCGATCCCGATCTGATCGAGGCGGCGGTCACGAAGAACACCAAGGCCATTATGCCCGTCCACCTGTTCGGTCAGATGGCGGACATGGACCCGATCATGGACATCGCGGAGCGGTACAATCTGGCGGTGATCGAAGATGCGGCGCAGTCCATCACGAGTACCTATAAGGACAGGAAGGCCGGCAGCATCGGCACCGCCGGCTGTTTCAGCTTCTTTCCCAGCAAGAACCTCGGCGGCATCGGCGACGGCGGCATGGTGGTCACCAACGACGAGGCCCTTCACAAGCGTCTGGTCCTGACGCGGAATCACGGCATGGACCCGAAGTACTATCACACGTTCGTCGGCGCCAATTTCCGTCTCGATCCGATCCAGGCGGTGGCGCTGCTGGTGAAGCTGCCTCATCTGGACGACTGGTCGCAGGCCCGGCGCGACAATGCCGCCTATTACGATCGGAAGTTCAAGGGCAGCGTCGTTCAGACGCCCTATATCCGGCCGGACTGCAAGACGATCTACAACCAGTACTGCATCCGCGTGCCCCGGCGCGACGAGGTCGTGGCGCACTTGCAGGCGAACCAGATCGGCTGTGAGATTTACTATCCGGTGCCCGCTCATTTGCAGGAATGCTTCGCGTATCTGGGGGACAAGGAAGGCAGCTTCCCGCAATCGGAGAAGGCCGCCAGGGAGATCATGGCGCTGCCGGTTTATCCCGAGCTGACCGACGAGATGCAGGATGCCGTCGTCGAAGCGATCCTGGGAGTCCTGGACTGATATCGTATTGGAGTCCTGGAAAAATGGACATTAGGCCTGTATTCTTCAAGGAAATCGATTTTCCGATTTCCTTGAAGAATGGTGTAGATCGGCTATGACCGGGTAGTGAAGATTTGGGAAGGAAGAGCCAGAAAAAAGGCTCTTCTTTCCCAAAGCAGGCCTAATGTCCATTTTTCCAGGAGTCAACATCGTAAAGCGAGTCTTTGACATTCTCGTAGCGGCCGTGTGTCTGGTGGTGCTATTGCCAGTGCTGTTGGCCATCACGGTGGCGATTCGGCTCAGCAGCAGGGGACCTGCGTTGTTCGTGCAAGAGCGGGCGGGCCAGGGCGGCAGGCCCTTTACGCTGTACAAGTTCCGCACGATGCGGCTGGACGCCGATCCGTTCGGGCCCAGCCCGAAGTCGGGCGACGATCCCAGGCTCGTTCCCGTGGGCCGGTGGCTGCGAGAGCATTCGCTTGATGAGCTGCCTCAACTGGTCAATGTCCTTAAAGGGGACATGAGCCTGATCGGGCCTCGCCCGCTCTACGTCGCGCAGATCGCGGAATGGGACGAGCGTCAGCGGCAGCGTTTGAATGTGCGGCCCGGGCTGACGGGCCTGGCCCAGATTTCCGGTCGCGGCGCGCTGACCCGCGAGGAGAAGCTCGAACTCGACGTTGCATACGTCGAACGGGCGGGACTGTGGCTGGATATGCGGATTTTCTGGGCCACGGTGGTCCAGGTGGTCGGTCGTACGGAGATCTACGAAGAGCGGTATTCGAGAATGGAATGGACTCGGGGAGAACGAGATACTCAAAAAGACCGAACGAAACACAACAGCTAACGAATGCCTATGCATGCTAACCCAACCCATCGCTGCAAGTATCTGACGAGAATCGACCAGCTGGAGCAACTCAGCGAGAGCGAGCAGAAGAGCCTGGCGCCGGTGGCGCAGCAGTTTTCGTTTCGCTGCAACGAGTATTACCTGTCGCTGATCGATTGGGACGATCCGGCGGATCCGATTCGACGGGTGGTCGTGCCGCACGTGCAGGAACTGGAGGAATGGGGGCGGCTCGACCCGTCCGACGAAGAAAGCTATACGGTGATGCCCGGACTGGAGCACAAGTATCGCTCGACGGCTCTGCTTCTGGTCAGCAACGTCTGCGAAAGCATCTGTCGGTACTGTTTCCGCAAGCGCGTATTCATTCAGCCCCAGTCGGACTCTCTTCGCGATGTTCCGGCGGCCATGGAGTATATCGCGAACCATCGCGAAATCACCAACGTGCTTCTGACCGGCGGCGATCCCCTGGTCCTGACCACGTCGAAACTCGCGGACATCGTGGAGCGTCTGCGTCGTATCGAGCACGTCCAGATCCTTCGGATCGGGACGCGAACGCCGGCGTTCAATCCCTATCGAATTCTCGACGACCCCGCCTTGACGGATCTGATCGAGCGGCACAGCAGGTCCGACAAACGGATCTACATGATGACGCATTTCATCCATCCGCGCGAGCTGACGGGCGCGGCGGTCGAGGCACTGGACAGGTTCCAGAAAGCCGGCGCCGTCCTCACCAGTCAAATGCCGCTGATCCGCGGCATCAACGACGATCCCGAGACGCTGGCGGCGCTGCTGGCGAGGCTGTCGTTTGTCGGCGCGGTTCCCTACTACATCTTCCAGTGTCGTCCCGCGCTGGGGAACAAAGCCTATACCGTGCCCATCGAAGCGGGTTGCGAAATTGTGGAACAGGCCAAGGCGCGGGTCTCCGGTCTGGCCAAACGGCTGCGGTATGTGATCAGCCACAGCAGCGGCAAGATCGAAGTGATCGGCAAGCTGTCGGACCGGATGTGTTTCAAGTACCATCGCACCGCCGACGACGCCGACAACGGTCGGCTTCTGGCTTTGGCCAGCGACCCGGAGGCGTGCTGGCTGGACGACTATGCGGAGGTCAGCGGCGGGCAGCGGGCGAGTCTGCCGTATCGGTCGTACGGTCCCGAATGAGTTCGCGCGCAGCATGTCCTGCCTGAGCGTTTTTCGATCGCGCTGGAGGAGGATTCCGCATCGACCGGCGAGTGGAGGTCGCTGTAGCATGATGAAGCACAGGTGTCTCGGTTTTCTTCTGATTTTGCTGGGTTGCGATCCCCTGTGGGCTCTGGATCCGAACGAGATTCTGGTTCTGGCGAACACGGGCAATGCGGCCTCGGTGCGCTTGGCACGGTACTACTGCGAGCGTCGCGGACTGCCTTCCGGACGCATCGTCCCGCTGGCGTTGGGCGCGGCGCTTCGCAATACCATCTCGCGGGATGACTACGATAAGCGCATTGCCCAGCCGGTTCGCCGACTGCTTTCGACGCGTCCGGATCTGGGCCAGGTCAAGTGTCTCGTGACGACGTACGGGATTCCGTACAGCGTGGGCCCGCGCGGTCCGTTGACCCACCTGGAGGGTCGGCTGGATTCGTTGCGCCAGCAGCTCGAGCAGGAGAAAGAAGCGGTCGCCCAACTGGAGGCGGAGGGGAGGAAGGGTTCACCCGAGCATGCCCAACACGCCCGGCAGGTGATGGTGGTACAGAGCGAGATCGACCGCATCAGCGGCAGAGAGACGAATGCTTCCGTCGACAGCGAACTGTCGATGGTTTTGTTCGGCGCGTATGAGTTGTATCGCTGGCAGGCGAACGCGTTGCGCGGCGGTCGCCGGCAGCCTTTCCGCACGTTGATGGTCTGCCGGCTCGACGGACCCGGCGAGGCGATCGCCAAAGGACTGGTGGACAAGGCCCTCGTGGGCGAGGCGAACGGGCTGACGGGGACCGCCTATGTCGATTCGCGCGGCATGTTCGACAAGAATGCGTACGGCTACTACGATCAAGCGGTGCGGGACCTGTCGCTGCTGATCCAGTTGCGAACGGATCTCCCGGTCAAGGAGGAACGCACGCAGGCGCTGTTTCCGCCTGGCAGTTGTCCCGAGGCGGCGCTCTATTGCGGCTGGTACAGCGTCGGCAAGTACGTCGACGCCTTCGAGTTCGTCCCGGGGGCGGTCGGCTTCCACATCGCCAGCTTCGAGGCGGGCAGTCTGCGGGATCCCAACAGCACGCAGTGGTGTCCGGCCATGCTGACGCGCGGGATCACGGCGACGCTCGGCCCGGTGGCGGAGCCCTATCTCCAGAGTTTCCCTGAGCCCAAGGCATTCTTTGGCGAACTGTTCCAGGGTAGCTGCCTGGTCGAGGCGTTCTATCGGAGCAAGCCGTTCAATTCGTGGCAACTGGTCCTGATCGGCGATCCGCTGTACAGGCCGTTTGCCAAGCGTTAGGCTTGGATCGAGGCGGGTGAAACGGGGACGTCCGGTTCCAGGCCGGGCCATCCCGACGCATGGGCGACCAGGATGCCGGCGCCGATTCCAATGGTGGCGGCCACCATGTCCCAGGTCTCAAAGGGTCGGCCGGTCGCCATCGCGCTGACTTTGGTTATCGCCATCACCAGCAGCGGTGCGGAGATCCACGCCAGACAGCGCAGGGAGCCCGAACGCACGGTGGAGGTCAGCGGGCGGAGACGGCGCATCCACAGCAGCGTGAAGAATCCGTATCCAGCCAGGTAAAACAGGGTGGTGGTCAAGGGCAGAAAGTTCATGAGGCCCTTGCGGGCGAGGACGGGCAGCGTATAGATGGCTATGGCGACGATGATCGCTCCGGCCGACCAGAACGAAGAAACCGAAAGGACGATCATGGCGGCAGCGGCCCCGGCGGCGTCGGCGACGAGGTCTCTGGGATCGGCGGAACGTTCGGCCACGAAATGCTGGAGGCCCTCGTCGAGCAGGCTGTAGGCGAGCACCGCCAGAAGGACCAGCCAGCCGGCGGGGCGGCGCCAGTTCACCTTCGAGTCGGGGCGGACGGCCCCCCAGAGCAGAAACGTGAGAATGGCGTACATCAGGAAGTGCAGCCCCTTGTCCGAGACGTCGGCCCGCCGGACCACCTGGGGTATCGGAATGTGCGCCAGCACGAACAGCGTCGGCCAGTAGAGTGCCAGGGCCAGCAGGGTTGCCTTTCGCCGTCGTGTCATCGCCATCGTTTCCGCCTCAAAGAGCCTTGTTTGCTTCGCCATCGAGCCGAACGGCTGTCGGCGAGGTGGATTGTACCAGGATTGCGTGCTTCTGTAACGCGCCTTGCCCTGCGGTGGGGAGCGAGACCTCAATCGACCAGAACCGGCGCCCATGCAGGAACGTACCCGCTGAGGGACAAATAGTATAGCGGAGAACTGGAAAAGGCGTTACCCTGACAGGTGACGTCGGCTCTCGTAGCTGGTCCTGCGGGCCTGTTAGAGGTGGACGTGTGCAGAAATGGACCTTCGGCCTATATTCTTCGAGAAAATCGGTTTTTTGCGATTTCCATTTCTGCAAAAGTCTAGTTGGAGGATAGAGATATGACGCGTAACATCTACTTGACGGCTGGTTCCATATCGCACCGGTACGGCTGGTGTCTGTGGACGATTGTGCTGCTGTTGGTTTCGACGATCGGTTGGGCGCAGCAGGAACGTACCCGGCGCGACGCGCCATCGGATCGGACGCCGAGGAGCCTTCGGGTCAAGGTCGTTCAATTGCCTGCCCCGACGACCTCGAGCAGCGTCAGTTTCGAGCGGGCCCTGAGCCTGTCTGCCAGCCTGGAAGTGCCATCGGCGCAGAAGCTGACGCTGGAGCAGATCGGTCAACTGGCTTGGGCCGCCCAGGGGGCGAGGGTTCCTCAGGCGGGTAGTGCGGGGCCTGGGACCACCACTCTACCTCCTCTGAAGGTCTATTTCTCACTGCCGGACGGGACGTACGTCTATGACCCGTTGAATCACGCCTTGCAGCAGATTGCGGAACGAGATGTGCGCGGGGTCGTGGCGCAGGCGGTTTTCAGCCAGCAGCCGAACGCAACGGCGCCGGCGACGACCGGAGGCTGCCAGATCATCATCGCCGGTTCGGCGCGGGATTTCACCGCGGGCTACGGGCAGAAGGCTCGGAGTGTGATGGCCCTGCTGGCGGGGCAGATGTCGCAGAACCTCCAACTCCAGGCGGTGACGCTGGACCTGACGTATGTCTCGTCGGCCGATGTGGACAGCGCTGCGATCGAGCGGGCTCTGCGTCTTCCGCGCGGGACCAGCGCCGTGTACGTGGCGCTGGTGGGCCATCCGGCTTCCCGCGCGGCCGAAGCGGGCGAGCAGCAGCAGGTTTACCGGCAGGCGGTGCTGGTGGTCCCGCCCAGCGGCTACCAGGATCAGGAGCTTTCCGAGACGAGCCGTACGCTGGCGCTGGCGAGCGTACAGACGGTGATTGCCAGTACGCGCGCCGGAAGACTGGTCGGATCGTTCGGCAGTTCCGCGCAGGCGGATCTGCCGCTGAACCAAGTGGACATCGACGACTTCGATGCGGTCGTGTATATTGGAGGGCTGGGGACCATCGAATACTACAACAATCCGCTGGCGGTGGAGCTGGCGCGCGATGCGGTGGCGCGGCAGAAGGTGGTGGCGGCCAGCAGCACCGCGCCGGTGATCCTGGCGAACGCGGGCGTGCTCAAGGGCGTCCAGGCGACGTGTCTGCCGTCCGAGCGGAATCTGTTGATCGCGGCCGGGGCGATCTTCACCGGCGCCGGCGTGGAGCGCGACGGGCGGATCATCACCTCGGCGGGCCCGCTGGTGGTGCCGCTGTTTGCCAGTACGATCGTCGAGGCGCTGGCGGGCAACTGACCGGCGTCGGCATTTCGAACCACGGATCATCCATCGTGCTTGCGGCCGGGCTTTTCTACGCCGGCTTTTTTCATGCGCCCGCGGCGGTAATTCCTTCCCGTTCACTTCTTGAGAATGATGTAGAGGGCGTGGATGATGCCGGGGATGTAGCCCAGGAGGGTCAGGAGGATGTTGATCCAGAAGTGTTTGCCCAAGCCGACCTGGAGGAAGACGCCCAGGGGCGGAAGGATGATCGCAAAGATGATTCGGATGATATCCATATTTCGCTCCCGGTCACACAACATCGAACAGGACGTACCGTCCAAGCCGAACGGCCGAAAAAAGGCTCTCTCGAATGATTTGTGCGTTGAGGACTTCAGCGAGTTTACTCTCGGCGAAACCGCTCGGGGCCCCAGAGGCCCAGATTACCCCCCAGGTTGCCCTAATCTGAGCCTCTGCCCAATCGGTTTCGCCGAGAGGGTCGCGGCAGAAGTCATTGTTTTCAAAATGCAAATACGGCCCATGCTATCCAACTGCCCTCCATTGAAACGGTTATGTCGCATGTCGGGCCAGCGGCACCCACGAATCTCTTCAACGAGGCACAAGAAAGCGGCGGCTAGGGAGGCTTCCGTGCCTCCTCGCCACGGCCGTCGCCCGCACATCTTACGTTTCATGTATCGGTTCGGTCCCGGCTGCTGCTCGACGCAGGGCGTCGGGTCGGCCACCGGTTGTCCCGTGTCCGCCTGCCGGCACGGGCCTGAAGCGCTCAGGCACGACCTCACCGTGTGCGTATCCGGCGCTGGGCACGAATCGCGGCTGCGATCCTCGCCGGCAACTTCCCTGTCGCCGCCAGCGCCCGCGAACGTCATCCACTGCCGTTCTGGCGCGGATCGTTCACGACGGGATCGCCTGGCGATTCGTCGGCTGCAACGACCGGCGCGCATCTCAGAGTATCGACGTTCACGCCCCCTGTACGTCCAGCGCCGGACTCCTGCCGTAAGGTAAACCCGCGCTTTGGCCCCGCCGAACCCTGACGGCCAGGAGGGGTGCGGTCGGAACACGCTGGTACTTATGTCGGCTGCACGCGCATTGTCATTCCGACTGGAG
>CAZTGH010000254.1:0-7993 GCA_964612985.1 uncultured Pirellulales bacterium
CCGCAGGCGCTGATCGTCGGCGCCTCCTGCACGGCGGAGCTGATCCAGGACGACGGCTCGGTCGATCGGGGTTCGGTGGGCGGAGGCGAGGCCTACTGGCAGTACACGCTGGCGGGCGAGGGGACGGAGGTCCGGTTCCCGAAGTTTTTCTACCAGGGGTGCCGGTATCTTCAGGTCGAGTGTATGCCCGCCAGCGAGGGGGGCGAGCGACCCACGGTGGAATCGCTGGAAGGCGTGGTAGTGCATTCGGCGGCGCCGACGGTGGGGCAGTTCGCCTGCTCGAACGACCTGTTCAATCGCATCCATACGCTGATTCGCTGGGCCCAGCGCAGCAACATGGTCAGCGTGATGACGGACTGTCCGCATCGCGAGAAGCTGGGCTGGCTGGAGCAGTACCATCTCAACGGACCGTCGCTGCGATACGGGTTCGACCTGACGCGACTGTTCGCCAAGGGGATGAACGACATGGCCGATTCGCAGCTCGACTCGGGACTGGTGCCCGACATCGCGCCGGAGTACGTCGTCTTCGACGGCGGCTTTCGCGATTCGCCCGAATGGGGCAGCGCCTGCGTGCTGGTTCCCTGGCAGCAGTATTTGTGGACGGGCGACGCGGAGCTGTTGCGGCGGTACTACCACAACATGAAGGAGTATGCGGCTTACCTGGGCAGCAAGGCGACCGATCACATCGTCTCGCACGGACTGGGCGACTGGTACGACATCGGCCCCAACCCCCCGGGCTACGCGCAACTGACTCCGATCCCGCTGACGGCGACCGCGTTCTACTACTATGACGCCTGGATTCTGTCCAAGACGGCGACGCTATTGGACAAAGCCGAGGATGCCAAGCGGTACGCGGACTTGGCCTCCGCGATTCGCAAGGCGTTCAACAGAGAGTTCTTCGACGAATCGGCGGGGTACTATGCGATGGGGTCGCAGTGCGCCAATGCGATCCCGCTGGTGATGGATCTGGTCGAGCCTGAGAATCGGTCGTCGGTACTGGAGGCGATCGTGAAGGACGTGCGGCAACGGGATAACGCCATCACGGCCGGTGACGTGGGGTACCGCTATCTGCTGCGCGCGCTGGCGGCGGCCGGGCGGTCCGACGTGATCTTCGACCTGAACAACCAGTCGGACAAACCCGGCTATGGGTATCAACTCAAGATGGGCGCGACCAGCCTGACGGAGGCCTGGGACGCGCGGCGCAGCTCGTCGCACAACCACTTTATGCTGGGCCAGATCGTGGAGTGGTTCTATCATGACCTGGCGGGCATCGCGGGCGATCCGACGGGGCCCGGGTTCAGGAAGATCGTCATCCGTCCGCAGCCGGTCGGTGATGTGACGTGGGCGAAGGCCAGCTACGATTCGCTCCACGGCAGGATCGCGGTCGAATGGAATCGGACGAATGGGCGTTTCACGATGAAGGTGGACATTCCTGCCAACACGACGGCGACGGTCTTTGTACCAGCCGGAGCAAATGCCAGCGTGATGGATGGCGGTCGCCCAGCGGAGGAAAGCCCCGGCGTGACCTTCCTCCGCCGAGAAGACGATCGGGCGGTGTACGCGATCGAATCGGGCCGGTACGAATTTCAGACACGTAAGGTGGGCCTGTGACCCACGCGCGGATAGAACTTGTTGAAGGAGAGAGATCATGGATAAGAAAACCCTGCACATTGCAGCATGTTTGGGTATGGCCCTGATAGCAGCCAGTTTGGCGCCGGCGGCGGTGAAGGCCTCGTCGCAACCAGGGGCAAGCAATCGCATGGTGATTCACGTCGATCAGGGCAAGGACACGATTGCGCCGGAGATCTACGGGCATTTCGCCGAGCACCTGGGGCGATGCGTGTATGAAGGCTTCTGGGTGGGCGAGGACTCGCAGATTCCGAACGTGCGCGGGATTCGCACGGACGTGGTCGAGGCGCTCAGGAAGCTGGACATTCCGGTGCTGCGCTGGCCCGGCGGGTGTTTTGCCGACGAATACCACTGGAAGGAAGGGATCGGCCCGCGGGAAGAGCGGCCCAGCATGGTCAATACGCACTGGGGGATGGTGACCGAGACGAACGCGTTCGGGACGCACGAATTTCTCGACCTGTGCGAGCAGTTGGGCTGCGAGGCCTATGTTGCGGGCAACGTGGGCTCGGGGACGGTCGAGGAGATGCAGGACTGGGTCGAGTACATGACGTTCGCGGGCGACAGCGAGATGGCGAACCTGCGTCGCAAGAACGGTCGGGACAAGCCCTGGCGGGTGAAGTACTTCGGAGTGGGCAACGAGAACTGGGGCTGCGGCGGGAACATGACACCGGAGTACTATGCCGACCTCTACAAGTGCTACCAAACGTACGTGCGCAGTTACTCAGGCAATACGATCGTGAAGGTCGCCTGCGGTCCGAGCAGTGCTGACTACCGCTGGCTGACGACCGTTCTCGAACGCGCCAGCCGGCACATGCACGCGATCAGCGTTCACCATTACGTGCGCGGATCGGGCAACTGGACGGACAAGGGCAGCGCCACGGATTTCGACGAAGCCGAGTGGTTCGCGCTGATGAAGAACACGCTGACGATCTATGAGCTGCTGGAGGGATGCAGCGAGATCCTGGATCGGTTCGATCGGAGGGGACGGATCGGCCTGTACGTCGATGAGTGGGGGACGTGGTGGGACGCGGAACCGGGCACGAATCCCGCGTTTCTGTATCAGCAGAATACGGTTCGCGACGCGGTGTCTGCGGGCATCTTCCTGAACGCCTTCAACGAGCATTGCGACCGCGTCCGCATGGGCAATATCGCCCAGACGAATAACGTGCTCCAGGCGATGATCCTGACGGACGGCCCGAAGATGATCGTGACGCCGACATACCACGTTTTCGAGATGTACAAGGTGCACCAGGGCGCGACATACTTGCCAAGCGACTTGACGTGCCGAGGTTACGGGCGCAGCGGCCAGGAACTGCCGTCGCTGACCGCCTCGGCCTCGAAAGCCCGGTCGGGCCGGATCCACATCACCGTCTGCAATCTCGACGCGACGAAATCCGCCGACTTCGTCTGTGAGTTGGACGGCGTCAAGGCGAACCGGGTTTCCGGACGCGTGCTGACGGGTCCGACGATGAATGCGATGAATACGTTCGGCGAGCCCGAGGCGGTCAAGCCGGTTGCCCTGAACGGGATTGCGATCCAGAACGGGGCGATCAAGGTGACGTTGCCGGCCCGGTCTGTCAGCGTGCTCACCGTTCAGTAGTGCAAGATTGTATAGACGAGGCGCCGCGCAACGCGTTTGCAGAGTGGGGTGAGCAGGGCCACCCGGATCGGGACGGCGCCGGTTCGTCTAGACGAGCGGTTTTCCCTCGTTGAGTTCTTCGTACGCGGTCAGGTACTGGGCGACCATGTTGTCGAGGCTCCAGGTCTTTCGGGCCTGGTTCATGATTCGACGCATCTGTTTTTCCCATTCGCGCGGGTGGTTCTTGAAGTAGCGGAGATGCTCGACGGCCTTGCTCAGCCCCCACCAGAGGCCGCCGGCGTCGTAGTTGCGGAAGAGCACGCCGTTACCGCTGTCGATCGGGGCGCCCCAGGCGCGCAGGTTGAGTTGGGTGATCTTGTCGCTGTAACCGCCCGTGTCGCGGTTGGTCGCGGTGGCGCCGTGAATGTTGCCGACCACGTCGATCTGCCCGAAGGGTTCGTAAAGCGAGGCGCCGAAGACGTCGGCTGCGGCGGCGTACCCCAGCATGCTCAGGTCCTGGTCGAATCGGCGATACGCAATCCTGCCGCTGGAGGCACAGGCGATGCGCCCCATGATCTCGGCGTGGGTGCTGTCGCCGCCCACGGGATCGGCGACGACGGCGATCTGCACGTCGGGATGCTGGTAGACAAACCCACCGGCGATTTCTTCGAGCAGCTCGATGCCTTTCTGAACGGGGTCGAGGCGCGACGGCCAGTATAGCAAAATGGCCTCGGGATCGACGTTCAATCCCATCTTGTGCTGGAACTTCAGGAGGTTGAGTCGCTTGGCCGCCTGAAGATTATCGAAGGGACTGTAGCGCTTGGCGAGGCCCGGCGCATCAGGATCGGGATTCTCCGGCTGATTCTCGGGAAACACATCGGGGCTGATGCCGTTGGGGATGACGCAGGCGCGGCGATCGCGGTACTTGACCTTCGTTTCCTCCCGCACGCTCCATGGCACGATGGGGCGATCGAGGAAGTAGTCTTCCACGACCTCCTTGAGGAACTTCTCGCCGACGTAGCTGACCTTGGTGGCGTTCTTGATGGCGGTGGCGTGCGCGTCGACGCATCGCTTGCCCTGATCGATCGAAACGTAGAGCACGTCCCAGAGTTTCTCGAGGTTGACGCCGTAAAGCATATCGAGCGGGATATGCCCGGTGTGCGTGTTGTGAACGGTGTGCAGGATCGGAATATGTCGCAGCGCGGCGTACGCCAGGGCGACTCCACCGGCCATCCAGTCGTTGGTATGCAGAATAGCCCGGCCTTCGTACTTACTGCGGATCTCTTTAACGTAGGTATTGACGATCTGCCGCTGGAATTCGGCCGCGTTGGCCAAAGGCCAGCCCTCATAGGCGCTGCGATAGCCTTCGAAGATCGACGAGCTGACCAGATGCACGTTTTCCGGATTGAGCTGATGGCGTTTCTGTATCCACTCGGTCTCGCTGAGTCCCGCCTCTTCGCGGAAGCGCCTCGTGAGGTTCATCGTGATTAGGTGGACGGGAACCCGTCGTTCCGAGAGGCCCTTGCACAGCGCCGAGATCACTTCGCCCAGCCCGCCGCTCTTGCCGGAGACGAAGCGGGCGAATTGCCCCATCCCTTCCGAGGGCAGTCGGGCCGTTTCCGGCGTGATGATGATCACGGGTGTCTGGTCGCTCCTCTGGCGAATGTTGAAACTCTTAATCGTGTGGGACAGCTCATCCGTCGCGTGCGTCAGGGCAAAGGCGGCGGTGGCGGGTGAATCGTACGGATTGGTCGTTCCGCACCGCAAGGCGGTGCGCCCGTCGTCCGTCTGAAGATATCGCCAGTGGTCGGCGCTCGTCAGGTAGCGATAACGCTTCAGGAACTCGCCCCCGGCGCGGGTGGCCTGCTCCTCCATCTTCTCGACCCGGTCGAAGAGCACGCGCTGCGCCTGCGACCGCAGGAGGACCGGGCCGTGCAGTTCACCCTCGCTTTCGCAGGGGCACTTCGGACAGGGGCAGTCGATCATCGGGCAATCGGTGATCTGGAACCATTCCGCCACTTCGCTCGGACTGCTCGCCATGATGTCGACATACTCGGCGAACTCATCGCGCAGCGCCCGGAAGAAGATCTCCATCTGCTCGTAAGCGGGCGTTCCCGTTTCGAGCAGGGGGAAATCACAGACGATTGCGACGACTTCGCCCCGGTCCCGATGAATCCGCGTGGCGTACTCCCGGGCGGTGAAGGAGGGAGCCCCCAGCCGGGAGGTCAGATCGGCGCTGAGGATGGTGTTGCGGGGCAGGACCGCGAGCTTTCGCGCCCGGCCCTTCCGCCCCTTGGCGCGAAAGACCGTGTTGGCGGCGATCGGCTCGCCCGTCCGCCCGTCGATCATCCTCTCGCAGGGCTCGCAAAGGATCGCGCGGTAGCCCATGTCGGCCACCACGTTGGCCACGTCGTTGTTGTAGAGCAGCTCGGTGTTGGCGAACGACGTGGGCTTGACGCCGAAAAGATCGTGAATCTTCTGACGGTGGAGCGAGACCTGTTCCTTGAACTCCATCTTCTTCTTGTCGGCGAAAAACGAGGTCAGCGAATGATAGTAGGTCTGCTCCATGAGCTCGACCTGGCGGGTGTGCCGGCCGGCATCGAACGACTCGGCCAGGGCGCCGATCACTTGCGGCTCGTACAGCTCGGCCTGTTCGAGAAACGTGCCCGACAGACAGAAACTGACCTTGAAATCGATATGCGTTCGCACCAAGTCGGTCAGCAGACGCAGGGTGGGCAGGTAGCAGCGTGCGGCGCGTTCGGTGAAAGTCTCCTGGTTCTTCTCCTCCCAAAGGAAACTGTCGCCGTTCGTGCTCAGCCGGAACGGCTCGTGCATGCGCAGGCAGAGCGTCACCAGAGGCATCGCGAAGGGCTCCTAGAGGGGCGGACTTCCGGTGCGAGCGACAGAGATGAGAACCGCTTCAATTGTCTCACGATGCAAACCATCCTTGCCACCAGATCCTTCGCGGCAGCTGCACCAAGCCCTTTCCATCGACGCCGGCCACAGCCTGCCGAGGGCACCACTCTAATCGACGAAAACCCGGCAAGCAAGAGGCATCCGCGGGGCGCCGCCGGCTTTTCTGTTGGGTCCGAGAAAAGCGCGTCTGTCGTCCAGTGCTATGCGAGACGCACGCGGGCTTTCATGAAGAAACGCGCCGGTGCTACTCTGGCGGGTCCATGAAAAACTAGAGGCACTCGGAGCCGAACTGCCAGTCGTAGTAGAGCATAAGCATCTCCTTGACTGCCTTTATCGGCTGTCGGTATACCCCCCAGAACCGCCACGCGCCGCGCCCCCGGCGAGGTGAGAAAAAGATCCCGAAGAATCATACCGAGCGGAACGAACGTTGGCAAGTACAAGAGGCGGCAACCTTTTCCGGGCACGACCCGCCGCGCACCAGCCCCACAAGACTGGGCCCGGCTGGATTCGAACCAGCGACCCAGGGATTATGAGTCCCCTGCTCTACCGCTGAGCTACGGGCCCGTAAACCATTATCATAAAATCAGTTACATAGGATTCTGCCTTCCTGATTTTGTAGGACTACAACCTTGACTACAACCGATGAAGGTACTACATTATGGCAGTTGGGTACCAAATGTGCCTCGTCGAGAAGGGTCGCGATCATGGCCAAGAGCAATCCCAAGCAACATAAGTCTACAGGCAAATTCCCGCTTACGTTACATCCCACAGGACAGTATTGCAAGAAGATTAGGGGCAAGGTTCACTACTTCGGGACCGACAAGAAAGCGGCGTTGCGGGAGTACCTTGAGCAGGCGACGTTCTTGCATACTGGTGAGCGGAAAGATCCGCGCCAGAGGCAGGATGGTCTTACCCTGAAGGACCTGTGCAATCTCTACCTGGAACATCAACACATCGGTGTGGAGGCGGGCCAGATCACGGCTTCACACTTCAAGGACCAACTTCACAGTCTGCGTCAACTAACTTGCTTCGTCGGACAGAATTGCCTCGTAGACCGCATCACGACACTGGTCCTGCAGAACTACAGATACAAGCTGCTCAAGTCCTATTCGCACCATCGCGTGAATCTCCATTTGTCGATCATGAAGGCTATGTTTCACTGGGCCAGGAAGAACGATATAACTGACCGTATACCCAATATTGATGCAATTGCCAAGGTGAAGGTGAAACGCACAGAGAAGCCTGTCTTCGCGCCAGAAGAGATACACAAGCTAGTCTCAGCTGCTGATACAAAAATGCGGGCGATGATATGGCTGGCCCTGAACTGCGGTTTCGGCTGCACCGATTGCGCTGAGCTGAAGTGGGAGAATATCGACTTCGTTGCAGCGCGAGTGTCCCTTCCGCGAACCAAAACGGGCATTCCTCGGAATTTGCCGCTCTGGCCCGAGACTGTGGATGCCTTGCAGGAGGTTCCGCGAGTAGGTGACCTGGTGTTCTATACCGCAAGAGGGAACTCTTGGGTGCGAACCATAGCGGCCGTGGATAGAGATGGACGCCTGAAATATAGCAACGATAATGCGGTGACGAAGGAGTTCTCGAAACTCCTCAAGAAGGCGGGTATTGAGGCTCCGAGGGGCGTTGGCTTCTATACGCTGCGTCGAACGGCTGCCACGTGGGCAGCCAAGTCAGGTGACCCATTTGCTGTGCAGCGGCTCTTGGGCCATGCCGACTTGAAGATGGCAACCACGTATGTGCAAGACCTCTCTGAACAGACAGACCGGGTCATAAATGAGAGTAGGGCATTCATATCCCGAGATGATTCTTAACCCGTGGATATCGCCTTGATCGCGGTTTCACAGGCGGTTTCTG
>CAZTGH010000255.1:0-7954 GCA_964612985.1 uncultured Pirellulales bacterium
CGGCGGCGGTCAAGCCGGCGGTGAGCGATCTCGATGCGCGGGACGATCACGTCCGCGTCCGACAGGTCGCCTTTCTGACGCGGAAGTACAGTCTGCTGGTGTTGATTCCGGCGGCGGTATTCCTGGGGGTGATGGGACGGGAGTTTCTAACGGTCTGGGTGGGCGCGAAGTTCGCCGAGCCGGGGACCATTGCCTATATGGCGATGGTGCTGGCGATCCTGACGGGCGGGCACGCACTGACGCTGGCCCAGCACAGCAACTTCCTGGTACTGTCAGGGCAGGGCGAGCACAGGGTCTTCGGCATCCTGACCGCGATCGAAGCGGTCCTGTGCGTGGTCGGTGCGGTATTGAGCGTGAAGGTGCTCGGCTGGGGGCTGGCAGGGATCGCCTGGAGTAACTTCGTGCCGATGGCGCTGGTGGCGGGGGTGGTTCTGCCGATCTACTTCAATCGCAAGATGAACATCTCCGCCTGGGACAATATCGTCCACGTATGGTGGCCTGCGGTGGCGGGCAGCCTTCCGGCGGTTGCCCTGATCGTCGCCTGGAAATACCTCGCGCCGCCCGATTCGTGGTTGGCCCTGTTCGGGGTGGTGCTGGCGGCGGGCGCCGCGACGTGCCTGTTCGCGTGGTTTGTCAGCCTGCAGGACTGGGAACGACGGATGTTCCGCCACGTGGCGGGACGCAAGGCCGCGACGGCAGGGACGTCCTGACGGCGGCGGATTTTCAAAGAAGATTGCGGAACCGGGTAACGAACGGGTATCATTCGGGGGTGCGAATCTCCGACGGGAGAACGCACGGACTCGCAGATCGGCAGCAGCGCCGTCGCGACATTCTACCGGGGGCGGATTTACTGCCGGGATTCGAGCGCATACGATGAATCGGAGAGATGTGTCCATGCGAACATCGGACTTTGGACAAGGACGTCGTGCACCCGCAGGCGGCGCCGCCAGGCGTCGGCCGGGGCGGGTCGAGCACATTCATCCGGAGGCCTCGGCGCCGGCGGCTGAAGCGGTGCTTTCTCACGAGGTGATGCCGGCAGACGACGCCCAGGCGGTGGCCAGCGTCCCCGAGACGGCGAAGCGCAGGCGTCCGACGATCCAGTGGGTGGCCAAGCGCGGGCTGTGTACCGGCTGCGGCGCCTGCGCGGGCGTGTGCCCGAGCGGTGCGCTGCGCATGCACGTCCACGCGCGCGAGGGCAGCTATGTCCCCCGAATCGACAAGAGCCAGTGCATTCGCTGCGGGCTCTGCCTGGACGTCTGTCCCGGTCACAGCGTGGACTTCGAAGGGCTGGGGACGTGGTTGTTCGGTGACATTCCGGAGGACATCGCGCTGGGGCGGTATCTGGGCAGCTATATCGGGCATGCTGCGGACAAGGACCTGCGGTACGACTGCTCTTCGGGGGGACTGGTCAGCTCGCTGCTGATCTATGCGCTGGAGCAGGGGCTGATCGACGGGGCGCTGGTGACGCGGATGCGGCCCGGCAAGCCGCTGGAGCCCGAGCCTTTCATCGCGCGGACGCGCGAGCAGATTCTCTCGGCGGCAGGGTCCAAGTATTGTCCTGTGCCGGCCGATATCGCGCTGCGGGAGATCCTGGGATCGAAAGGGCGATTTGCGGTGGTGGGTCTGCCCTGCCATATCCAGGCGGTGCGGAAGGCGGAACAGCACATCGAGAAGCTGCGCGAGCGGATTCGGTATCGAATCAGCATCGCGTGCAGCCTGGATTACAGCTTCTGGGGGACGGTGCGATTCCTTCAGACGCTGGGTATTTCGCCCGGGGCGGTGGCGAAGCTGGAGTATCGCGGTCACGGCTGGCCCGGCGCGATGCGGATCTGCCTGAGGGACGGCAGCGAGACGCGCGTGGCCCTGGCGGACTACTATAAGAAGCTCGGGCCTTTCGCGCTGCGGCGCTGCACGCTGTGCAGCGATCTGACGGGGGAGCTGAGCGACCTGTCGTGCGGTGACGCGTGGACGCCGGAAGCGGTGGCCAGGGACAAGCTGGGCAGCTCGTTCGTGCTGACGAGAACGCCCGAAGCCGAGGAGTTGCTGGAATCGGCGGCCGCCGATCGGGCGGTCGAGTTATCGGAACTGAGCATTGCCGAGCTGAAGGTCTCGCAGGCCCATGCGATCTTCAAGAAACGCAAGCTCAACGCACGGATGGCCCTGTTCCGCTGGACAGGGCGGAGCGTCCCGTGCTACTACCAGAGACTCCTGAGGCCCGTTCGCGGGGATCATCGCGACGCGATCAAGTTCTATCTCACACGCTCGGTGCTGTCGGGCAATCGACCGATTCTTCGCCGGCTTCTTCATGCCACCCGCCTTTTGAAACGAAAGAACCAGCAGGGGTCGGCCGCGACGTAGCGCCGATCTCGCGGGTTTGCTTTCGTCGGCGTCGGTACATGTACACCGCCTATTTCGAGGAAGTCGGGCCCAACGGTCTGCTCCTGGAGTCCGAGGAGCGGACGTCGGACATTGCGTTGCCGTCTGCGGTCAACACGGTGCTGCTGGCGGTCTGGCTGATCGTCTGCGCCGTCGGGTTCGGGATCATCGTGTGGGGTCGCAACCCGATTGCCGGCGCAGCGGTGATTGCGCTGCCGACGTTCGCGGGCATGCTGCTGAAGCCGACGTTTGCGTTGTGCGTTCTCATGCTGGTGCTGCCCACGGGCGCGGGGGTGGGGTTTCGTCAATCGGTGAGTCTCGATCGCGCCGTCGGCGCAGCGCTGGCGGCCAGCTTCCTGCTGAATGCGATGGTGACGCGTCCCGGGCTGCGGGTCCGGCACAACGCGATTTGGGCAGCTGCCGGGCTCAGCGCGTGGATCGGGCTGGCGTCGCTGCCTCAGCCTTACCTGGGCATGGAAGTGATGCGGGCGTTCACGCAGTTCCAGTTGGTGCTGCTGATCGTGATCGTGTACTGGATTCTCGAAACGAACTACGAGACGACGTTTCTCTGGGCGTTGCGGTCGTACGTTATCGGGATGGTGGGCACGACGGTGCTGGCCTTCAAGACGGGGGCGGCGATTCGCGCCATGCACGAGACGCGGGACGCGCGGTACGCCGCGACGCTGGGCAGTGCGATCGATGCGAACATGCTGTCGGCGCTGACGGCGCTGGCGTTTCTCTCGGCGGTGTATCTGTTCGCTCGCGATCGGAACCTGCTTTGGCGGGTCGTCTATCTGGCAGGGATTCTGTTTCTGCCGGTGATGATGCTCAAGATCGGCTCGCGGGGCGGGCTGGTGGCACTGGCCTTTACGGTGTTATCGCCCCTGCTGTTCGTGCGGCAGGTCTTGCGGAGGCCCGCGCTGGCGGCTTTGCTGGTGGTGATGATTCTGCTGGCGTCGCTGTCGGTGGGTCTGCTGATCGAGCAACAGGGCCTGGATCGTTCCGTTGCGGAGCGGTTAACGAGCTATCAGAGCGCCAAGGAGGCGATCGAGGTCCGGATGGACCCGATTCGCAAGGCGGTTGGTGCGGCGGTGTCGCGGCCCGCGGGGACGGGGTACTTCAGTTGGTTCGAGCGGACGGACAGCGTGATCTGGCCTCACAACGATTTCTTCTTTGCGCTGGGTGTTTACGGCATTCCGGCGGCGATCCTGTTCGGGGTCTTCGTGATTCTGCTGGTGCTGACGGTCCGACGGATGCCGCTGACGCTGGAGAAGCTGTACGCGCGGGCGGTGCTGACATTTCTGCTGGTGATGGGCCTGAATATCAAGCAGGTTTCCGCCAAGTACTACTGGGTGTTCCTGGCGTTCGTGCTGGCGGCGGAGCGGTTGAGCTGGTGGTATGCCGAGCCTGGAGAGGCGGTCTGTGACGAGGTCGATGAAGACGCTGCGGATTCTGACGATTAGCCATATGTTTCCTTCGGTCGAATCGAGTCGACATGGGATCTTCATGTGCCGTGAAGCACAATATCTGCGCCGTCACGGGATCGAGTGCGATTTTCTGGTGGGTCGTCCGTGGACGCCATGGCCCTTATCCCAAGTGGGGCGCTGGCGCGGGTATGGCACCGGCAATCCGCTGGCTCCGCCCGATGGGTTGCGGGCGCGGCGGGTGAGTTACTTGCGTCCACCGGGACTTGGATTTCGCCAGGTGGAAGGGGCTTCGCTGGCGTTCAGCGCGGTTCAGGAGGCTCGGCGGTGGCATCAGGAAGAACCTTTCGATCTGGTGATGGGTGTTTCGATGCTGCCCGATGCGGAGGCGGCGGTGGCGGTCGGCAGGAAGCTCGGGCTGCCGGTCGTTTCGGTGGCGGTGGGCAGCGACGTCATGGTCTATCCGGAGCGGATGCCTGCGTTGTGGCAGCGCGTGCGCCGCACGCTGGCGCAGGTGGATCTGCCGGTGGGTGTGAGCCAGTCGATCTGCAGGCGGCTCTTTGAGACGGGCGCGTGCAGGCGAGAGCCTTTGTGTGTGTATCTGAGCCGGGATACGAAGCAATTCCGCCCGGCGGAGGACAGAGCGGAGGTGCGAAGGCGCCTGGGTTGGCCGACGGGCGGGATCGTGGCGGTGTACGTCGGGGGTCTGGTGGAAGGCAAGGGAATCAAGGAACTGGCGGCGGCTTGCGAGCCTCTGCTGAACGAGCACGGAGATTTCCGTCTGGTCTGCGTGGGCGACGGACCCTCGCGTGGGGTGCTGACGACATTGAAGACACGCCTGCGGCGCCGGGACGCGGTGGCGTTGGCGGGTCGGGTCGGGCCCGACGAGGTGCCGACCTGTTTGCAGGCGGCGGACTTTCTGGTCCTGCCGTCGTACAGCGAGGGGATGCCCCAAGTGATCCTGGAGGCGATGAATTGTGCCTTGCCGGTGGTCGCCACCCGAGTGGGGGGCGTACCGGAGGCGGTGATCGATGGCGAAACGGGTCTTCTCGTGAGGCCGGGCAATGTCGAACTGTTGCGCGAGGCGATCAAACGGATGATCGTCGATCGGTCCTTTCGCGAAGCGGCCGGACAGAAGGGCTTGGCGCGGGCGAAGGACGTGTTCGACTCCGAGCGGAACGCGGAGACGTTCGCGCAGGCGTTGTGGTCGACCGCCTCCAAGACAAAGAAGACAGGCTCTCTCGAATGATCTGTGGGTGGAGGACTTCAGCGAGTTACCTCTCGGCAAAACCGCTCGGGGCCCCAGAGGCCCAAATTACCCCCCAGGTTGCCCCTAATTTGAGCCTCTGCCCAATCGGTTTTGCCGAGAGGATCGCGGCTGAAGTCATTGTTTTCAAAACGCAAGCATGGGTCAGGCTTCTCAAGTGCGTTCCAGGAAACGGATTCTGTCGCAGGTCGGCCAGGCGGCACCGACGAATCTTTTCAACGAGGCGAGAAACAAGTGGTTGACGCGGAGCGGACAACTCGGGCGAAGGTGTGCATGCTGACGACGGTTCACGTACCGTTCGACGGGCGCATCTTCCACAAGGAGGCGAAGAGCCTCGCCAAGGCGGGCTACGACGTGGTGCTGATCGCGCGGCACGATCGGGCGGAGACGATCGACGGCGTGCGGATGGTGCCTTTGCCCGAGCCCAGGAATCGGTTCCATCGGATGACGAGCGTCGCCTGGCGGCTGTACCGCCTGGCGGTTCGTGAAAATGCCGACGTCTATCACTTTCACGATCCCGAGCTGATGATCGTGGGCCTGCTCCTGAAGGCGCGGGGCAAGAAGGTGATCTGGGACGTACACGAGCACTATCCGAACAGCATCATGGACAAGTTCTGGATCCCCAAGGGTTTGCGGCGGTGCGTGAGCAAGGCGTTCGACCTGTTCGAGCGGGCGGTGGTACGGTTCTTCGATGGCGTGATCTACACGACTCCGTTTGTGGGAGCGCGGTATCAGGGGCTCAAGGTCGCGACGCAGCGGATCGAGAACTATCCGATCGTGGAGCTATCGGAGACGTTCGAGAGAGATCCGCAGAAAAAGATCCTTTACCTGGGCGTCATGTCGCGGATTCGGGGACTGCTGGAGATGATCGAGGCCTTCGCGCACGTGGCAGGGGAGCACCCCGACTGGCGGCTGGTGCTGGCAGGCGAGGCGCGACCCGCCTCCTTTGCGGATGAGATGAAGGCGCTCGTGCCGCAGCATGGCATCGAGGATCGCGTGGACTTCCTCGCGTGGGTGCCCTACGAGGAGAAGGAGCGGCTCTCGGCGCAGGCTTCGATGGGCGTAGTCACGTATTTGCCCTATTCGAACAATACGAGTTGCTTGCCGAACAAGCTGTTCGATTATATGCTGGCAGGGTTGCCGGTGGTGGCTTCGGATTTCCCGCTCTATCGGGAGATCGTCGCGCCCGAGCGGTGCGGACTGATCGTCGATCCGACGAAACCGGAGGAGATCGCCGAAGCGATGGCCTACTTGATCGAACATCCAGACGAGGCGCGCGCGATGGGCGAACGGGGTCTGGCTGCTATTCGACAACGATATCATTGGGGACAAGAGAGCGAAAAACTCTTCTCACTTTATGCGACCCTTCTGGAGGGTACGGGAGGACACTGCCGTGTCGAAGGTACTTCTGATCGTGGGAGCCCGGCCGAATTTCATGAAGATGGCGCCGCTGTATTTCGCGCTGAAGCGGACCGAAGGGTTTGAGCCGGTCATCGTCCACACGGGCCAGCATTACGACTATGCGATGTCGCAGGCGTTCTTCGAAGACCTGGAGCTGCCGGAATCGCACCATTACCTGGGCGTCGGCTCGGGAAGCCATGCGGAACAGACGGCCAGGGTCATGATCGAATTCGAGAAGGTGCTGGCCCAGGAGCGTCCTGACCTGGTGGTCGTTTTCGGTGACGTCAATTCCACGGTGGCGTGCAGCCTCACGGCCAAGAAGCAGCACGTGCCTGTCGCCCACGTCGAGGCGGGACTGCGCAGCTTCGATGAGACGATGCCCGAGGAGATCAATCGGCGCGTGACCGACGCGATTTCCGATTTGTTGCTGACGCCCTCGCCCGACGGCGATGAGAACCTGCGCCGCGAGGGTGCGAGCAACGGTCGGGTGCGTCGCGTGGGCAACATCATGATCGATTCGCTCGTAACCATCCTGAACCGGGCGGGTGGCGATCAGGAGGTTCAGCTCCTGCGCGATCTGGCCTTGGCGACGGGTTCGTATGCGCTGGTGACGCTGCACCGTCCGTCGAACGTGGACGAGGCGAAGAGCCTGGAGCAGATCCTGATCTACCTGAACCGATTGGCGGAGAGGCTCCCGGTGGTGTTCCCGATGCACCCGCGAACGAAGAAGAACATTGAGCGTTTCGGCATCGACATCTCGCTCGGCGAGGACTTCCGGATCATCGATCCGGTTCGGTACCGCGAGTTTATTCTGCTGCAGAAGAACGCGCGGTTCGTGCTGACGGATTCGGGCGGGATTCAGGAGGAGACGACGTATCTGAAGCTGCCTTGCCTGACGCTGCGTCCGAACACGGAGCGGCCCATCACGATCACGGAGGGCACGAACGAGCTGGTTGACATGGAGACCATCGAGGAGAGGTCCGAGCAGATCCTGTCGGGTGGATGGAAGAAGGGCAGCGTTCCCGCGCTGTGGGACGGCAAGACGGCCGAGCGGATCGTGGGGGTGTTCGAGGGATTCGGCGCATCCTGACGGTTCGGCGGCATCAGGGGAAGCGGTACAGCTCGCCCTTGGAGCCGAGCAGGCGCGTGCCCCAGGCTGCCAGGCAGAGCGGCGCGTTCTGCATCGTCTTGTTTTGTGCTCCCTCGGGCAGATTGGGTCCGCCGTTGGTCAGGTCGTGCGCGAGCGCCAGAAACAACTCTTCGAGATCGGGGTCGAAGGTCGCGAGTCGATGCCATCCAAACCAGACGTTGCCGCCGCGGCCAGGCTGGAGAGCACCGAGCATACCGTCGGCGCCGTCGCTGTAGTTGTTGAAATAGAAGGGCCCTTTCTCGGGCGCCCAGATCCGGAACTTGAACGTGTTGATGAGTCCGGTGAGGACCGTATCATCGATCAGCCCTTCGGCATACGCCCGGGAGGCGAGCCAGG
>CAZTGH010000256.1:0-7945 GCA_964612985.1 uncultured Pirellulales bacterium
AACTCCTATCGACTCGAGTCCACGAGATCACGAGGGATGGTGTGGGCGTTCCCGAGAACGGGGCTGAGTACATCGTCGGACCCTGGCTGTCCTTTGATTCCAAGACCGAGCGTTTTGTCGGTGAACATGCCAACGAGGCCAACAAGCTCCTGCAAGACCCACGCAACCAGGGGTTTGACATCCCGGCGCCTGACAAAGTCTGATACCGCGGCACTGGATCGGTCTTGGCTGGACCGGAAAGGGGAATGGCAAGGTTCATGGATTGCCGGCGCGGCGCCGCTTTTCGCAATAGGTGTTAGTAGCGCGGGAGCGAGTCGAAATCGATATCGGGCTTCTGGTCGGCGGAGGAACAGCGGGTGAAGGTTTCGCCGGGCTTGCCGGTCTCGTTGAAAAAGCCGCAGTTGCGCATGAAGAAGCGCTCCCCTTCGCCGCCACCGGTGAAATCCAGCCGATGCCGGCCGCGCCCGGTGGCATCGACGGAGAATCGCGCCCTGGTGCATTCATGCCATTGCCCTTCCGTATCGCACACCCACACGTTTCCATGATACGCGCGACGCCCGATGTGGCCGAAGCTGGGATGGAAGCTCTCGAGGAACGAATGGAAGCCGCGCAGGTGGGTGTCGGTCTTCGGTCGTCGGAAACTGGCGACCAGACGCCACTGGCCGGCGGATTTGTCACCGAACCAAGCGGTGTAGATCGTGCTGCCCTGGCCTTCGGGTTTCACCTCGGTGAGGAAGCGGTAGGTGGTGCCGGCCGTCCACGGGTACACGAGGAAACTCTGGCCGCCGGAGCCTTCGTTGCCGAACTCGCCGACACGCACTCCGGGGCCTTTGCCGAGGGCGACGATGCGCTGGTCTTCCGGGATATCGCGGGGGTTGTCCGTCTGGAACGGACTCCAGACCGAGAACAGCACCCGCCGCTCCTCGGGACCGTTCACCTGGATGCCGAAGTAGCCTTCACCGAAGCCATTGGCCATGAAGAAGGAGCCGATCGGATCCTGCCCGGGCGGTACGGTGATCTCGCTGTAGGCGTACCGCAGCGCGACGTCCTGCGGCACCTGATACCGGAGATGGACCGACGGCCCCCGACGGCCCCAGTAGAACATGTTGCCCTGGTTCGTCTTCACGTAGTCGAGCACGAGGTCCTCGGTGTCCGAGGAGACGAGAAGATCGCGGATCTCGGCATACACCGACCCATCACGCTCGGCGCCCTGGAGATCAACGCGAACATATCCGGCCTGCACCACTTCGATGCAACCGATTCGGTGCGGGGCCGGATCGGCGCCTTCGATCGGGGTTTGGATGGTCCGCTCCCCGATGCGGGTGACAAGGGTCGATCGACCGACAGGAACGCTGGCATAGAGCGCCAGGTTCAGAACGGCAGGGCGGTCGACATGGAAATAGACCGAGAACACGCCTTCGGCATCCGCCCAGGCGATGGCGCCATTGCGACGAAAACCGTCGCGGGCGGGAGTGGGGGCAGTGCGAAAGGCGTTGCCGGCCACCGGGACTGACCACTCGGCGGCGTGCGTGGCAGCGGTGGACATCGCAAGCGTAAGGACGGTGAGCAGACAGGATGCGTGTTTCATGGTCGGCATTGGAGGTTGCCTCCTGAGGTGAGGGGCATCGGGAAGATTGCAGATCGGAGAGCCATATTCCGGTCTCCACTACTTCGTAGCCAGTTCGATGGTCAGCAGATACCCGATCCGCGCGATGTCCTGCATGACATGAGGATTCACCCGATAGATCGTATCGCCGGTGGTATGATACTTCAGATGAGGCCCGTTCGAGGCAAAATACAGCACCGGTATCCCTCTTGCATGAAACGGTGCATGATCGCTGCCGCGCACGCCGAGTTCGCGTATCGGGAACGTGGATCGAACGGTTTGGAGCTGTCCGTCAACCTTTTCGAGCCGTTCCTTCAGGTTCATGTGCACGGCACTGTAGCCGCAGCGCGAACCATCGCCGGCACCGACCATGTCGAAGTTGATCATGTGCGAGATGGTCGTAAACCGGTCCGGAAAATGGTTGGCGAGGTGCCGCGAACCGATCAGGCCCATTTCCTCGGCGCCGAACAGACAGAACAGGACCGACCGCTTTGTCTGAATCTTGTTCCGGGCAAATGCGCGTGCGATTTCGATCACAACGGCACTTCCGCTTGCATTGTCGTCGGCGCCTCCGAAGAGCAACCCCATGTGAGTCCCGCAGTGATCCAGATGGGCGCCGACGACAACCACTTCATTCCGCAATTGGGAGTCGGTTCCCTCAATATACCCCGCGACATTGTGACCGGTCGCCTGCGGGAAGTGTGTCGATCCGACCCGTATCCGAACTTTGGACCGCAATTCGAAAGAGATCGGTCGCTGATACTTCAGCAGGTCCGCCCGGATGGAAGCACTGCCAAGCCCGCGCTCGGCGAGCAGCTGATCGGCCGCGGCGTAACTGATGTTCACCGGGGCGAATCCTTCGATCCAATCTCCGTTTGGATTGGCAATCGGTTCCTCATAGATATAGATCAGACCGAGCGCACCGGCATCCTTGGCACGCCGCATACGTGTGCGGTGCTGGTCGTGGTGCTGGTAGGCCGTATTCGACGGATCCGGTGTGCCACGAAAGCACATCACCAATTTGCCGTGCACATCCACTCCGATGTAATCATCGTATCCGAGTTCCGGCGCGTGAATGCCCCATCCGATAAACACCACCTCCGCCGTCCGGTCGACGGTATCGCTGAAGAGCAAGGGAAGAAAGTCTTTCTCCGGGCCAAGCACCATTTCACGGAAGCCGCTCTTCTCCTGCTCGTCGAACAGAAACAGCGACATCGACGCATCGTTGACAAGCGTATACTGAATGGGGAACGGCAGCAAATAGCCATGCTCATCGTCGGCCGGCTTCACACCCCACGACTGGAACATGTCCGCCACCCAGGCGGCCGCTGCGTTATAGCCGGCATGTCCGCTCAGCCGCCCTTGAAACTCGTCCGACGCCAGCCGGCGCACCGTCTGGTAGATCGCGAAACCACAAATCGATTCGGTGTGGTGCGGCAACGGTTTCGCAGCGACCGGTACGGAGATGAAAACACACAGGAGATGGACCACAACTGTTCTATGCACGGTTACCCCGACATCATTGGTTTTCGACTTCCTCGTTGCGCATGGGCATTTTTCCTTCCGTGTCGATCCCAATGCCCCACGGATTGCGTATAGGACTGCCCGATGAAGCATCCGTTGCCTCCATCGTACTCCTGCGGCCCGGTGCGGTCAATGGACAGGTGGTGCGATCACCTGTTTTGCGGCGGGGGCATGTTCCCCGGCTATTCGACTCATCCGGGGCCGCATCCTGACAGAGGCCGGAACGGCTCACCACTCTCGATAGTTGGCTGGATTCCCAGATGTCCATCCAGTACTATTGGGCCAGGGATTTGATCTGCCGGGTCGGGCCGAGGGTTTGGTCAAATGCCGTTGCAGAGAGTCCATCCGAATGGTAACGGACGGCGAACCACAATGGGCGGATGTGATGAAGGCCAGAGAGCGTTTGTGATTGGGGATCCTCATGGAGAAATACAGTTTGGTGATTCTTATGTGTCTGGTGCAGTCCCTTGTTCTGGCTGAGGGCAACAGTCCTCCGACAAACCTCAGATGCGAGTATTTCACGAATCCGGTAGGGATTGGAACGACCAAGCCACGATTGAGCTGGCAGCTTGTTCCGGGACCACGAGGGCTTCGACAGAGCGCATATTGCCTGCTCGTCGCCAGCAGTGAGACGCTCCTCGCCAAGGACACTGGAGACCTGTGGGATACCGGAAGACTGGAGAGCCGCAGGACCTCCCAGGTGGTCTACGACGGCACGCCCTTGAAGCCCGGTCAGACCTGCTACTGGAAGGTGAAGATCTGGGACGAAGCCGGCAGTTCCTCCGGATGGAGCCGTCCGGCTCGATGGTGTGTTGGTCCGTTAAAGGCGGATGACTGGCGGGCTCGTTTCATCAGCTTCCGCGACACCTCCGACATCCACACGAGTCGGGAGGAACTCTATCTGCCGCCGGCACGTTTCTATCGAAAGGAGTTCAAAGCACCGGCGGGAATCAAGCGAGCCACGCTCCACGCGACCGCTCTGGGGATCTACGACCTCTATCTCAACGGCCAACGGGTAAGCGATCGGTACTTCGCCCCGGGGTGGAGTGATTATCGCCAGCGCGTCTACTACCACTCGTATGATGTCACCGGTTTGCTGTCCCGCGGCGGCAATGCCATCGGAGCGATTGTCGCCGAGGGTTGGTATTCCGGCTACGTCGGGTACGGTGTCCTCGTGGGTTACGGTCCCCACAGATCCGGACGCTGTTTCTATGGAAAGACCCCGGCCTTCATGGCACAACTGGAGATCGAGTACGAAGACGGGAAACGGCAGACGATTGTTACTGACGCCATGTGGAAGGTCACCGGCAACGGTCCCGTGCGCGAGGCAGATATCCAGGGTGGCGAAACCTATGACGCACGCAAGGAAATGCCCGGCTGGTCCAAGGCGGGTTTCGAGGACAGCCGCTGGGAGCGGGCCATCCTGGCCGAAGAGAATCGAACCGTCGTGGTGCCGTATTGGGACCAGGGGGGTACTCGCCTTGTGGAGTTGGGCTTTGTGAAACCCGCGATGCTCCAGGCCTATCCCGCCCCTCCGATTGCCATCACACAGGAACTGGCCGCAAGGAAAGTCACCGAACACAAGCCGGGCGTCTATATCTTTGACTTCGGTGAGAACTTTGCAGGCGTGATCCGGCTGAAAACGAAAGGACCTGCGGGCACCAAGATTACGCTTCGCTATGGTGAAATGCTTCACCCCGATGGGCGTCTGATGACCGAGAACCTTCGCCGGGCGAGGGTGATCGATCATTACATCCTCAAGGGCGACCCCGATGGAGAGGAATGGGTCCCTCGCTTCACCTATCATGGATTCCAGTTCGTCGAGGCGACCGGCCTTGCCCACGAGCCGTCTCTCGACACCGTAACCGGCCTGGTCCTACACAACGACACGCCGATGACCAGCCATTTCGAGTGTTCGGATCCGATGATTAATCAGCTCTTCCGAAACATTGTCCGGACCCAACGCGCCAACTTCATCGAAGTGCCCACGGACTGTCCCCAGCGGGATGAACGCCTGGGATGGCTGGGCGATGCTCAGATCTACGTTCGTTCGGCCACTGTCAACGCCGACGTCGCCTCGTTTTTCACGAAGTGGATGAAGGATGTCGAAGAGGCCCAGCGGTCCTTTGGCGCATATCCGGATTACGCGCCCTATCCCATGCAGCACGGCGGTAGCGGAAAGGCCTTCGGGACCGCCTGGATGGATGCCGGTGTGATCTGCCCCTGGCACATCTGGAAGGTTTACGGCGACACGCGCATCATCGAACGCCACTATGCCTCCATGATCCGTTTCATGGAGTTCCGCCATGCGATCAGCCCTCAATTCGGGGGCATCTCCCTCGGCAATCCATGGGGCGACTGGCTGAATGTCGATGATCCCACACCGATCGAGTACATCGATGCCTGTTACTTCGCGTGGACTTCGAGACTCATGGCCGAGATGGCCGAGGCCATCGGAAAAGAGAGCGATGCGGCGTTCTATAGGGATCTCCACGGGAAGGTCAAGACCGCCTTCACCAGAGACTACATCGGCAAGGACGGCACGCTCCAGGTGAAGTCCCAAACCGCCCACGTCCTTGCGCTGGCGTTCAACATGCTTGCAGAGGACCAGAAGAACGTTGCGGCCGACACCCTCGCCGACCAGATTGCCCGAAATGGCTGCCGCATGGCCACCGGCTTTCTGGGCACCAAGGAGCTCTTGCCGGTTCTATCGGCCCACGGCCACCATGACCTCGCGGTCAGGCTCTTCCAGAGCCGCAAGTTCCCCTCGTGGGGCTACGCCGTCGTCAACGGCGCGACCTCCGTATGGGAACGCTGGGACAGCTACACAAAGGAAGACGGATTCGGCCGTCACAATGCCGCGATGAATTCCTTCAGCCACTATGCGTTCGGCGCCGTCTGCGAGTGGATGTTTCGCGTGCTTGCGGGCATCGACAGCGACGGAGTGGGATTCGAGCAGATCATTCTGCGGCCCTCTCCGCCGTCTCCCGGGAGCAACCCCGACAACGCACCCATTCACTGGGTCAGGGCCCACTACGATTCGATTCATGGACGGATCGAAAGCGCCTGGAAGCTGAAGGACAACACCTTTAGCTACGATGTCACCGTTCCTCCCAATACGACCGCCTCTGTGATTCTTCCCGCTGCCAGGGTCGAAGATGTGACCGAATCGGGCCGGCCTGTGACCGGACGGGGCATGATTGCCGACCACCCGGTAAAGGGGCATCCCGTCGTCCTGAGAGTCCCCGCGGGATCCTATTCGTTTCGCTGTGAATACACCCCAGTGCATTGACCCACGGCCTGTTTGAGAATGGTGATATGCATAAAGCTGCTACCTGCAAGAGCAGAGCAAAATCATGCGTGTACCTTTCAGGTTGTGTGTGTTCGTTTGTGCTCTCAGTCTGTGCGGTTTGTCGGTTGGCTCCCAGGCGGCGACGGAGCAAAGAACCCTCACATACCGGCATTTTCACGTGATCGACAGTGAGGGCCAGGTGGCGGTGATCGAGTCCATCGCTGTGGAGAAGACGCCGCTCTGGGCCCGCGATGTTTCCCAGAAGCACCACGACTGGTCAGATGGACCAGAGCAGGATCGCCCCTGCTCTGCCGGGCCGATTCCATTTGTCGTGCCCCCGCCGGAAGGGTCCGGCAAGCCGTTCCATGCTCACAACCATCAGCCTGATATCACCTGGCTGCCGAACGGAGATCTGTTTGCCGTCTGGTACAGCACGGCGCGAGAATCGGGCACGGAATTGACGGTATTGGCCATTCGCCTGCGCGCGGGGAATACGTCCTGGGATCCGGCGCATGAGTTCTTCAAGGCCGAGAACCGAAACATGCACGGCAATAGCGTTTCTTATGACGGACAAGGCACCGTCCACCATCTCAACGGCATGGGACAGGAAGGGGCGACCGGCTGGGGACGACTTGCTTTGTTGCACCGGTACCGTGATGACAACGGGGTTACCCGGGGCATCCATGCCGGAGTCGTGGAACTGCAGGATGGGCGTCTGATGGCCCTTGGCCGGGGCCAAGTGATTGGTGGGTACATGCCGATGAGCCTTTCCGACGATATGGGCCCAACGTGGACCTATTCGGCCAGCCCTTTTCCACCCATCGGTGACGGGCAGCGGCTGGTGCTCATGCGATTGCGGGAGGGGCCGCTGTTGTTCGTTTCGTTTGCCTCCGACGATCGGAGCAAGCCTCAATCGCGCGGTATGATCTTCACCGACAGGGAGGGCAACGAATTCATCGGGTACGCTCCGGATGGATTGTGCACGAGATCCAGGACCAACCCGCTTCCCTCTTGTCCATATCCCAGGCGGTTCAATGCTGCGATTGCCTCTATGGCCTGCACGAATACCTTCCGTGACGGTTCCATCACATCTCCTTTTTCTTGATGATCTTGCGAATCTCGGTGGCCTGACCGTAGTACTCGAAGAACCTCCGTCCCTCTTCCGGCGCAAACTCTCCGATGTTCGGGAAATCCTCCAGGTCCTTTGTCTCGTAGTAGGATGCGTTCATATCCTTCCCCGTAACCGTTCACAGTTTTTGAAGAAAGTTGAGAGAATCTCACAAAAAAGACGTGCACGATCCGGAACATATGATTAGACAATGAGTTATGACAGACAAGGTGGGTGCTCGCTTAATATAGTGTAGCTCCATGCCTCATGACGTAGTCCCAGAACTGGTGCCAGCGGCCTCGGGTGAGCTTGAGCGTCCGTAAGGCCAGAACACAACTGGCCCCGGCATTCTTCCATCGGGAGCCAGACACACACATGCGTTGTTTGACCACCGTTTTGCAGGCGGCCTCGGTGA
>CAZTGH010000257.1:0-7917 GCA_964612985.1 uncultured Pirellulales bacterium
CCCTGAGACCCGGTCCCTGCAGCGGGCCATCTCGCAAAGGGATCGGGCCATGCTGGGGATCTACTACGGAAGTGGCTTAGAAAAAGCGAGGGAGTGGCCCTGGATGCCACCGATGTGCTTGTCCATCGAGGCCTGGTCCATGTTCGAAAGGGCAAGGGAAGCAAGGAGCGGTACGTGCCGCTATCGGGCCGCCACCTGGTGCATATTACCGAGTACCTGCACTACGAAAGGCCTTTCCTGGTATCTGCTTCTTCTTTTTCAACTGATAGCTTCTTTGTCAGCCAGTACGGCAATCGGTGTAGTGACCAGGCGCTCACACTTCGGCTGCACCGCCTGGTTCAAAACAGCGGCTGCAGCAGCCTGCAGGAAAAGCGGCCTTCGCTGCACACCCTGCGGCACTCCATTGCCACGCACCTGTTGCGCTCGGGCATGCAGATCGAGATGATCCGACAGTTCCTGGGGCACCAGTCCCTCGAGAGCACCCAGATCTATACCCACCCATCCGGTGAACTTTAAGCGCTACCGGCTGGCAGCCGGCTACTCTGAGTCCATCATCAAGGTTCAGAACAGCCACCTGAACCATTTTAAGTCCTGGTACATGACCCAGGACATCGATCCCGGGCAGATCACCTACAAACAAATCCTGGAGTTTATCGATCATGAGCGCACTCGACACATAAAACAGCAAAGCATCGCAGGAATGTTAAACTCCCTGAAGGTTTACTTCGACTTTTTGATGGATACCAGGGTGATTGCCCACAACGTCTTCCGCAGGATCCGGATCCGAAAGGCGGGACGAAGAGCACTGCCCGGATCCTGCGCCTGCAGACCATGCAGACCCTGCCACTGAGCGTCTACCCGGAGAAGACACGCCGGCAGATGGAGTCTTTCCATCCTTTGAGATGAATATAAATCCTGAAAATGATAATTATTATACTCAAATACTCCTGATATGGCAGATAGCACCAATAATCAATTAATCCCAGAAGAGCTTATTACCAGCAAGATATATCTTATCAGAGGAGAAAAGGTCATGCTGGATCGAGACCTGGCAGAACTTTTTAATGTGAAGGCCATCAGGCTACGGGAACAGGTGAAAAGAAATACAGAAAAGTTCCCTCCGCATTTTATGTTCCAGCTAACAGAGGAGGAGGTTGAAATCATGGTATCGCAAAATGCGATACCTTCAAAACAGCACCTTGGCGGTTCATTACCTTACGCTTTTTCGGAATATGGTGTACTTCAACTGGCTAACGTACTTAAGAGTGCTCGGGCAACTCAAGTGAGCATTAAAATCATTGAGATCTTCGTTAAGATGAGAGAAATGCTAACCGATACCCTGAGGCTTCATCTTGATGTTGAACTGATAAAGAATAAGCTTGAAAATCAGGACCGGAACATAGAACTTGTATTCAGCTATCTGGATGAGTTAATGGAGAAAAAGGAAAATCCAGAGCCCATAAAAAGAATAGGATACAAACGAAAAGACGAGCAGTAATCTCACACAAAACAAAATCCCCACCCCGCCCTTCTGTAGCCGCTTTATTGTCATGCTTTTTGCAGTTGCCATTGCGCCCCTTCAGGAAAAAAGATACGCCAAAAAGGCTGCTGCCCCAAGCAACGGCACATAATGTCCCATTTTATAAACATAGGCTTTGGGTTGTGAAGCCCAGGCCTCCATCGCCTGGGCGAACAACGAAGCGATGCCATGGGGAGCAGCTACCGGCGAAGGGAGCGGAACGGGCCGGCAGCTGCGGGGAATAAGTGGAACTGATCCAAAAAATTAGTAAATTTTCATCTGGGTGAGTTGACCACTGATCTAAGTACCGGGAATGAGACGATAATCCTGGGGCATCAAGATTAGGAAAACGTAAGAAACCTGTAAATCCCGATATCGGGAATGCCTGTCTCTTTGTGGCGACTCACCTTTTTCCTTTGTCTGAGTTAGCCGAGAAAACAGCTTGGTCTTCTTTCAATTGAGATCTTCATTTGAACCCCGAAGGGTTCACGAACTCAATTGAAATAAATAAGTAGTGAGTAGAAGAAAACAGATATCTCTAAACTACGTTCTTTGAAGAGGCCCCTGTAGGGGCCCTTTGGAAAATCTGGAAAGTTGGTGGTGATTTTGGCTTTGCAGGTACACTTATGCCCTGAATAATCTCCTTCTGTTCACCGATGCCAACGGAAACCGCATGCGCCTGTCAAGAGAACAGCTCTATGAGGAAGAAAGCCGAATGAACAGCGGGAATGGCCTTTGCATTTACTGGACCTCTTTTGGGCGGATAAACAGAGTATTAGCAGTATAGCCTGGATTTGGAATACCGGATCAGCTATAGGTGATCCAAATCAGTCTTTCCCTTCCAGAAACAGCCTTCTGGCCGCAACCCGGTCGGGCTTAAACGATGCGTTTCTGGGAATTTCCTCCACCCGTATTATTCTCCTGGGCACCTCGTAGTTTTGCAGATGGTTTTTCAATAGTTGCGCCCAGTTCTTTTCGTCGAAAGGCGGTTCAACCTGTTGATCTGTCCGAGTTTTCTTCCCGGTCTCCACCAGCAGTACCAGCCTCTGCCCCAGTCCCGGATCGGGCTCCGGAAGGATCAGGCACTCTTCTCCAGTCAGTTTTCTGATCTTTTCCTCCACGGCTTCCGGAAGGATCTTGATGCCTCCGGAGCTGATCACATGGTCGTACCTGCCGAGCCAGCGAAAATGCTTTCCGTCCGGGTGGAGTTCCACCAGATCGTTGGTGACCACCTTTTTTGTGGTAACTCCCGGCACCTCCACCACCAGGCATCCCCTCGGGTCTCTTTCCAGACGGACCCCGGGTAATGACCGGTACAGGGGATCGGGTGCTGAGCCGTTGATCTGCCTGAGGGCGAAGTGGCTGTAGGTCTCGGTCATGGCAAAAGACTCCCATACAGCGGGCCGGTCCAGTTGACTCAGCTCCTCTCTCAGAAACGGACCAATCTCGCCACCTCCCAGCAACAGCATATCCGTGCGGTCCAGGGGATCCCCGTGAAGGATCGAATCCCGGGCCTGAAGGGGCACCATGGCGGTGAATGAAACCGCGCCGGTAAACTCCTTCAACGGCCGGGAAGAGGGTTCGGTCCATCGCAAATCGAGTCCTCCGGTCAGTGCCCTGACCACCATCATCTTGCCGGCCACATAACGTACCGGAAGGCAGAGCAGGACCCGGTCGCCCGGCCGAAGGCCGAAATGGCGCAGGGTCATCCGTGCACTGGCTTCCATCGCCTCCCTCGTCAGCGGATGGGTCCCGGGATCTCCCGTGGTGCCGCTGGTCTTTTGCATCACCGGTTTTCCGGGATTTTCCAGAAGTTCAGTCATAAAAAGGCAGACCTCCTTTTTCCAGCCGGGCTCGTCCGGAGAAGCGGCCACCTTCCTGCAGTGGTCCATCAGCTCTTCGGGGCGGAAGGGTCTCCCTTCCAGTCTGAATTCCGGATTTACTTCCATTTTGATCGGAGTATCGGAGTCAGATCCCACGGCTTTTCCGGGTCATACCATAACCGGTCGCCCTTCAGGCGGAGCGGTGAGGTCAGCGGGTCCCTGTAGATCTGGCCTGTCCCCAGACCCTGGGGAAGGTCGACGCCCTGCACCCAGGTCCACTGGGCGATGGCACTGAGCCCCACGGCCGACTCCAGCGCAGAGGTGGCCCACCAGCCGATGTCCAGCTCTTCGGCCGCGCGTATCCACTGTTCCGCCAAAGGGAACCCCCCTAGAAGACCCGGTTTGAGGATCAGGTATGCCGGCCGGATGGTTCCCAGCCAGTCCGGATCAGGGTTCCTGCCCAACAACTCCTCGTCCAGCGCCACCGGAATGGGCGATGTCCGGCAGAGTTCCGCCAGCTCCTCCATATATCCCGGCGGAATGGGCTGTTCGATGGAGTGGACCGACAGCTCGCCGAACCTTTCCAGGTGATCCATCGCCTCCTGCGGAGACCAGGCCCCGTTGGCATCGAGCCGGATCTCAAGCTGATAAGCAGGGTACTCCCGCCTCACTTCACGGAGGATCTCCAGTTCTGCATTCAAGTCGAGTGCCCCCACCTTCATTTTCAATACCCGGAATCCCTGATCGAGCTTCCCGGTGATCTGCATTTTCATGGAATCCCGGTCGCCCATCCAGATCAGCCCATTGATGGGGATCCCCTCCCGGCATTCGGTGAATGGCGACGGAAACAGGAGCTGTGTATCTTCCTGTTCCAGATCAAGAAGAGCGCACTCCAGGGCGAATTGTACACCCGGTATTCCAGACCTTGCGGGCCCGCCCGGCATCTCCGAAAGTTGAGTGCCCGGTTCCGTTTCACCCCGGTTGAGTGCATGGCAAAGATCCGAAAGATAGCGGTCCACCTCCTCCTCCGTTCCCGGGCTCAGTCCGGGAATGTGGGAGACCTCCCCCACCCCGCAGCGGCCCTCGTATTACAAAGACGGAGGTACCAGGCCGGCTTTTCCATAAGGACCCCCCGGGAGGTGCCGGCTGGAAAGTGAAACTGCCAGCGGTATGTGCTGTAGGAAGCCTTCATGGAACGGTCCTGCGATAGCTCATAGTATCAGTCCCAAGCCGAACGACAGGGAAAAGAGCAGGGTGGCCACGGCCAGTTTTTTCAGTTCGGCATTCAGCTCCACAGGTACGGTATTCCGGATCACTTTCTGGATATCGGAGGCCAGCAGTGGAAGCGGTGCGAGAAAAATGAGCTGATAATAGGATTCGAAATGGAGGATGGTATAGGTGAGCCCCAGAAGGAAGGCGGAAAGGAGCAGGGTCACATGATAAATCTTGGCCCAGGAGAATCCCATCCTCACCACCAGGGTATGCTTTCCGTTGAGTGCATCGTTTTCCCGGTCGCGCATGTTGTTCAGATTGAGTACCCCCACGCTCAGCAGTCCCACCGAGGAGGCCGGGAGCAATATGGTGGGATGAAGCGATTGGGTATGGAGGAAATAGGTTCCGGCCACCCCCAGTATCCCGAAATAGATGAAGACCATGATGTCACCGAAGCCCAGGTAGCCGTATGGCCGTTTTCCGATGGTATATTTGATGGCGGCGAAGATGGCCGAGAACCCCATCAGGAAAAAGATCGAGTAGAGCAGGAACGGCCCCCGGCCCAGTCCGCTCCGGATCATCAGGGATCCGGAGGCGAGGGCCAGCAGCACGAACAGGATGATCATTCGCCTCATGGCCCTTCGGGTCACCAGGCCCGACTGGGTCACCCGGAGGGGGCCCAGACGTCGCTCATTGTCGGTGCCCTTGACCGCATCGCCGTAATCGTTGGCCAGGTTGGAAAGGATCTGCAGAAAGAGGGTGGTCAGGGTGCCGAAAACGAACACCCCCCACTTGAACCTGCCGTCGGCAAAACCCAGAAAACTTCCAAGTATCGTCGCCGAAAGTGCCAGCGGAAGGGTTCGCAGCCTGAACGCCTTCATCCAGATGGAGGTTCTGTTCATTCTATGCAAAATTACTTATTTTCCGGGGTATATCCATCAGGGCAGCTTCGGAAAACGGTCCCAGTCGGGATCTCTCTTTTCCAGAAAAGCATTCTTGCCCTCCTGCGCCTCGTCGGTCATGTAATAAAGCATGGTGGCATTGCCGGCCAGTTCCTGGATCCCGGCCTGACCGTCCAGCTCCGCGTTAAGCCCCACTTTGATCATCCGGAGGGCGATGGGACTGTGCCTCATGATCTTCTTCGCCCACTCGACGGTAGTATCCTCCAGCTGGTCAAGCGGGACCACCTTGTTCACCAGGCCCATTTCCAGGGCCTCCTGTGCCGTATACTGCTCACAGAGGAACCAGATCTCCCGGGCCTTTTTCTGTCCCACATGCCTGGCCAGGTAGGAGGAACCGAAACCGGCATCGAAGCTCCCCACCCGGGGACCTGTCTGTCCGAAGCGGGCGTTCTCGGAGGCGATGGAGAGGTCGCACACCACGTGCAATACGTGTCCGCCTCCGATGGCAAAGCCGTTCACCATGGCGATCACCGGCTTGGGCATGCTCCGGATCTGCTTCTGGACATCCAGAATATTCAGGCGCGGGACACCGTCCTTTCCCACATACCCCGCAAAGCTCTTGACATTCTGATCTCCCCCGCTGCAGAAGGCCTTGTCCCCTTCTCCGGTGATGACCACCACCCGTACCTCGGTCATTTCACGGCACATCACCAGCGCCTCGCTCATCTCCATGGTGGTATCCGGGGTGAATGCATTGCGGTAGCGGGGGCGGTTAATGGTGATCCTGGCGATCCCCTCGAAAAAATCGAATTTGATCTCTTCAAACTCTGTGATGCTTTTCCATTCTCTGGTACTCATGATCTGCAACTTTTACAATATATCATATAACGCTTTATGAAGCCGAGTGTTCTCACACCCGGCAGTGTCTATCTCCAGGATGGAGTGTCCCCTGCCGTCCCGCAGAAATCCTCCGAGCACCTCCTGAAGTCCTTCCCGGCTGTCCACCCTGAGATAGCCCCTTCCGAAGGATTGGGAAAGCAATTCCAGGGAGACCGGATGGTGGGTGACGCTGAACTCTTCGAAAAAATCCATCCGCCCGGGACCCTCCAGCAAGCGGAAAATCCCCCCGCCTCCGTCGTTCAGGACCACGATCCGTAGGTTGTCCGGAAAATCCTTGTTCCAGAGCGCATTGGAGTCATACACCATGCCCAGGTCACCCACCAGCAGCAGGTGGAGATGGTCCGAAACCATGGCGGCTCCGGCCGCAGTGGAAACGGTTCCGTCGATCCCCGAGGTTCCACGGTTGGAATAGTAGGCCAGCTCCTTCCTTGCCCTGATCAGCTGTGAGGAGCGGATGGTGGTGCTGTTCCCGAGATGGATCACTGTTCCCGCCGGGGCAGCGGAAAGCACCTGACCGACTGCCTTCAGGTTGCAGAATCCCACACGGTGCATATATTCGGAAGCCCTGCTCAGGGCTCTCTCCTCCAGGCGTTTCCATTCCTCCTGATAAGTGATCCGGTCCTGATTGCCGCTTTTCTTGCCGGCCGCCGGATGACCGGCGGTTTCCGCAAGGGGTGCAGCGGTTCCTGTGAGACCATCAGCGGCTTCCAGCTCAGAGACCAACCGAACCGGATCCGATCCGGTTTCCAGGATCTGAAGGGGGTTCAGTGACTGGAGAAATTGCTTCAGCCGTTTGCTCACCACCTGTCCGCCCAGGGTCACCACCCGGTCGGGCCTGATGGCCTCCCGCTCTGTGTGATCAGCCGTTGCCAGCACCAGCTCGGGATGGGTCACCAGCCGCACCGGATCCAGGTTGGCGATATTCTCGGCCACCACCGCAATACCGGGGTTCCTGCTTAACCGGTTCAATCCTTCGGCCACCTCTGAAGAATAGCGGGACATTCCTGCCAGCACCAGCGTCCGGGTGCCGGTTTGTTCCCCATGGAGCCAATCCTCCGGAATAACCGCGCCGGACCGGGCAACAGTTCCCTCTACATTGCTGACAGGCAGGTTCCTGGGGGGCGGAAGGATTTCGTAAAGGGGCTCATCCAGCGGCACATTGATGTGAACAGGTCCCCCGGGCCAGCCTGCAGCTTCCTGCAGCAACCGTCCCACGGCGTGAAGCATCTCATCGATCTCTTCATGATTTCTGGGCCGGAGGGGCAGTTCAAGAAAACCCCTGGAGAAGCTGAAGAAGGGGGCGTGCTGGTCGATCACCTGATTGTTGAAGGCACCGATCCGCTCCAGGGGGCGGTCGGCGGTCAGGACCAGCAGGGGCAGCCGCTGGTGGAATGCCTCTGCCACCGCGGGAGCCAGGTTGAGCACCGCTGTCCCGGAGGTGGTGACCACGGCCACCGGCTCATTCAGCTGCCGGGCCATTCCCAGGGCCACATAACCTGCCGACCTCTCATCCACGATGCTCCGGCACACAAATCCCCCGGTTCGGGTGAACAGCTGGATC
>CAZTGH010000258.1:0-7838 GCA_964612985.1 uncultured Pirellulales bacterium
AGAGCATCGGGTCGCGGCTGAGGCGGGGGCACGCATGTCCGTCAAGTGGGCCGGTCCCGAGGCTCCGACCGATTCGCTCTCCGGCGGCAACCAGCAGAAACTGCTCGTCGCTCGCTGGCTGCTGGCCAACTCGACCTTCATGATCTTCGATGAGCCCACGCGCGGCATCGACGTGGGGGCCAAAGCCGAGATCTACAGCCTGCTCAACACGCTGGCCGAACAGGGCAAAGCGATCCTGTTCATCTCGTCGGAGTTGCCTGAGCTGTTCGGAATTGCGGATCGGATTCTCGTGATGCGACGAGGGAGGCTCGTCGGCAATCTCGTGACGAAAGAAACGACACCCGAAGAAGTCATGCACCTGGCGGCTGTCGAGGAGAACTGAATGAGCAAATTCGTCAGGCAACTGCTGCCCTTTGCCACCCTGGCGATCATCGTCGCGGCCCTGTCGGCGCTGGAGCCGGACACGTTTCTCACCGCGGAGAACTTCCTCAACGTGCTGAGCCGCTCCAGCGTCAACGGCATCATCGCGATGGGCATGACGGCGGTGATTATCTCCGGCGGGATCGACCTGTCCGTCGGCTCGATGCTGGCGCTGGCGGGCATGGTCGGCGCGGGCGTCATGCTCAAGGTGGGCGGCCCCGACGCGGGCACCGGCGCAATGGTCCTGGGGACCGTGGTCGGCATTGGCGCGGGATTCCTCTGCGGTCTGCTCAACGGAACGCTGATTACCAAGCTCAGGCTGCCCCCGTTCATCGTGACGCTGGGCACGATGAGCGCCTTCCGAGGCACCTCCTACATCATCAACAACAGCAAGATGTACGACGTTCCGATGTATACGTTTCTGGGCCAGAGCCATCTGTTCGGCATCCCGGTCAGCGTACTGATCCTGGCGGGGATCGTGCTGCTCGGCTTCTTCGTGCTGCGGTATACGCCGTTGGGCCGCTACACGTACGCGATCGGCTCCAACCGCGAGGCAGCGTTCCACGCGGGCGTGAACGTGGACCGCAATCTGATCGCCATCTACAGCATGATGGGCCTGTTTGTCGGACTGGCCGCGATGATCCAGGCCAGCCGGACGATCTCCGCCCAGCCCACCGCCGGCATCAGCCTGGAACTCGACATCATCGCCGCCGTCGTGATCGGCGGCGCCAGCCTCTCGGGCGGACGGGGCACCGTCGTCGGAACCATCGTCGGAACGCTGCTGATCAGTTTTTTGCGGAACGGATGCACCCTGCTGGGCATCTCTACAAATATCCAACTCGTCGTAATCGGAGCGATTATCATCGGCGCTGTGGCCCTGGACCAGATCGCGCGGTCCAAAGCCGAGACAAGTTAGCGGGTTGGGCGCCCTCACATCCTGAGATACCTCAGGAGCGAGTGGGCGCGTCCGCCCTACGTTCTAAACCTATGAGGAGAGCCTGCCATGTCCGAGACCCTATCCCGCAGACGATTTCTGGAAGTCGGAATCACGACCGCCGGCGCGCTGGCCATGCCCGGCGCAGCCTTCGCAGCCACAGCCAATGCCGCCGCAGAGTCCCCCTGGCCCTTCAAAATCTCGCTGGCCGAATGGTCGCTCAATCGCAGCCTGTTCGGACGGACCGATCTGAAGATCACCAATCTCGATTTCCCGCGCATCGCCCGCCGGCTCGGGATCGAAGGGCTCGAATACGTCAACCAGTTCTTCATGGACAAGGCCAGGGACAAGGCGTACCTGGCCGAGTTGAACAAGCGCGTCGAAGACAACGACTGCAAGTCCGTCCTGATCATGTGCGACAATGAAGGCGCTCTGGGCGCCCCCGAAGAGGCCGAGAGGCTCAAGACGATCGAGAATCATGTCAAGTGGCTCGAGGCCGCCAAGACGCTGGGATGCCACTCGATCCGCGTCAATGCCCGCTCCGAGGGAAGCTACGAGGAACAGCAGAAGCTGGCAGCCGACGGGCTGCATGGGCTCTGCGAGCGGGCCAAGCCGTTCGACCTGAACGTGATCGTCGAGAACCACGGAGGCCTTTCCTCCAACGGCGAGTGGCTCGTCGGCGTCATCAAGATGGTCAATCTTCCCAATTGCGGCACCCTGCCCGACTTCGGCAACTTCGGCGACTACGATGCCTACAAGGGAGTCGAGGAGATGATGCCCTATGCCAAGGGCGTCAGCGCCAAGGCGACCAGGTTCGACGACGAAGGAAATGTCACCAGCGTCGATTTTCCGCGCATGATGAAGATCGTCCTGGATGCCGGCTATCATGGCTACGTCGGGATCGAATCGGGCGGAAACCAGATGAGCGAGATCGACGCCATCAAAGCCACCAAACGCGCGCTCGAACGCATCCAGCGCGAGCACCGATCCGACACTCCCGCTTGATGATCGACCCCCTATCGGAGAACAGCAGATGACGAAACAACCGACCCGAAGAGACCTGCTCAAGACGTCGGCTCTGGTCGCCTCGGCGACCCTCGTAGGTCGTGCGTCCGCGCGCGACGAGTCCACCGAGAACGTTCGCCCTGCGCTCAAGCTGGGCCTGATGACGTACACCCTGGCGAAAGACTGGGACATCGAGACCATTATCAAGAACTGCACCGAGACCGGTTTCGAACACGTCGAATTGCGGACCACGCACGCGCACGGCGTGGAGGTCACCCTCAGCAAGGCCCAGCGACTGGACGTCCGCAAGCGATTCGAGGACGCGGGCATCCAGCTCAGTCTGGCCAGCGGATTCGGTTACCACTATCCGGACCCGGCGGAACTCCGCAAGCACATCGAAGGCACCAAGGAGTATACCCTGCTGGCCCACGACCTCGGCGCGCTAGGCATCCGCGTGTTCCCCAACGCCCTGCTGGTCGATCAGGGCATCCCTGAGGAACAGACGCTCCGACAGATCGGAAAGTCCCTGGCCGAGGTGGGCGAATTCGCACACGACTACGGCGTCGAGATCCGCGTCTGCGTCCATGGCAGGGGAACCAACGTCATATCCAAGATCAAGAAGATGATCGACTACGCCGACAGCCCCCACGTGTACGTGAACTGGAACTGCGACCTGAACGACATGAAAGGGCCCGGCTTCGAAGCCAATTTCAATTCCGTCCAGGATCGCATTCGCAACGTGCACATGCACGAACTGTGGGACGAACGGTATCCCTATCGCCGGTTCTTCCGACTGCTCAGGCAAACAGGCTACCAGGGCTACTGCGACGCGGAGATCCCCGCCAGTTGCGAGCCCATCCGCCTGATGAAATACTACCGGGCTCTTTTCCTGGCCTACCAGAACGTGATCTGATCTCGTGGGAGACCATCATTATGCATCGACGCAACTTTCTGAAAACCTCGCTCGCGACGAGTTTCGCAGCAGCGATGCCCTTCTCGAAAGCGCTCGGGGCCAACGACGTGATCCGCCTGGGCGTCATCGGGGTCGGTTCCAGCGTCAAGATTGGCGGCATGGGTAAGAAGGAGATCGCCGCCTTCCTGAAAATCCCGGGCATTCGCTTCACGGCGCTGTGCGACTGCGACCAGGCGCATCTGATGCCCCAGATCGCCAAGCTCAAGGACCACAATCCCAACATCAAGGCCTACACCGACCTGCGCGAGTTGCTGGATGACAGGAACGTCGACGCGGTCATCGTCACGACCCCGAACCACTGGCACGCGCTGGCAACCATCTGGGCCTGCCAGGCAGGCAAAGACGTTTACGTCCAGAAGCCCACGTCCCATACGATTTTCGAGGGTCGAAAGATGGTCGAAGCGGCCGCCAGGTACGACCGCATCGTCCAGGCCCCGCATGGGCCCCGCGAGCGGTCGGGCTTTGCCGAAGCGTTCGCGTACATTCGCCAGGGTCATCTCGGCAGGATTCTCTACGCGCATGGGCTAAACTATAAGCCCCGCCCGAGCATCGGCAAGGTCAACGGTCCGCAGCCTCTGCCGGCGTCGCTCGATTACGACCTGTGGTCGGGTCCGGCCTCCAAGCTGCCGCTGAGGCGCGAGTACCTGCACTACGACTGGCATTGGGACTGGAACACCGGCAACGGCGACCTCGGCAACATGGGCATCCACTACATGGACGGCTGCCGATGGGGCCTGGGACAGAATACCCTGCCCAGGCACGTCATGAGCCTGGGTGGTCGGTTCGGCTACGACGATGATGGCGAAACCCCCAACACGCAAATCCTCTTCTATGATTACGAACCTGCACCGCTGATCTTCGAGGTTCGTGGACTGCCCAGATCGAAGAACGAACGGGGCAGGAACTGGGGCGCCAAGCAGATGGACAGCTACCGGGGTGGCCAGATCGGCACGATCATCCAGTGCGAAGAAGGCTACGTCTCGGGCGGCTCGAATTTCGGTCCAACCTCCGCCTATGACAGCGAGGGCAATCTGATCAAGCGGTTCGAACCGAAGACGCCGGATCTACGAGCCAACTTCCTCGACGCCGTACGCAGCCGCAAGGCCGATTCCCTTATCTCGCCTGTCATCGAGGGCCATCTCTCCGCCGCACTGGTCCATATGGGCAACATCTCCTACCGACTGGCCCAGGAAGCTTCGAACGAGGAGATTCGCGAGACCCTCCAGAGCCAAAAGACCTTGGCCGACGCCTTCGAGCGACTCGAGCAGCACCTGGCTGCCAACGAGATCGACCTGGCCCGGACCCCTGTCAAGCTGGGTCCCATGCTGACGATGGACCCCGACGAAGAACGATTCCAGGGCCCCCTCGGCCCCTACGCCAACCTGTACGTCTCGCGCAACTACCGCGCCCCCTTCATCGTCCCCGACAAGGTGTGATCTGCAGTAGCGACAAGTCGCGCCGACGGGCGGTCTCCGGTAGGCATCCGGTGATGTTGCTGCCGACCACGCTCCTGCCAGCGGTGGTCGGGGGCCATCCTTGGATTCCGCCTTCGGCTGTGGTATCCTGGCGGGCGGCACCACCTGCAACGACAGCTATGATTCGAATGAGGAGAAGCACGATGAGGAAGGCCCTGCTGCTTGCCTGGAGCATTTGCCTGTGGGGTTCGGTCGCGCTGAGCCGCGATTTCTACGTCGCGCCCGATGGCGACGACGCCAGTCCCGGGACGATTGAAAAGCCCTTTGCCACGCTGGAGAAGGCCCGCGACGCGATCCGCGAAAACAAATCCGACGGCGCGACGGTCATCCTCCGAGGTGGCAAGTACTTCCGCACGCAATCCTTCACGCTGACCGGGCAGGACTCGGGCCAGCCTGGCAAGCCCATCGTCTATCGTGCTTATCCAGGCGAGACGGTCGAGATGATCGGCGGACGTCGGCTCGCAGGCGAAGACTTCGAACGGGTCTCGTCCTCCGACCCCGTCTGGAACCGCCTCGATCCGAGCGTACGCGGCAAGTGTGTCTGGATGGGCGGATTGAAGTCCATCGCTCAGGCGCCGCTGCGGATGGAGCTGAGCTTCGATGGCAAGCTGATGCAACTGGCCCGTTGGCCCAACGAAGGCTTCGTCCGCACGACGTCAGCAGCCAACGATATCACGTTTGGCTACGACGATCCGCGTCCGCAGCGATGGCTCGATGCGCCCGATGCGCACGCCGTCGGCTACTGGTGTCACGGCTGGTCCAACCAGATCGTCAAGATCGCAAAGATCGACACTGCCAACAAGACGATCACCGCTGAAAAGGTCCCGCCTTACGGGATTCGTGCGAAGAAACCTTATTACGTCGTTAATCTCGTTGAAGAAATCGACCAGCCGGGAGAATGGTACTTCGACCGAGCCGCCGGCACTCTCTACTTCTGGCCCCCCGCCGACCTCCAGGATAGCGATATCCTGGTCTCTACGCTCGATGCTCCCGTTATCTCATTGAAGAATGTCTCGCACGTCCGATTCGAGGGACTGACCGTCGAGATGGGCGTTGGCGACGGGATCGAGGTCTCGGGCGGCAGAGATGTGCGGATCGAGCATTGCACGGTGCGCAATATGCGAGGCAACGGCGTCGAGATCAGCGGTACAAATCATGGCGTGGAGCATTGCACGGTTCACGGCATCGGGCAGACAGGCGTGGCCGTCTCGGGCGGCGACCGCGCCAAGCTCACACCGGGTGGCAACTTCGTGCGGAACTGCACGATCCACGATTTCGGTCGCTGGCAGCGGACCTACGCCCCCGCGATTCGCCTCAATGGCGTGGGCAACGTCGCCGCCAACAACAAGCTCTACGACGCCCCGCACTCGGCGATCCTCTTCGGCGGCAACGAGCACCGCATCGAACTCAATGAAATCTACGGCGTCTGCTACGAGGTCGATGACGCCGGCTCGGTCTATACTGGACGCGACTGGGGTCTACGCGGCAACGTCATCAAGAATAACTTTTTCCACGACATCGAAAGCCACCTGACCGGCAGCAACGGAGTCCACGCGGTCTACCTCGACGACTGCGCCAGCGGCATCACCGTGGTCGGCAACGTCTTCTATCGCATCAGCGGACGAGCCGTGATGTGCGGCGGCGGACGCGACAATACCATCGACAACAACGTGATCGCCAAATGTGGTTCCGCCCACTTCACCGACCGACGAGGCAAGGCCTGGATGGACAAGGACAACAGTTGGAAACTGCTCGACAAGATCAAGCGGTACAACTACACGCAGCCGCCGTGGAGCGAACGCTATCCGCGACTGGCCCACATCCTCGATAATGGCATGGAAATGGCCAAGGAACCCGAAGGCTGCGTCATCGCCCGCAATATCGGGTGGAAGAACGAGCGCTGGCTGGAAAAGAACTGCCTCGGCGCCTGCGGCGGGTTCGATTTCTATACCTTCCGGGACAATATCGAGGACCAGGATCCGAAGTTCGTCGACGAGGCCAGTCTGAACCTGGCGCTGCGCGACGATTCGCCGGCCTATTCCATTCCAGGCTTTGAGCGAATCCCTTTCGAAAAGATCGGTCCCCAGGACAGTGACGACAAACTGGGCGGTTACGCCATCGACCAGGCCTGGATGGAGGAGGCGATGAAGGTCTTCAACGCCCCCAAACCAAAACTCGACTTCCCGACCAGGCACCCCGACGCCCAATGGTTCCCCCAGGCCAGCTTCGGCCTGTTCCTGCACTGGGGCATTCATAGCGTGGACGGGATCGATCCATCGTGGTCGATGATGAAGGGCTGCCCCTGGCATGGCGACTCCGATCCCTACAAGAAGTACAACCAGGATCAATCGCAGTATTATGGTCTGGCGGAGAAGTTCAATCCGTGCCAGTACAATCCCGACATGTGGATGGCAGCGGCGAAAAAGGCGGGGTTCACGTACGCCGTGCTGACGACGAAACACCACGACGGCTACGCCCTGTGGCCGACGGAATTCGGCGACTTCAGCACGAAGCAGTATATGGGCGGCAGGGACCTGCTCAGACCCTACGTCGACGCCTGCCGCAAGTATGGGCTGAAGGTCGGCTTCTACTTCTCGCCCCGCGATTGGCACTACCCGGGCTATCCGCAGGCGATGGTCTACCGGCAGAAGTATCCCCTGCCGTCGGCCGAGGAGAACTTCGAGAACTTCAAGGCCTTCTACGCCTACACGCTCGGTCAGATTCATGAACTGCTGACCCGCTACGGCAAGATCGACCTGCTCTGGTTCGACGGGATGGGCTGGAGCGGCATCGGCGATATGCGCGCCGAGCAGACGCTGGCCTGGGTCCGGTCGATCCAGCCGGGGATCGTCATCAACCCGCGCTGGAGCGGGTTCGGCGATTTCGCCACGACCGAGTGCACGCCGGGAAAGCCCGAACACTGGAAGCCCGGCCAGTGGTGGGAGGCCTGTGACATCTGGCCCAGCGGACACTGGGGTTATGTCCCCAGCGAACGATTCAAGCCCCTCTCGTGGGTCTTCACGCGCCTGGC
>CAZTGH010000259.1:0-7812 GCA_964612985.1 uncultured Pirellulales bacterium
ATGGAGAGCTTGTCCTGAGCGAAGTCGAACGGAAATCTGGCATCGAACGGGCTATGGTCTGCGTCTCGCGGCGGTATCTCGAATGCAGCGAGGGGTCACCAATTCGAAGGGCCCGCATGCAGCCGGGCGATGGACCTCTTCGCGGCCGGGCTCGCCACGTCTCACACAGCCCCTTCGCGAGCACGGTCATGCACCCGACGCTCGAATATTTCGTTGACCCCGCCCGCCTGCCTCTGTAGGCTATTGCGGTTTGTGTTTGGAACCAGTCTCTGAAACGTCTTGGGAAGCACCGGTTGAATGAATATCTGCGTCGTGGGTTTACAGTGGGGCGATGAAGGCAAAGGCAAGGTCGTCGACATTCTCGCCGAGCAGTGCGATATGGTCGTCCGCTTCGGAGGCGGCTCCAACGCCGGCCACACCGTCGTCATCGGCGACAGCCGCTTCGCCCTGCACCTTCTCCCCAGCGGCTCGATCCGCAAGGATGTCGCCTGCGTGATCGCCAATGCCGTTGTGGTCGACCCCGAAGTGCTGCTGGGCGAGATCGACGAACTCGCCGAACGAGGCATCTCCCTCGACAATCGCTTCTTCATCAGCGAAAACGCCCACGTCGTCCTCGATTACCACAAGCGGGAAGACCAGCTTCGCGAAGACGCCCTCGGCGAGCGCAAAATCGGAACCACCATCCGTGGCATCGGTCCCTGCTATGCCGACAAAGTCGGGCGCAGCTACGCCGTACGGGTGGGGGACCTGCGCGACCTCGACGCGCTGAAGGCCAAGCTCGACGCCATCCTGGAATACAAGAACAAGCTCTTCGGCGCGCTCTACGGTGCCGAACCGCTCCCGGTCGCGACGATCTTCGAAAAATGCCGGCGCTACGCCGAACGGCTCGGCCCCTTCATCACCGACACCACCGAACTGCTGCACACCTCCATCGAGCAGGGCAAATCGGTCCTGTTCGAGGGCGCCCAGGGTTCGCTGCTGGACCTCGACCACGGGACCTTCCCGTTCGTCACCAGCTCGAACTCCAGCGCGCTGGGCCTGCCCGCCGGCTGCGGTGTCCCCGCGCGAATGGTGAATAAATACATTGGCGTCATCAAGGCCTATACGACGCGCGTCGGCGCCGGACCCTTCCCCACCGAGCAGGACAACGAGGTGGGCCAGTACATTCGCGAGGCCGGAAACGAATACGGCACGACCACCGGTCGCCCCCGCCGCTGTGGCTGGTTCGATGCCGTCACGGTTCTGTACGGAGTTCGCATCGGTTCGATCGACAGCCTCGTCCTGCTGCACCTCGATACGCTCACCGGGCTCAAGGAACTCAAAATCTGCCGCGCCTACGAACTCGAAGGCAAGGAGACCACCTTCTTCCCCGCCAACATCACCCGCCTGGCCAAGGCCAAACCGCTCTACGAGACCCTGCCGGGCTGGGAAGAAGATATCACCGGGGCCACCGCGTTCGATCAGTTGCCCGCTAACGCCCGTCGCTACGTCGAGCGCGTCGAGCAGATCGTCGGCCGTCCCGTCGAGATGATCGGCATCGGACCCGAACGAAGCCAGACGCTGATGCGGACGTAAGAAAAAAACGGAATGCCCGGCAGCCCCCGAGCCGAGCCGGGCCCGCAGGTCGATGCACATGAACAGCACCGAGCAAAAACGCAAAGCCACCGCCGAACGACTGGGAGTGCCGCCCGAACTGATGCCGCGCCACCTCGCGATCATCATGGACGGAAACGGCCGCTGGGCCCAGCGCCGTGGTCTGCCCCGCTACGAAGGCCACGGGCAGGGGGCCAAGACCGCCGAAATGATCTCCCTCCGCTGTGTCGATCTCGGGATCGAATCGGTCACCCTTTACGTTTTCAGCCTCGAAAACTGGAAGCGCCCCCAAGCCGAAATCGACGCCCTGATGCACATCTACAGCGGCTATCTCGTCAGCATCCGACGCAGCCTCATGGAAAACAACGTCCGATTCGTGCACCTCGGACGCATGGAAGGCCTGCCCCAGACCGTCAAGGACGCCCTCGTCGGGACCGGTGAGCTGACCCGGGACAATACCGGAATGGTCCTGGCCATGGCCCTCAACTACGGCGGCCGCGCCGAGATCGTCGACGCCGCCAGGGCCATCGCCCACGAAGCGAAGCAGGGAAACCTGGAAATCGACGACATCGACGAAAAGTGCATCAGCGACCACCTGTACACAGGGGGGCTGGCCGACCCCGATCTGCTGATCCGAACCGCCAACGAGCTGCGCGTCAGCAACTTCCTGCTCTGGCAGATCTCCTATTCCGAGTTCTACGTCACCGATACGCTCTGGCCCGACTTCGATCAGCCGACCCTCGAAAAGGCCCTGGTCGCCTATGCCCAGCGGGATCGCCGATTCGGGGCCCTACACACGGAGTCTCCCTCCCGTGGATGAGCGTGCCGCCGCCGGCCGGTTCGAACCGCCCGCGAACAGATGGGATCCGAGACGATGCTGAAACACAGGATATTCTCCGGCGTGCTCATGACGGTCGTCTTCGCAGGCCTCGTCCTCCTCGACGGCTGGCTCGATGGCTCCATCACCACCGCGCCCGCCGACGACAAGCCGATCCAGGGCACCCTCCTGGCGATCCTCGTGGCCGTCGTGATGGCCCTGGCCGTCCTGGAATTCGCCAACCTCTCTTCCAGTAAGGGGTTGCGCCTTCTGGTTTCCCCCACGATCGTCGCCGTCGTCGCCCTGGCCACCGCCTGGTACTGGCCTCAGTGGTTGGCCCTCTCCTTGCATACCTGGTTGCTCCTGGCCCTCGTTTTCGCCCTCCTGGCCTCCGTGCTGGCCCAATACGCGCGGTTCGGAACCGATGGTGTCCTCGCCAACTGCGGCATCAACTCTCTGGCCGTCCTCTATCTGGGTCTGCTGTCGGCCTTCGTCGTCGCCATTCGAGTCGAAATCGGACTCTGGCAGACCCTGATGCTCATGTTCGTCGTCAAATTCTCCGATATCGGCGCCTTCACGTTCGGCAAGCTCTTCGGCCGCCGCAAGTTCTCCCCCCGCGTCAGCCCGGGAAAGACCTGGGAAGGCCTCGCCGGGGCCATGCTCGTCGCCATGGTCGTCAGTCTCGCTTTTGCCCTCGGCTTTGGTATAATGGCCTGGTCGTGGGCCCTGGTCTTCGGCGCATCGTTCGCCGTGATCGGGCAGTTGGGCGACCTGACCGAGTCGATGATGAAGCGCGACGCCCAGCAGAAAGATTCCGCGAACCGTGTGCCCGGATTCGGTGGTATATTGGATGTGATCGATTCGCCCCTGGTGGCGGCGCCCTTCGGATATCTGTTCTTCCGCCTGGTCGCCTGACCGGGGCCGTCTATCCACGAAAGCGGGAAACAGCGCCTAAGCGAGGAGTAATTTGGAAGTTACCGTACAACTAGATCCGGGCAGCCGTCAGCTTGAGCTCTTCGGACCTTCCGACAGTCACCTTCGGCAACTGCGCCGATCCCTCGGCGTCAACATTACCGCCCGTCAGTACAACCTCATCATCAGCGGTACCGAGGCCAGCGTCAATCAGGCGGCAGAGGTGGTCGACCGGATGCAGAAGCACTTGCTCAAGCACCGCCAACTGACCAGCGACGACGTGACCGCTTTCATCGAGCAGGGTGCGCAAGCCACCAGCCCCGAAGACGGCCAGGCGGTAACCGTCTACTCCAAGAAGGTGGTCGAGCCCTCCACCGCCGGGCAGCTCAAATACATCGAGACGATGCTGAACAACGATGTTACCTTCTGCACCGGACCCGCCGGAACCGGCAAGACCTATCTGGCGGTCGCCGTCGCCGTTTCCATGCTCCGCAAAAAGCAGATCCGACGCATCGTGCTCGCCAGGCCCGCGGTCGAAGCGGGCGAAAAGCTCGGCTTCCTGCCTGGCGACATCCAGGCCAAGGTCAATCCCTACCTGCGCCCCCTCTTCGACGCCCTCGAGGACATGATGGACTTCGCCCAGATGCGAAAGTTCATGGAATTGGACATCATCGAAATCATTCCCCTGGCCTTCATGCGAGGCCGTACCCTCAATGAAGCCGCCATTATCTGCGACGAGGCGCAAAACACCTCCGGCCTCCAAATGCTCATGGTGCTCACCCGCCTCGGACACGGCTCCAAAATGATCATCACCGGCGACGTCACCCAGGTCGATCTGGCCGCCACCCAGACCAGCGGCCTCGTCGAGGCCATCGAAACCCTCCGACGGGTCAAGGGCATCGGCATCGTCGAACTCACCCAGGGCGATATCGTCCGACATCGACTCGTCCAGAACATCGTGCGAGCCTACAAGAAGAAGCAGGAATCCCACAAGCGCGCCCGCGAATGAGACGCCGACCTGCTTCGGCAGCGGCCGCGCGGTTCCCGCTTTCTGGTGAACAGGCCAAATACCATGGGGCTTTTCAATAAAAAAACCAATCCAAGACGAAACCAGGTCAGGCGGAACATCTCCTCCGGACGCTCGACCCGCATCTCGGCCCTCGCCCGCCGCGAGGTCGTGATCTCCATCCTGCTCTGGCTGGGCTTTGTTCTCGGCGCCACAGCCATCCTCTCGTTCGAGATGCTTAGCCAGGGACGCTTCCGGACGCTGGCTGCACTGTCCGCCGTCGTGGTCTTCCTCTCGGCTGGTGCCGCTTTCTACATCTACCATTACGAGAATCGCATCCTCCACAACCACGCCCGAGCCCTGGCGCTGATCGGCGTCTTCCTCGTGCTGCTGGGCACGCTCAAAATCGCCGTGCTCTCGAGCGGCGCCTCCCGCTGGACGCCGGGCTGGGCCACCGGCACCGCCGTCGTGGCCGCCATCGTCTTCGTGATCGCCTACGACCAGCGGTTTGCCGTCGGCATGGGCATCCTCTACGCGCTCTTCGCCTGCCTCGGCGTCGGACCCAGGCCTGACGACGGCTTCCAGCTCCAGGGCGTCGGCCTCTTCCTGACCATGGCCGCCGGCGTGGCCACCTGCTGCTTCTCCCTTCGCGAAATCCGCACCCGCATGAAACTGCTCGAGGTCAGCGCCATGGCCGCAGTGGCCGTCTTCTTCATGGCCCTCTCCGTGGTCTACCTGAACTTCCTGGGCGAGCCGCAGGATCTGATCTCGGTCGTCTGGGCCGCCGGCCACCACGGCCTGGCCGCCTTCCTGGGCGGACTGCTGATCCAGAGCCTGCTTCCCTTGATCGAAAAAACCTTCCGCATCGCCACGAGCATGACCCTGCTGGACTACTCCGACGCCAACCAGCCCCTGCTCAAGAAGCTGGCCATGGAAGCGCCGGGAACCTTCAGCCACAGCCTGCTGATCGGTTCGATCGCCGAAGCCGCCGCCGAGGCCATCGGCTGCAACGGCCTGCTCTGTCGCGTCGGCGCCTACTACCACGACATCGGCAAGATCAACAAGCCCAAGTACTTCGTCGAAAACGAGATGGGATCCGCCAGCAAGCACAAGGAACTCTCTCCCGCGATGAGCCAGCTCATCATCGTCGGCCACGTCAAAGACGGCGTCGAGATGGCCAAAGAGTACGGCTTGCCCAACGTCCTCCACCAGTTCATCGAAACCCACCACGGCACCACCCTGGTCGAGCCGTTCTATCACCAGGCCAAAAAGAAGCACGAGGAATCCGACCCCGAAAGCAAGAAACCCAAAAGCGCGCCGCCCTCCGAAAGCGAATTCCGCTACGCCGGGCCCAGACCCAAGACCAAAGAGGCCGCCATCATCATGCTCTCCGACGCCGTTGAAGGCGCCGTCCGCTCGTTGGCCGAAGTGACCCTCGCCAAGGTCGAGATCGTCGTCCACAACATCGCCATGAAACGCCTGCAGGACGGGCAGTTCGACGAGTGCGATCTGACCCTCCGCGAACTCAGCGGAATCGAAGCGAGCATGTCGAAGTCCCTGGCCGCCCACTATCACGGGCGCATCGCCTATCCCACGCCCGCCGACGCGCCGCTGCCGCCCCAGCCGAAACCACAGGTCCCCAGAATGGTCGAGACCTAGGCAGCGCCATGAACGCGATCGAGATCACATCCCAGGTTGACGATGCACCGGTCGACTTCGCCCGATTGGAGACCCTGATCCGAGCGGTCTGCGACCGCTTCGGTCTCGCAGACGCCTCCATCAGCGTGGGAATCGTCGACGACGCCCGCATCACCGAACTGAATGAACGCTTCCTCGACCACGAGGGGGCCACCGACTGCCTCAGCTTCGATCTCTCGGACGCCGACGATGCGGGCGGCCCCCGCGTCCTCGATCTGATCGTCAACGCCGAGATGGCGACCCGCCAGGCCGCCGAGCGGGGTCATTCCGCCGGCGCCGAACTGGCACTCTACGTGACCCACGCGCTGCTGCACCAGTTGGGATTCGACGACCGAACCGCCGAGCAGGCCCGCCAGATGCACCGCATCGAGGATGAGATTCTCCAACACGCCGGCTTCGGTCTCGTGTATAATCACTTCAGAGATTGCGATGGGCCGCGGACGTAAACCCGGCCCCGATTTGAGAGTACATGGAAAGGGTTATTCGACGTGCACTTCATCGGTTGGGCTGTGCTGCTGACCTGCCTGTTCGTTGGAGCGACGCTGTTCTTCTCGGTCAACGCCATCGCCTTGCGGAGCTTCTCGCGCCTGCGCTTACAGGAAGCCTTCAAATCGGCCAGCGGAGAGGAAAGGCCCAAGTTGGTCGATGCCGTAACTGACAATGCGGATCGCCTGATTCTCGCCTGCTCTTTCTACCGGCTCGTATTCAACTTCTGTGCGTTGCTGCTGTTGGTCGCGGCGCTCGCAATCGTGCAGGACCGCGCGCTCAGCCCCGCCAGCTACGTCCTCGTCTTCTTCGTCGCCCTGGCGATCTTCTCCGTCTTCAGCCTCGCCATTCCCCACGCCTGGGCCAAACACGCCGGTGAAAAGCTCATCAGCCGAACCTTCCACATCCTCATGTTCTTCGCCTTTCTCGCTGCACCTGTCCTCTACGTCCTTCGCCTCTACGATGGCTTCGTCCGCCGCCTCGCCGGCGTCCCCGAGGCCACCCCCGAAGAGCAACTCGAAGAAAAACACGAGGAATTTCTCGAAGACCTCGAACAGCACCGCATGGAAGGAACCTTCGACGAGGAAGAGCAGGAGATGATCGAGAACGTCCTCGAGCTCAGCGAAAGTCGCGCCGACGAGATCATGACCCCGCGCACCGACCTGGTCGCCATCGAGGTTCACGCCGACCTGCCGACCGTCCTGGAAACCATCAAGAAGGTCGGCCATTCCCGCATCCCCGTTTACGAAGAGAATATCGACAACATCGTGGGATTGGTCTACGCCAAGGATCTGCTGGCCCAGATCGGCAAGAACCCCGCCGATTTCTGCCTCCGCGACCAGATTCGCGAGGCCTACTTTGTGCCCGAGAGCAAGTCCCTGCGCTCGCTGCTCCACGAATTCCAGAACCAGAAGCTGCACATCGCCGTCGTGCTCGACGAATACGGCGGCACCGCCGGCATCGTCACCCTCGAGGACATCCTCGAAGAGCTGGTCGGCGAGATCGCCGACGAGTACGAAGAGACCCCGCCCGAATCCATCAAGGAGGTCGATGAGCATACGATCGAGGTCGACGCCCGAACCTACGTCGACGACCTCAATGACGAATACGAGCTGAACCTGCCCGAGGATGAGGACTACGACACGGTAGGGGGCTTCGTCTTCTCCCGCCTGGGCTACGTCCCCAAGACGGGCGAGCACTTCGACTACGAGAACCTCCAGTTCACCATCGCCTCCGCCGAGCCCCGCCGGATCAACCGCATCACGATCCGCAAGAGACCCGAAGAAGAATGACCATGCTG
>CAZTGH010000260.1:0-7810 GCA_964612985.1 uncultured Pirellulales bacterium
GTACTTTCTCGCCAGTCGTCGCAGCCCCGCGGGACATTCAGTCCCCCCCTGGAACACGATCGACCGCTGGGCCCCATACCGAAGGTAGACCTCCGAATACGCCGGATGGAACCCTTCGCTGAACGCTTTCCGTCCGCCCCGTTTGCGACGCAGCTTGTTCAGCACGAATTCGATGTGCTTGCAGGTACCCAGCGTATTGACTGCAAAATCCGGACACGAACAGAAGTTGTCGCCCAGCCCCTCGCCCCGGATGGCGACGCGATATTGGCCCTGCGTCTGGGGATTGGCCACCCGGAATTCCGAGAAAATCGGCTCGTCCCCGATATTCGTGATCCGCAGATCCTGCTTCTGGGCAAACTGCCGCCGCAGCGTCACCTGCCACTGTTCGAGCGACATCTCCTCGGGCTTCCGCGTCCGCGAAACCTTCGCCGTCTTGCGCGTTCGCTGCCCACCTTTCCTCGACGTGCGTTTGACGCCCTTCCGCCCCGCGCCCGATACCCCTGCCTTGCCCATGCGATACACACCTCCCTGCAAACCGTTGCGCCGTATCTTCCGAGCCCTCCACAGAACCCGGAAGGCCCTACGCTCAGTATGCATCGCTCATCACCACCCCGTCAAGAGCAGGCAGACATTTCGCGGCCCGGATGCGACCGAGCGGCGGCAGACAGGACGTGCTGTTCGCGAACGAAGAGAGCCGGGCCTCGATCCCGACCCGGCTCTTTCATTTGCTCTTCTCCGTCTTCTACTTCAACGTGAAGACGTATTCATGGATGGTCTCATCCTCCGGGTCTTTGGCCTGACAGCGGAGGACAAAGCCCGTGTCGGTGCGCTCGTACTCGAATGCCTCGCCGCTGAACGGATCTTTCGGCAGCCCGGCCGGCAGAGTCTCCGGGAGGTTGCCGGTTCCGGCCCGATGGAGACAGAGATCGACAGCCGCCAGGACGGCATTGGTATGAGCGTCACTTCGGATGCGCAGCGTAAAGATCTTGGCCATGTTGGCCGTGAATTCCCCCGCCACGCGCGAAGCCGGATCGTCCTGGTCGAAGTCATCACACAGCTTCTTCAATCTTGAGTACTTCTCCGCATATGCCATCGGGGTGTTTAGCGTCGTCAGGATGGCCGCCATCCGCTCCCGGTAGATCATCCGGGCTCGTTTCAAGGTCTCCGCGTCGAGGGCTGCAACAAACGCTTCGGTTTTGTCGGCCTCGTTGACGATCTCTTCGGCATCCTCGGGGTCATCGTTGCCGGCGCTGACTCCGATCGCCTCCAGCATCTTTTCACGCTTGTCCACCTGCATCAGATCGGCCATAATCTCAACTTCGATCTTCAGGGGCCTGACGGGCGACACCGTCAGCGGGGCAGCCATGGCCAGTTCGTTCTTCAGCGCCCGCAAGCCTTCGGTGTCATCAGCAATCCGGCCGGTGAAGTCCTGGATACACTGCATCGCAAGCTGTCGCACGGCCAGCGACACCAGGTAGGAGATCAGCGTATCGTCGCCTATATGACGCGAGAGCGAGTGCATGAGTCGACATCGCTCGAGGGCCTGGCGATACTCTCCGTCAAAGGCCGCCAGCCGTGCGTCGGCGGCCAGAAGGTAGGCCAGTCGCCGCAACTGGGCCAACTGGGGCAATTGGACGTCCACTCCCCGTGAGAACTGGTAGCCCCAGTCGCATCTGTCCACTTGGGCGGCCGCTGCGACGAACTCGATGGCATTGTCACACTTATGCAGAAAGGTGCGGACCTGATCGGGATCGATCTCGCCCTTGCCGATCTTGACGAGGTGGTCCGCCGCTTCGTCTTCGGGCTTCGGCATGGTCAGCAAGGCCTGATAATACAACAGCGCCGCATTGTCCGGGTCCGGCGGAATCGCCCCGGCCATCGAAACCAACGGCAAGCTCAGACTCGCCAGTAAAACAATGAGCATGATTCTCTGCTTCCTATCTTCAAGCATTGTCATTCTCCTTCTCGCTGTTTCAGCTTCTGATATCGTCCCATAGGTCGCGCAGCGAGGAGCGGTCGGGCCATGGTCCCAGCGTCTCCTGTGCTGTGTCGAGCTGTCGATTGAGGGCCTCTTCTCCACCTTGTCGATACGCGGTTCGCAGGGACAGAAACGTAACGTCCGCAGAGGCTTTATCCCGATGCGGCGGCGAAGAGGAACCGGGGCGGTCGTTGGCCTGCGGACGCGTCACTATCAACGCCAAGGCTGCGGCGCCGACGATCGCAGCCGCTATGGCGAGCCGGGCAGCACGAGCGAAGCGTATCTTCTGCCGCCGATGCGTCACTGCCACCCGTTCCTCGCTCCTGCCGGAACCGCGACGGGCCCGCCCGATGTCGAACGCCGCATTCCGACAGATCGCCGCCAGCCACGAGCCGAACTGCTCGCTCTTGCGCAGACGCGCCAGATTCATCGCCGCCCGTGCAAACGCCTGCTGAGCCGCGTCTTCCGCCAGATGCCGGTCGCCCAGAATCGCATGCGCGATCGCCACCATCGCAGGGTAATACCGCCGGCACAGCTCCGTGAAGCTGTCCCCATCCCCCGCCGCAGCCGTCTCGGCCAGCACGTTGTCAGGCGTCTCTTCCATCCAATCACTGCATTCCAAAGAACAACTCGTGATCCCACCAGCCCGATTTCACCCCAATGACGCGCCCCACCACCCAAAATGGGCGCAAAAACCACTCCTTCCACCCGAATTCTCCCCCCCCACCCAAAAATCCCTGCATGGAAAACCCTCATCGGGTATACTGGGTAGCAGTGGAACTGGAGAAAATTGACGGGAAGACGAGGTGCCAACGATGGGTGTGACGCACGTGACAGTAACGGTTCGAAACCCGGCCCAGCCCGAGAACACTTGGGATGGCCTCTTCCTCGTGGACACCGGAGCGGTTGACTGCTTGGTGCCCGCCAAGCATCTCCGTGCGATCGGTATCGAGCCGCGTTCGCAACGCACGTACGAGTTGGCCGACGGCTCCGAAGTCCGGATGGACATCGCCGGCGCGGAACTGGAATTCATGGGCGAGACGGTCTGGACAACGGTCATCTTCGGCGCCGACGACGCCGAACCGATCCTCGGGGTCACTGCCCTCGAATCCGTAGGCATCGAGATCGACCCCCGCAGCCAGCGCCTCAAACGCCTCCCCGCCCCTCGCTTGAAGTAACCCCTGGGAAGGAATCCTCATCGCCTCCGCCGCCTCATTTGCCACAAGGAGGTTGACAGCCGCCAAGATCGAGGCTATGACCGGCACAATGGAGTCGCACCGCGGCGCATCGTCTGCGGCCCCGTCTTCCAGTGACGGGCCCGAAAAATTGGAGTGAGCATTCTCCTTGCCGGAATTTAGGCAGGCTCCTGCCGGCCGGCGCGATGGGATGCTCGTAGTTTCTTGGCAGCTTGGGACCGCGCCGGTCCCTGGTCTTTTTGACAGTGTAAGGAAGGAGCCACAACATGCGGAAAATCATCGCCTGCCTACTGCTCGTTTGTATCCTCCACGCCGCCGTAGCCCCCGCCTACGCCGGAGCCATTCCCAAGACTCCCGTCACCCAGTCCGAGGATGCCGATCTGGCTGCACAACAAGCGGAAGACGCCTCCGAATTGGCCGAGATTGCCGCAGGCGACGGCTTGGTGCTCGTCCTCGCGGTCGTGGGCATCGTGCTTCTCGTCCTGGTCCTGACCGGTGAGCTCGAATAGCAGGGACTGTCTGCCCGGAGTTACGCAATGCCGAATTCCAACCCTGCGTCCCATCTGGCGCGCGGCACGGTCCTCATATGCCTGTCCTTGCTTGCGACAGGCATTTCTTTTCTGGCCGGATGCCGTTCGTCGCTCCAGACCACCGAGGCGCCTGCTTTCCAACGCAAGTATGGCGATTTCGCGTATTGTCCCATCCAGGCCACCGAGCAGACCACCCGCTATAGCTGCGGTCCCGCCTGCCTCGCCGCCCTCCTGACCTACTGGGACGCCAACACCCCCGAGAGCCGCATTCTCGATAAGTATCCAACTCCCGCACGTCGGCCCTACTACCTCGTCGAGCTCCAATCCATCGCCACCGCCGAAGAACGGAAGGCCTATATTCTCTCCATGGACGCCCAGCCTCGAAGCAAACTCCAGCAGCAGGTCCTCAAAGGCCGCCCCCTGCTCTGCGCCGTCCGCCTCCCGCTGACCCCGTATTTCCTCGCCGATCTGCCCGTCCTCGGACCCGCCATCACCTCGCTCGCCTGGGCCCTGCCCCCCCACAAAGACCACTTCGTCGTCGTCGCCGGACTCAAGGACCAACAGGTCCTCCTCATGGATCCCGCCCACGGTCTCACGACCCTCCCCTGGCGCCGCTTCGAACGCGCCTGGGCCCGAATGAAACACGCCTGCCTCCTCGTCTCCAATTGACGCCCATCAACCGCAACAGATTCGACGACCGCGTCGGAGACGTCGGGGAGCTTCGTGAAAGGCTTCTTGTCCAATAGCGGCTTCATGTCGAAGCAGCGTTTCTGCGCATTCTCGCACACCAGCAGTAACGTGCCGTCTTCGCGCGGCTCGACTTGCACGACATCCAACAGCGTTTCCATCGAAACCGCGCCATCTATTGCAGAGGGGCAATGCGAAAAGACTCGTGGGCAATGAACCGCATGGAGCCAGGTCTATACTATGCCCCAGGTCTCGTGGCCTGCCGTCATCCGCCAGCTTTGTGGGGTCGAGCGACAGGCAGATCCAGCTTGCCCTGATCAGCCTTATACGCCTTCTCTCGCCACCGGCGGACCTTGGGAAGCATCTTGCTCTCATGAGACTTCGTCATGAGGTTCACCGGGAACGGGATTTTCGATCCCGGAGGTCCTGCTGGTGCTTCCTGAGTTCCTCCGTCCCTTTTTGCCAGTACTCGAGCTGTTCGGCGACGGTCTTTCCCTCCAGTGGCTTCATCACCTGCTCAGCCCCCTGCCGCTTCATCCGAACGCAATCAAAGGTCTTCGTCTTCATATCCGACAACCTCCAGCGGGGAGCTTGCACGCGCGGCAAGCCCTTCCGACGGCGCTACGCAGGCTTGGAGCGGTCCCACAGGGTCTCGGGGGCAATGTCAATGTTCCCCGGCCAGACCACGGTGCCGTAGGCCACGCTCGCCTTCATAAACAGCGGCAGCTTCTTCAACTTCGTGAACGGCTTCTTGCCCAATAGCGGCTTCATGTCGAAGCGGCGTCGCTGACCGTTCTCGAACACAAGCAACAGCGTGCCGTCTTCTCGCGGCTCGACTTGCACGACATCCAACAGCGTTTCCATCCAAACCTCGCTATCTATTGCAGAGGCGCAATGCGAAAAGGCTCGTCTCCAGCCACCGCCAGTTCCCAATCTGCCATCAGTTCGTCCCGGTGAATATCAATCCACACCTGCACCATGCGCAACTGCTTCGGTGGGAAGTCACCGGCCAGCACTGCACCATCCTCGATCGCCACGGAGGCTTTCTTCCCTTGATAACGCACGTGAATGTGCGGCTTATGATGACGGCCCGTATCTTCGTAGTAGATCGCTACGAGTATACCGTAGAACATGGAGATGGTCGGCATACCTTGCCTCCCTTCGTCAGAGCCCGTACAGACACTGTTATATCGTAAGCGTAGCTCCTCCAAGGGGATATGTCAAGGCAAAACCGCAACCCAGACAGCGACAGAAACGGGCAGGCACGGTGGCCGGCCCCTACGGGCTGCCCCACGATTCCATCCTTCCAACATTCCATTCGCCGCGGGTGGGCCGCTCGCGACCCGTTAGAACTGGTCGAGGAAGCGGAGGTCGTTTTCGTAGAGCCAGCGGATGTCGGCGATGTCGTATTTGCGCATGGCGAGGCGTTCGATGCCGAAACCGAAGGCCCAGCCGGTGTATGTCTCGCTGTCAATGCCGACGGCGTCGAAGACATTGGGATCGACCATGCCGCAACCGCCCATCTCCACCCAGGTCTCGTTGCCCGCCTTGTCGGTCAGCAGCAGATCGACCTCGGCGCTGGGCTCGGTGAACGGGAAGAAGCTCGGGCGGAACCGCCACTGCGTCTCGGGCCCGAAAAACACGTGGATGAACTGCTCGATCGTCGTCTTCATGTCCACCATCGTCACGCCCTCATCGACCACGAGCGCCTCCAACTGATGGAACATGTACATGTGCGTCGCATCCACCGTATCCGGCCGGTACACCCGCCCCGGCGCCACCACCCGAATCGGCGGCTTCTGCGTCTCCATCACGCGGATTTGGATCGTCGAGGTCTGGCTCCGCAGCAGCACGTTGTCCTCGATGTAGAAGTTGTCCAGCGGATCGCGAGCCGGGTGCTCCGGCGGAATATTCAACGCCACGAAGTTGTGCCACTCGTCCTCCACCTCCGGCCCGTACGCCACCCCAAACCCCATCCGCCCGAAGATGTCCAGCAGCTCGCTGATCGTCTGCGTGATCACGTGAGGCTTGCCCATCTGCACGTCGATCCCCGGTAGCGTCACGTCCACCAGCCTCCGCTTGGGCTTCTGCGACTGCTCCAGCGATTCCTTCTTCGCCTCGAACGCCGCCGTCACCTCCTTCTTGATCCGATTGGCAAGCTGACCCGCCTTGGGTTTATCCTCTTTCGGCAGCGACCCGATCCGACTCAGCAGATCCGTCACCGACCCCTTCCGCCCCAGGTACCGGATCCGGTACGCCTCCAGCGCCTTCAGATCATCCACGCCTTCCAGATCCGCCAGCGCCTGGCGGCCGATCTCTTCGAACTGCTCCAGCATCATTCGTGCCTCGTCGCTCGTCGCTCGTAATGCATGTTTGGTGTCTCGTATCTCGGCCGGCGCTTCCGCCTGGGCGGAAGGCGGAACACGGCAAATCCGAATACCGAAAGTCGAAACCCGAAACCAATTCGAAGGACCGAAATCCGAATTCTCGAAACGCCGGGGCCCGCCGAGAGGGCCAATTTTCATGCACACGCTCAACTCGTCCGCAGCCAGATTCCTCGGCTACGCTCGGAATGACAAGTCACGACAGCAGGTCATGCCGCAGCCGGACGTGCCGTTTTGGTCATTCGGCTTCGTTGTGATTCGTGCTTGTTTCGGATTTCGTGATTCGAGTTTCGTATTTCCAGGCCCGTCAGGCCAGGGCGCTCTTGACGGCTTCGCTGATCTTGTCGAACCCCTCGGGGTCGGCAATGGCGATCTCGCTGAGCATCTTGCGGTTCAGCTCGATGTTGGCCTTCTTGCAGCCGTTGATGAACTCGCTGTAGCGCAGCCCGCGAGCCCGACACGCCGCATTCAGACGGATCACCCACAGATTGCGAAACTCGCGCTTCCTTCGCCGGCGATCGGTCTTGGCATTGACTTCCGCCCGGGTGGCCGCTTCCTTGGCCAGACGAATCTGACGCCCCGCCGGCCCGCGATGGCCGCTGACCGACTTGAGGATGCGTTTCTTGGACTGACGGCGTGCAGCGCCTTTGCGTACTCTAGGCATATCAGCTTTTCCTTAAATGGTCGTTTCCGGCCGGCTGCGGCAGCTGATGGGTGCCGAGAAGCGGGCCTGTATGCAGTTATGATCCGCCCTTCCGGCGGCCTGTCGTCCCTACTTCGCGCCCAGCATGATCTTCATCGTCTCGGCGGTCTTGATGGTCGTTACCGACGGGTTGCCCAGCCGGCGGCGACGTTTGGCGTTCTTGCTGCTCATCAGGTGCCCGCTCCCCGCCCGCCGGTGCTTCACCTTGCCCTTGGCCGTCACCTTCACGCGCTTGGCCAGCCCTTTATGCGTTTTCTGCTTCGGCATCTGCCTTCACCTCACAACCTTAGACCCTGCTTGCATCAAACGGGTAAAAACCCACAATATACCCC
>CAZTGH010000261.1:0-7783 GCA_964612985.1 uncultured Pirellulales bacterium
GCCGGCGGGAGGGTGGGGAGGGGGCGTGAGGGGTGGCCCGAGTCGTTTGGTCCGGTACTTTCCGCTATTGGTCTCCATGCCACGTCTTCCGCTGGGGGGTATTCTATCAGGAGAGTCGGGTGAGAGAGGGCGGCGTGTCGGGGATTTTGCGGAGAATTCGAGAAAAGCGTCAAAAAGTATGGCGAGTGATCGGCGTTCGCGGTGGCGAGTTGTTCACGAGGGAGGCCGGAAGGGGCATGAATGGGCGTGAGGATAGCCAAATGGCGGGATAGAGTGGGTTGTCACGTTCAGGTTTAGTCAGTATGATTTGGGTGAATTGTCGATTATTGGAGGCAAACGTTGCCAGAGGCACAGGATGCCAAGAAGGGCGGTCGGCTATCGCTGGTGGTTCGTATTGCGGTGGCTACGGCGGCCATCGCCTGGGTTTTCCACGGCCAGGATTGGGAGAAACTGCGGGAGGTTTTCCAACGTCTGAGCGTCGGGGCGTTTCTGGTGGCCCTGGGTGGCTATGTTATCGGACAAGTCGTGGTGGCGTTCCGGTGGTGGCTGCTGCTGCGGGCGCAGTCGATCCCTATTTCGATGCATGCGGCGATCCGGCTGTACTTCGTCGGGCTGTTCTATAATAACGTGATGCCCAGCTCGGTGGGGGGCGATCTGCTGAAGGCGTATTACGTGACGAAACATACGCACCGGCGTCTGGAGGGGGTTCTGAGCGTCTTCGTCGACCGTCTGGTGGGACTGGCGGGGATGGTGGTGATGGCGGTGGCGGCGTACCTGCTGTTTCTGCGGGGTCAGATGCTCGGGACGGGGGCCGAGGAGGCCCAGGAAGGTGTGCGGCAGGGGATTGCGGGCCACCGAACGGCGATTCTGTGGGGCCTGGCGGTGTTGGCGGCGATTATGGCGGCCCTGTTCTTGCACCCGCGCAGTCGGCATCGGCTGCGGCTGATGGCCAGGCGAATGCGGATTCGGGCGGTCGGGCTGCTGGGGCGAATTCATACGGCTATGGTGGTGTATCTGTCGAAGCCTGGGACCATGCTGGCGGCGCTGGGGCTGACGCTGCTGGGTCAGAGTATCGTGGTGGCGGGGTTCTGGCTCTTGGGCCGGGATCTGGGTATCGAGGCCGGGGCTAAGTATTATTACGTAATTTTCCCTGTCACGTGGGTGATTGGCGCGATTCCGATCAGTATCGCGGGGTTAGGCGTGCTGGAGGCGGGAATTGTGACATTATTCACGTCTCTGACGGGTGCGGCGGGCGAAAGCGCTCTGGCGCTGGCGTTCTGTCAGCGTTTCGTGTGGGTGCTGGCTTCGCTGCCCGGGGGGCTGGTTCACCTGCTGGGAGGGCATCTGCCGGCGCAGTTTTTAGTTGACGCGGAAAATGGCGCAAATTAAGGTATGGTCGTTGGATAGACGCGGTTTTCCGTTCGTCGGACGTCCGGGACGGGACCTTGTTCGGCGGCGGCGAAGGGCTGTTGCGCGGAATGGGCATAACGAAACGATTCAAGAGTTACTTCCTCCGCGGGTTGGCCGTGCTGCTGCCGACGCTGCTGACGATCTGGATCCTGGTATGGGGCTACGGCGTCATTCGGGACAACATCAGCGTGTATATCAACCGCGGTCTGGTGTGGTTGATTTTGCAGTTTCAAGGCGAAAACGGCCTGACGCGCGAGGATCTGACGCGGATCTTCGTGGACGGGATGGCTGGTTCGGCGGTGGGTTTCTTCATTGCCCTGCTGGTGGTTTTCGTCGTGGGGGCCCTGCTGGCCAGCGTGGTGGGGCGGGCGTTGTGGCGTCTGGTCGAGGCGTTCATCATGAGCACGCCGGTGCTGCGGCGGGTGTATCCGTACGTCAAGCAGGTGACCGATTTCGTCTTGACGCAAGAAGAGAAGCAGAAGATGTTCTCGCGGGTCGTGGCGGTGGAGTATCCGCGGAAGGGCATCTGGTCGATCGGGTTCGTGACGGGCTCGGGGCTGGCGAAGATCACGCAGAGCGTGCAGAAGGAGTTTCTGACGGTTCTAGTGCCGAATTCACCGACGCCGGTGACGGGATATGTTATCGTGGTGCCGAAGGAACAGACGATCGCTCTGGACATGACGATCGAAGAGGCGTTTCGCTTTGCGGTCAGCGCCGGGGTGATCGCCCCGGATCGTCAGGCGGCGGCGGCGCTGCCGCGGGCGTACACGGAGCGGCCGGCGGAACGGGAAGATGGGGATCACTGTTGATTAAGGAGAAACGCATTGGTTTTCAAAATTACGGGCAAGCATATCACAATCACGGACGCCATGAAGGCGTACGCGGAGGAGAAGACGAGCCGGTTGCCGCGTTTCTACAACACGGTCAACCAAGTGGAGGTGATCGTTGACGGCGATGAGCCGGCGGGCAAAGTCAGCGTGGAGATTATCGCTCGCGGCGAGCACAGCAACGTGTTCGTGGCGACGGAAGCGGCAGAGGACGCCTACAAGTGCATTGACGGAGCGGTGCACAAACTGGAGGAGCAACTGCGGCGCAAGAAAACGAAGGAGCGGAACAACAAGCACACCGGGGGCGGGTACGAAGCGGCGTAGCCGACCGGCCCGTTATTTCCTGTCGGCCTCAGAGAGATGATGGCGACACAATAGGACTGGACGCGAAGTATGAGGTTTGAAGATTTTGTGTGTTTCGAGGCAACGATTCCTGCGTTGACGGCTACGGATCGCAACGGGGTGATCGCGGAGCTGGTTTCGTCGCTGGTCGAGGCGGGCAAGCTGCCGGCGGCCTCGGCGGCGGAGATCACCAAGGCGGTGATCAAACGGGAAAACGAGGCGAGCACGGGGATGGGCAAGGGCGTGGCGGTTCCGCACGTCAAGCATTCGGCCGTGCAGGACGTGGTGGCGGTCGTGGGTCAGACGGAGACGGGCATCGATTTCTCGGCTCTGGACGAGCAGCCGGTGTACACGGTGATCCTTCTGATCAGTCCGGTGGGCAACGCGGACCGTCACCTCCAGGCGATGGAGAACATTTTCCGTCACCTGCAAAAGGAGAAGTTCCGCAAATTTCTGCGGCAGAGCCGGACGCCGGAGGCGTTCGCCGATCTGCTGCGAGAGGCTGACGAAAATCCGTCGTGGTAACCCGTGGGGCCGAGCGGGCGAACCCGAGGAGGACGGCTATGTGGGCAGGAGAAGGAACGTTGGACCATCCGGTTTGTGAGATCACGGTGCAGATCAAGAGCCCAAACGGCCTTCACATGCGTCCGGCCATGCAGTTCGTCGACCTGGCCAATCAGTACGAGTGCGACATCACGATCGGCAGCGGAAAGAACCAGGGGGACGCCAAGAGCATCATGCACGTGATCGGGCTGGCGGCGGGTCCCGGAACGAAATTGGAGATCAAGGCGCAAGGGCTCGGCGCCGAGGAGGCGGCGGAGGCCTTGCGTGCTTTCATCGAGCGTGAGAGGTTCGATGAGGAACCGTCCGGGGGCCCGCAGTAGTTTGCCCTCGCAGACTGTCGTATGGAGATCAAGAAAGGAATTGCTGTTTCGCCGGGCGTATCGATCGGCAAGTGCCTGATCATCGATTCGGAAGACTACCGCATTCCCCGGCGGCTGGTGGAGCCATCGCAACGGCTGGCGGAGATCCAGCGCGCGCGGAACGCGTTTGCCGATGCGATCGGTGAGTTGAGCGGGCTGGAGCAGGCGCAGGAGCAGGTCGGCGGCGGGCGGATCAAGGATATCTTCGCGGTCCACCTTCGTCTGCTGCGGGACCGGAGTCTGCGTCGTCAAGTGACGGACCTGATCCACGGCGAATCGGTGACGGCCGAGTATGCGGTGGCGTCGGTGCTGCGGGAATTCGCGGCGCGGTTTGCCGAAGCCAAGGACACGTATATCAGCGAGCGGGCGGCCGACATCTATGATATTGAGCGACGGCTGTTGCGGCATCTGCTGGGCGACAAGCGGGAAGACCTGGGCCGGTTGCGGGAAGAGGTGATTGTGGTGGCGCGGGAGTTGAGCCCGACGCAGACGGCGGGGTTCAACAAGGCGTTCGTCAAGGGGATCGCTTCCGATGCGGGCGGACGGACGAGTCATGCGGCGATCGTGGCGCGGTCGCTGGGGATTCCGGCGGTCGTGGCGCTGGAGGACCTGACCGAGATCGCTCGCGGCGGCGACTCGGTGATCATCGACGGCAACCGCGGGCTGGTGATCGTCAACCCCGACGAGGACACGATCGCGCAGTACGAGGTGTACTCGGCGGAGTTCGTGGCGCTGGAGCACAAGCTGGACACGCTGCGGGAGAAGCCTGCGGTGACGCGTGACGGGGCGCGGATCACGCTGCTGGGGAACATCGAGTTTCCGGACGAGGCGGAGATCGTGCTGGAGAAGGGCGGCGAGGGGATCGGTCTGTATCGGACCGAGTTTCTGTATCTGAACCGGCCGAGCGAGCCGTCGGAGGAGGAGCACTACCGCGCGTACGCCCAGACGGTGCAGATCTGTCGGAATCGACCGCTGGTGATTCGCACGGTGGACCTCGGGGCCGACAAGCACACGCAGAGCAAGCGTTTTGCGCCGGAGCCCAACCCCTTCCTGGGGCTGCGTTCGATCCGATTCTGCCTTCAGAACCTGGCGATGTTCAAGACCCAGCTTCGGGCGATTCTTCGTGCGTCGGTGCTGGGGCAGGTGAAGATCATGTTCCCGCTGATCACGAACATCCAGGAGCTGATGCAGGCGAAGATGATCCTCCACGACGTGATGGAAGATCTGGACGAGGAAGGGATCGCGTACCAGCGGGACATCGAGGTGGGGATCATGGTGGAGACCCCGTCGGCGGCGTTGACCGCTTCGACGCTGGCGCGGGACTCGGATTTCTTCAGCCTTGGGACGAACGATCTGACGCAGTACACGCTGGCGGTGGACCGGGGCAACGAGCTGGTCTCGACGTTGTATTCGCCCGCGGACCCGGCGGTGCTGCGCCTGGTGCGGACGGTGATCCAGGACGCGTACAAGGCGCAGATCGACCTGTCGGTGTGCGGCGAGATGGCGTCGGAGCCGGAGTACGTGATGATCCTGCTGGGGCTGGGCGTGCGGACGTTATCGCTGTCGGCGCCGCTGATCCCGGAGATCAAGCAGATCATCCGGTCGGTGACGCTGGAGGACTGCAACGTTCTGACCCGGAAGGTGCTGGGGATGAACTCGGAGCGGCAGATTTCGAACTATCTGCGGAATGCGGCGCGGAAGATCCTGCCGGAGGCGTTCTAGCGTGGCGACCGATCGCCTCGCGAACGCGGAATGCACGAAACGACATCGATTCGAGAAGAGATGGGCATAGAGGCGACAGAGCAGAACTCCCAGGATCGTCCGGAGGCGCCGCGCCGCGGTCTGGCGACCGACGCGACGGCGATGGTGCGGTTCGGGATCCGGGGTCTGCTGCGGTTCTTGTCGCACGCCGAGACGATGCGTCTGTTCGAGCGAGCCTGCGTGCGCGGGGGGGTGCCCGTCAAGTATTCCCAGGGATTCAATCCGCATCCGAAGCTGTCCCTTCCGCTGCCGCGACCGGTGGGGGTGGCGTCGGACGATGAGCTGCTGGTCCTGCGGCTTTACGATGCGGAGGGCGTTCCGGTGGAAGACGGCCCGGACGGGGCCCGACAGGCGTGGCAAGAGCGAACGAAGGCGGCACTGAGCGCGGCGTTGCCGGAGGGGGTGGCGGTCCACTCGGTGGCCACGCTGAAGTCGAGCGCGTCGTTTCATCCGGCGTCGGCTCGGTACGTCTTCGACCTCGGCGGTGCGGACCGCGGAGCCCACGTCGCGCGGCTGAACGATCGAATCAATGAACTTCTGTCCCGCGAGAGCCTGGTGGTCGAGCGGGCGGCGCCGGAGCGGCGGGAGGGACGCTGCGTGGATATCCGGCCTTTTCTGAACTCCATCGAGTTGCGTGCGACCGGCGCGATCGTCGATTGCGCGATCAGCAATGCCGGCACCGTGCGGGTCGACGAGCTGATGGATCTGCTGGAACTGCGCCCGGAGGATCTGGCCGGGCCGGTGCGACGCGGAGATGTCAGTTGGACAATCACATGAACTTCGAATCTCCCCCGACCCTTTGGCCGGGGGAATTGCGATATAAGACAAAGACGAGGATGTAGAGAATGTCACGAGAAATGTTAATCAACGTCGCCGAGCGCGAGGAGTGCCGAGTGGCCGTGGTGGAAAACGGTTCGCTCGAAGAGCTCTACGTGGAACGCGCCAGTGTCGGCGCCCACGTCGGGAACATCTACAAAGGGCGCGTCGTCAACATCGAATCCGGGATCCAGGCGGCCTTCATCGACATCGGGATCGACCGCAACGGGTTTCTGCACATATCCGACGTGCATCCCCGGTATTTTCCCAAGGCCAAGAGCAACGTGCTGGAGAGCATCGGACGGCGGCAGGCGCTCAAGGACCGGCCGCCGATGCAGAACTGTCTGCGGCGGGGCCAGGAGCTCGTGGTGCAGGTGACGAAGGAAGGGCTCAAGACGAAGGGCCCGACGCTGAGCACCTACCTGGCGTTGCCGGGCAAGCACCTGGTGATGATGCCGTGGATGAAGGGGTACGGGATCTCGCACAAGATCGAGGATGAGGACGAGCGGAAGCGTCTGGCGGAGGTGTTTGACGAGAGCGGCCCGCCGAAGGGGATGGGCTTCATCATTCGCACGGCGGGGCAGGGGGCGTCGAAGCGGGACATCCAGAACGATCTGCGGTATCTCAAGCGTCTCTGGCGTGCGGTGCAGACCCGGATCGACAGCGAGAAGGCGCCGGGGGACATCTACCAGGAATCGGACCTGGTGATCCGGGCGCTGCGCGACGTGTTCAACAGCAAGGTCAGCAAGATCATCTGCGATTCGGACGGCACGGTCCGCAAGATCAAGGACTTCCTGTCGATCGCAATGCCCCGGCTGAAACCCAAGCTGGTGCACTACGACGGGAAGATTCCGCTGTTCCACAAGTACCAGATCGAAGGGGAGATCGCCAAGGTGCAGTCGCGGTCGGTCGATCTGAAGTGCGGCGGCTCGATCGTGATCGAACAGACCGAGGCACTGGTTTCGATCGACGTCAACAGCGGGCGTCACCGTAAGCAGGAGGGGGCCGAACAGACGGCGTTCGAGAGCAACATGGAGGCGGCGGTGGAGATCGCGCGGCAGTTGCGGCTGCGGGACCTGGGGGGGCTGATCGTGTGCGACTTCATCGACATGCGGAACCAGAAGCACCGCAAGGAGGTCGAGCGGGCGTTTCGCGAGGCGGTGCGGACGGATCGGGCGCGGGCGAAGATTCTGCGGATCAGCCGGTTCGGGGTCATCGAGATGACGCGCCAGCGGATGCGTCCGTCGCTGCACCTGAGCACGTACCTGGCGTGCCCGCACTGCGCGGGGACGGGATTCGTCAAGAGCCACGAGTCGCTGGCGTTGGAGATCATCCGCCTGCTGAATCTGGCGGTCTCCGAGGAGCACATCAAGAAGATCGATCTGTCCGTCTCGCCCGAGGTGGCCGACTACCTGCAAAACGAGAAGCGGGCGGCGATCGCCCAGATCGAGCAGCTTGCGGAGAAACGGATCATCATTCATTCCTCGCCCGACTGCGTGGGGGAAGAGCGGCAGTTGGTCTACTTCAACGAGCGGGGTAGCGAGGTGAAGCTGTAGGGCCGGCGAACGGCTGGGCGGGATTCGCAGGAAGCACGGAATTGGGGCTCTCTTGGGTGATTTGTGCGTGGAGGGCAGGTGCAGGGCGGGAGACTGGCTTTTTCGCGGGCAGATCCCTCGACTGCGCTTCGCTCCGCTCGGGATGACA
>CAZTGH010000262.1:0-7699 GCA_964612985.1 uncultured Pirellulales bacterium
GCCCCCGCCAGCGACCCGAACACCACCGCCGCCAACCCGCCCAGGGCGCCGTCTCGTGAAGATTCGCTCACACTGGCTTCAATCGTCTCCATAGCGCACCATACTGCCACAACAGAACCCTTCTGTCACGTGCCATCCACTCTCCCCGCCTCCGGCGGGTCATCCCGAGCGCAGCCTCTCTCTTCTTGTCACCCCGCGCCGAACCCCTCTCTTCTTGTCATCCCGAGCGGAGCGAAGCGTAGTCGAGGGATCTGGCCACGACCAAGTCCGTCTCTCGGTCCCCATCCGCCCCCCGCGCCGACAGCGTCGCCACCCAAAAGTGAAAATCCGCATTGGTCAGAACACGCAACAGCGTCCAAGGGTAGAGGCGGACCTCTGTCGCCGGGCCGCGTCGAAGTGCGAAATTTCGAGTCGGCGGCAACGAATGAAAGGACCTGCCATGGCGCAGCACACGACACCGAAGCGACGGTCCAGGCGAGGCAAGCGGAACGAGCGACCGCTGCCGAAAGGCAAATGCGCCGACTGCGTGTTCCTGCTCAAGCCCAGGAGGCTCGTCGAATTCCATGAAGGCCCTGACGGGCCGCTGATCCTGCCCATCTGCGCCTACAACGCCGAGAGCCCCGGCGTGCTGCGCGAGGTCCACCCGTGCCAGTCCTGCCCGAACTTCCCGCCAGAAGCCGGAGGCTGAAAGTCACAGGCTGTAGGCCACAGGCCAGAGCCCCAAGGGGAGTCGGTGAATTACCCCCCCCTCCCCCGACATCCTGACCCCAAGCGCGCCACACAACACCCGCCGCGCCGTTCCTTGACAAGTAAATAGCGTTCCCCCGAGGAAGAAGCCCCGCTAACAGCCTCAAGCCCCAGCACAGCGGAGGCTTGGGGATGGCGAATCGCGCGACCGCCATGCGCTTTCTTGTCGTCGACTACGACGCACACTTCCCACGCGGCGCCACCGATTCCACCCAGCTCGCCGCCCGTGACTTCGTCCCCCCCGAACGCCCCCACAACGACCGCCTCCCCACTTCCACCACAGAAACTGACTCCGCTCATCTGCAGCGGCAATTCTTATTCATCCATGACCCTGATCTGGTCGATAGTATCCTATGTGCGGCGAGTAACCGTGTGTCGTGTTCATGGACTCAAAAGCGTCCGTCTTGGCTCGATCCCTGAGGCCGATAAATGAAGCCATACGATCCTCTCGACTACCAGAACCTGGCGCGCAGCGTCGTCAACGCCTTCCTGAAAAGACCAGAAAGGCCTTTTCCGCCAGATGAATCATTCGAGGGTTCTGGCGTCTATGCGATCTATTACCACGGTGGTTTCCAAGCGTATTCCAGGCTCGTGGAAGCCAATCCTGCCCCACCCATCTACGTCGGGAAAGCGGACCCGTCGGGTGCTCGCAAAGGTGGGACCCAGGCTTTGGGTGGACGAGAGCTCTACCACCGCCTTAGAAAGCACAGCAGAAATATCGACCAAGTCGAAAATCTCCGCGTGCAGGATTTCACCTGCCGCTATCTGGTTCTCGTGCCGGTGTGGGTAACATTGGCCGAACGGTTTCTCGTGGAGCATTATCAGCCTGTTTGGAATGTGGCCATTGACGGATTCGGGAACAACCCCCCAGGATCTGGCAGACGTGATATGAAGCGGCCGTTGTGGGACATTCTCCACCCGGGACGACCCTGGGCGGCCAAGTTGAATACCGAGGTATCTCCAGAAGAGGTCGTCGAGAAGCTGATTGCGTTCCTTGATGCGAGAGCGAAAGCAGACTCTGCGCAGAGCTGATTACCCGGGAGCCCGCAACTCGACCGCTGTCTCGTGAAGCTCCACACGCTGCGTCATCATGCCGGCCCGCACCGATGAATTCACGATGCTCGATCCCGTCCGCTTCTTTCGCACCCGATGCATTTCCTCCAGGCGGAAGCCATGAAGCGCCGCAATCTCCGCCAGGAACCGGTCTGTCTCGATGTGGATGCCCTGGACGATGTTGTTGCCGATCACGACGACCACGAGACCATCGGGCTTCATCACCCGCCGTGTCACCTCGAAAAATCGGTAGCAGTCGTTGAAGTACTTGGCTGCATAACTGGCCCAGCCGCCTCCGCCATAGACCCCCTTCTCCGGATGCCGCGAGCGAACGGCACCCAGAACCTCATGCAACTCGGGCATCTCGAACTCCAACTCGATCGCAGGACCGCCTCGCACCGTCTGCCAGAAGCAACCGAAATTGTCGTTCTCCAGCCGCTTGAGCTGCCCGTTGCCCTCGACCAGCCCTAGCCAATAGAGCTGAGGGCGCGTGTTCCGCACGTAGTGATAGTTGTTCAAATAAGGTGGTGATGTCACCAGCACATTGACACTGGCGTCCGCAAGAACGCCCGCACCTTCGAGGTACGACGCTTCGTACACCTTCGCCTGCGGACGGTCTTTGAACTCCTTCATATGCCGCTGAAGAAAGCGGATGTCAGCCTCGATCTCTCTGAGCTTGTCGCGGAAGACCCCGAAGACATCGGCTTGCTCGATCACCGGTTTGCCCGCCGCCGCGCGGGTACTGAGGCTGGGCTCATACGAGTAGTTCGAAAAGCCTACCATCACCGCCCCCAGCGCCACCTTCAGCGCTTTCCTGACGAACGCGTTCTTCTGCTCGTGGATGAAGTCCTGGAGCAGCAGGACGTCGCGCTCGACATCGGGACTGAAGAATGGCACTCTGCTCTTAAACCCGCTCGGGGGCTTCGATTCCGGCCCCTGCGCCTTCGCGCCCTGCCCCTGCGCCAGGCGTTCGACCCGGCTCAGGACATCCGTCAGCGGTTTGACTCTGTGCCCGATACAGGACACTTTCAGGTCCGACGCCAGCACCGCATACGGATTGATGTCGAATCCGACGACGTTATAGCCCCGCATCAGGCCCTCGACCAGCGTCGTGCCGACCCCCGCAAACGGGTCGAGAACGGTCACGCCGCTTGGATCGCCCGAGACGGCGCTGCCGAAGACCTCGTCCACGAACGCCCCGGAGAACCCAGCGATCCACGGGACCCAGCGATGCAAAGGTTCGTTTCGATTCTTGATGAAAGCGGTGTCGCCAAATCCCGCCTTGCCTTGGCTGTTGCCGCCGGATGCGTCGCCCTCCGACTGTCCAATCGTCCTGCCCCCGTCCGGATACACCCGATACGTGAAGCGATTCACCCGTTCGATGGCGACGACGCTCCCCTCGTGCAAACCGTGATGCTGGAAGAATCGCCCCACCCACGCCCGTTTTCGGAAGAAACTTCTCGGGCGCCCGTTGCCGTTGCTGGTGGCGATGTCGGTTTCCACGGGTTTGCCCAGTCCGTCCACGATCAGCGTAAGCGGTTGCCCGGTCCCCTGCTTCGCGCTCGAGGCCCCGAAGCATTCCGCCGGAAAGAAATCGTGATACCCGCTGATGTACAGGTGCTGGTTCCGGAGGTTGCCGCCGGTAATCGTGATCCACCGCTTGTCGTTGCCTTCCACGCTCAACCGTGATTCCCTTCACCCGAGAAATCTGCTTTCCACCCATTCTAACCGATTGCCAACCGAATTCAACAATCCCTACCCTGCCTGGTTCTCCCGTCGTCGTGCAAGGCCCCACCCATCCATCTCTTGCGCGAACAGCTTTGCCACCCAAGAACAAAAACCGATGTTTGGTCAAACGGTGAAATGCTTGTCCCAAAGAGCCACCCGTCGCGAACTGCGGGCTATGGCCCGAGCGGCTTTTTGCTGTCGGAAGGGGCGGGATCGGCTTAGAATGGGGGGATGATGGAAAGAGCGGTGTATCGGATTATCGATGCGAATTTCAATCGGGCCCGCGAGGCGTTGCGGGTGATGGAGGAGTACTGCCGGTTCGCGGTCAACAGCGCCGCGCTCAGCGGTCGGGCCAAGCAGCTTCGCCACGAACTCTGCACCGCGATCGCGCAGTTGGACTCGGGCGCCCTGCTGGCGGGGCGCGACACGCTGGGCGACGTGGGCGTCGGGCAGAAGGTCGAGCACCAGCTTCAGCGGACCTCGCTGAGCGACACCTTCACCGCCGCCGCCAAGCGCCTGCCCGAGGCCCTGCGGGCGCTGTCCGAGACGATCCAGACCGAGAATCCGTCCGTCGCGGCCGCCGTCGAGCGGCTCCGCTACGAAGCCTACACCCTGGAAAAGGACGTGGTGCTCTTCGCGGAGCCCGTCGAGAAGTTCAACCGCGCCAGGCTCTACGTGATCCTCACGAGCAACCTGCCCGCCCAGGTGCTCTCGCTGGCCAGCCGCTGCGCCGCAGGCGGCGCCGACTGCATCCAGTTGCGCGCCAAGGACATCCCCGACGACCGCCTGTTCGCCCTGTCCGTCGAGTTCGTCGATATCTGCCGCGAGATGGGCGCCCTGAGCATCATCAACGACCGCGTCGATATCGCCGCCGCCTCGGGCGCCGACGGGGTGCACCTGGGCCAGGACGATCTGCCCGTCGAGCAGGCCCGCCGCCTGCAACTGAGCCCCCTGATCGTCGGCAAGAGCACGCACAGCCCCGAAGAACTCGCCAGGGCCATCGGCTCGCTGCCGAGCTACGTGAGTCTGGGCCCGGTCTTTCCCACCGCGACCAAGCCCAAGATCGAGATCCGAGGCTTCGACTACGTCCGCCATGGGCTCGAGACGCTCGCACCGACGGGGATCAGCCACGTCGGGATCGGCGGGATCACGCACGAGAACGTCGAGCAGGTGCTCCGTGCCGGCGTGCAGCGCGTCGCCGTCTGCGCCGCGGTCACCCAGGCCCCCAGCGCCACCGACGCCTGCCGAAGACTCAAGGACCGTATCGATGCCTTTGCCCCGAAGGGATAGCCGGAGTTCTGCAAAAATGGATGGCAGGTCTGTATTCTTCAGGAAAATCGGTTCTTACGATCTCCTTGAAGAATGGGGTACGTCGCCTGGGGCCGGGCAGTCAGGGTTTTCCTTATTTTTGGTGGGGCGGTTGAACCGGGGGCGGTGGAGGTAGTAAAGGTACGGTGGATCGGTGATCCATGCAGCGATGGATCTGGGGGGATCGGAGGCGTCTGTTGGACGTCCTCGGCAGAGTCCTCTGGGGTTTCTGCGGCGGCAGGGAGGGAGTATTTTCGTATTTTTTGGATTTATTTTGTAGACAGTCGCTCTGAAAGCCGATAGAATGCGATCATTGGTAAGGAGTATACTTTCCTCCCTCGGAGTTTGCCCCTTGTAAAAACGCAGAGGGAATGTACGTTTGCAGGCCTGAAAAGGCCACAGGAGAACACATGGTAAGAGGCACAGTGAAATGGTTCAGCGAGCAAAAAGGCTTCGGATTCATCGTCCCGGACGATGGCAGTGAGGAGCTGTTCGTTCATCACTCCAACATCTCGGGGGATGGATTCAAGACGCTTTCGGACGGCCAGGCGGTGGAGTACGTCCCCGGACAGGGACGGAAAGGCCCGGAGGCGACGGAAGTTCGCCCTTGCTGACGGTCGTGTGATACGAGCGCATCGAAGGTCTCGCAGCGATGCGAGGCCTTCTTTCATTCCGAAGCCCCGGTTCGCTCCACTGCGTTGCTCTCTTGCCGAAGGAACGACCCGCGCCCGACGTCGCCGCCCCGCAGAGGGCTGCCGAGGAAGACGCCGGACCGCGAAGGCGCCGATAAGCGAAAGGAGACGCAATCATGCGCGCGAGAATGGGCGATATCGTGAGAGTCCACTACGAGGGCATGCTGGACGACGGAACCGTGTTCGCGACGACAATCGACCTTGACCCCGTCGAGATCACGCTCGGCGCGGGAAAGGTGATCCCGGGGTTCGAGGAGGCGATCATCGGGATGCGACCCGGAGAATCCAGGATGTTCACGATCCCGGAGGAAGAGGCGTTCGGTCCCCGCCAGGAGGAGTTGGTGCAGACCGTCGGTCGAGAGGAACTGGCGTTGGGGCTGGACCCCAAGATCGGGGAGCGTCTGGAGGCGATCGACCTCGAGGGGCAGACGGTCCGAGCGGTGGTTCGGGATATCTCCGAGCAGACCATTACCCTCGACGGCAATCACGATTTCGCGGGACAGGACCTGCACTTCGAATTGGAGCTCGTCGAAATCATCGGAGCGCAGATCCCCCAGTAATCTCCGCAAAGGCCGCACAGGTGGCCCTGCGCGCTTCAGCAGCGCCAATCCACCGAACTGAGCGTCTGCCGGCGGAGTATCTGATTTGTGGCTCCGTTGCCTGGATAATTCCCGAGGCAATCGCGACGCCACGTGGTAGGATGATCCTGCGCCAGAGAAGACGAGTGCAGTTCAGGATTCTATTGCGAAAGGCGCCCTCATGCGCATCTTGCTGGTTCAACCCGATGTGGTGCAGACCGTTGGATTCCGTACGGTCGCTTTGCCGGAACCGCTGCATCTGGAGATGGTGGCGGCGACGATTCCGGAGCATGAGGTTCGAATCCTCGACCTGCGTGTGGAGAACGGGTTGGAGGCGGTGCTACAGCAGTTCGAGCCGGAGATGGTGGCGGTCACGGCGCTGACCCCCGAGGTCTATGCCGCGCAGCAGATCCTGCGGCAGGTCAAATCCTTTTCTGCGGAGATCTTCACGGTGGTGGGCGGCCATCACGCGACGCTGCTTCCTCGCGATTTCTTTCTCCCTCAGGTCGATGCCATCGCGCTGGGTGAAGCGGAGCTGATGTTCGCAGACCTGGTCCGGGCGGTGGCCGACGGACAAGGTCTCGGCGCGGTGCCCAACGTGATCCGGCGGGACCGCGACGGACGATTCGTTCGAAACCACCAAGCGGATACGCGGGTGAACCTGGATGCGTTGCCGATGCCGCGGCGGGACCTGACGGAGTCGTATCGAGACGAGTACTTCTTCCTGTTCGACCGGCCCGATACGTCGGTGGCCACCTCGCGGGGCTGCCCGTTTCGCTGCACGTTCTGCAGCGTCCACGAGTTCTACCACGGCGCGATCAACCAGATGTCGCCCGAGCGGGTGGTTGCGGAGATGGGTACGATCGGCACCGACCACATCACGCTGGTGGATGATAACTTCCTGATGAACTACCGGCGCGAAGACGCGATCGCGGAGATGGTCCGAACCGAAGGCATCCGCAAGCGATTCTCCATGGAGTGCCGGACGGATTCGATCGTGAGGCATCCCGAGCTGGTCGAGAAGTGGGTCGACGTCGGGCTGTACGCGGTGCTGCTGGGTCTGGAGGGAGGCAGCGACCAGGCGCTGAAGAGCGTGAACAAGTCGTGCAACCTCGAAACGAATGACCGGGCGATCGAGATCCTGCAAGCCAACGGGGTGATCATCTGGGGCGCGTTCATCGTCGATCCGGACTGGGAACAGGACGACTTTGCCCGGCTTCGCGAGTACGTCAGCGAGCGCCAGATCACGCACACGCAGTTTACCGTTCTGACTCCGCTGCCCGGCACGCAGCTCTATCACAACCGTCGGGAGGACCTGCTGACCGACGATTACTCCTGTTTCGATACGCTGCATGCGGTCCTGCCGACCCGGTTGCCGCGTGAGGAGTTCTATCGGAATTTCGCGGACCTCTATCGCCAACGGAGCCTCGGGCCCTATTACGACCTGGTGCGCGAGGGGAAGATGAGCATCGAGGACTGCAAGCAGGGCAAGCGCATGCTCGACACGCTGGCCGACTGGCAACGGTACCTCGAAAACGACCCCATCCTCGGACGCAGGACCACGCCCAGCACCTCCGCAATCGTATGACCACC
>CAZTGH010000263.1:0-7684 GCA_964612985.1 uncultured Pirellulales bacterium
AGGTCGATTCGTTCTGCTCGCAGGTCGATGGCCTTCGCGCGGGTACGATCCAGCACAGCCTGCACGATTTCCTCTTCGCCCGGCCCCGACAGCAGCAGAACCTTGGCCGCCAGTTTCTCCTGACATAATTCCGCCAACCGTGCGAAGTACTCCGGGGGCCAGCACTTGGACGATCCGAAGCTGGCGCCGGGATTGAGGGCGACGAGAAACTCGGATTCCGTCACGCCATGCCGGGCCAGGATCGCTTGGGCCTGGTCGCCAACCGCATCATTGTAGAACAGTCGCGGTCTGGGATCGGCCGGGACCTCCAACCCTAACCATCGGCAGATCTCAAGGTAGTAATCGACCATGGGGATCGGGACGACGCGGCCCGCCTCGCGACGCACCTCAGGCCCGCCCGCCAGCAGGGGGCTTCGCCATTCGCGACGATATCCGTACAGCGTGCCGATGCCGCTCAGGCGTAGCGTCAGCGCCGAACGCAGGGAATTGCTCAGCAGCACCGCAGCCTCCGGATGGGCCTGGCGCAACTGCCGGTGCATGTCCCGAAATCCCGCCCACGTCTTGTCGTTGCCGTCGATGAATCCGTCGAACCAGGGGCTGTCCCGCAGGATTTTCTGCGCCGGGCCCTTGAGCACGCCCAGAATCCGCACCTGTGGCAGGTTCTGCCGCAGACACTCGAACACCGGGGTCGCCATCACGATATCACCGACCCAATTGGGGCAGCGTACCGCCAGCGTTTTGATCTGGGCAACGTTTAACTTCATCATTTCTATCTCGAAATCATGGCTGTTTCAGGGCCACGATCGCGTTTCTGAATCGTATCCTACAGACCGCAGTCGATGCGGTTCGTCCTTCTATCGCCGACCCTGCATGATATAGAACGTCAGAGCCATCAGTTGCAGGACGGTCCCGAAGCCCAGTGCCAGCAGGATCGGCGTCACCTGCCGGTTCGGGCTCATCAGAAACCAGATCGCCAGGACCAGGCAGAACAGCACGAAGACCTGCACGATCCCGGCCAGCAGCCGCATGATCGAGAATTCCGCGAACGTCTCATCTCGCTGCATCCTTCTCAACTGTTCGAGAATCTCGCCCAGCAGCGCCGGTGTCTCCCCATCGGGCTCGGCATGCTCATCCAGCCTCTCAGACGCCTCCGCCTGCGGGGACTCGATCCGTAACTCCTCGGCCTCCAGTGCCGTGACCTTGTAGTCGTGCTCGGAGACCGGTTCGGTCTCGTCGGTCATACCAGCCGAGGACGAATCTTCCCGGGGCGAATGATGAGAATTCTTAATCATATTGGCAGCCTCTCTAATGTTGACCGCAACGTAGTCCGGTTTCCCGTCGTCCGCGACCTCGTGTCCGGTTGAACCCGAACGAATGAGAATCGTTCGACACCCCGCCCGCCGGCCGGCCGCAATATCACGCCCGCTGTCGCCGATCATCCACGACTGTGTCAGGTCGAGGTCCATCTCCTCGGCGGCCGCCAGCAGCATGCCCGGCTCGGGTTTTCTCCAGTCACTGTCCCGTCGATATTTCGGCACCACCCCCTCCGGATGGTAGGGACAATAGTAGATCCCGTCGAGTGCGGCCCCCTTCAGGGCGAGCAACTCCTGGAGCCGCTCATGGACCCGGCCGAGCATCTCCTCCGAGACGATCCCCCGCGCGACCCCCGACTGATTCGTGACGACCACCGTTTTGTAGCCGAGCAGGTTGAGTTCCTTGATCGCCTCGGCTACGCCGTCCAGCAGCTTGACCTGGTCCGGATGGCTCAGGTAGCCCGGGTCCTCGATGAGGGTCCCGTCACGATCGAAAAATACCGCTGCGTTTGCCATAGCATCCTGCAAGATAAGAGACTACCTCGCGAAACTCCGTTCCACAAGGTCACAGACGATGTGATATGCCAGTTGGTGAATCTCCTGGCTTCGCGCCGTCGCCTTCGCATCGGCGCAGAGGCAGAGGTCCGCGATTTCCTCCAGCGAGCTATTGGCCCGGCCTGTGAAGGCGATGATGCGGGCGCCCTGGTGCCGCGCCAGGCGAGCTGCCTTGAGCACGTTGGGCGAGATTCCGCTGGTCGAAAAGGCCCAGAGAACGTCGCCTTCCTTGACGAGGGCCTCCACCTGCCGGGCGAAGACGCTCTCGTAGTCGTAGTCGTTGGCGATGCAGGTCAGCACCGAGGTGTCGGTCGACAGCGCCACCGCGGGCAGGGCCCGCCGTTCGGTGCGGAACCGCCCCACGAATTCGCCTGCGATGTGCTGGGCGTCGGCAGCGGAGCCCCCGTTGCCGCAGAGATACAGCGTTCCACCGGCGGTCAGCGACTCGGTGATCATCGCAGCGATCTGGCCCACCATCTCGGCACCCTCGCGCTCGAACCGCCCGACCAGCGTCTGGTGGTCTTGAACCGTCTCTCGGAAGATCTGCCCTGGTCCGTCGCTCATACCGCTCTCGCCTGCAAGGCCCGGATTCGTTCGATCGTGTCGGTGGAACTCTTGTCCTTGACCAGCGGGGCGACGACGACCTTGCCGCCATAGGATTCGACGAATTCCCAGCCGACGACACCTTCCTTGCCGTAATCGCCACCCTTGACGAGCACGTCGGGCCGGACTTCCTTGACCAGGTCCAGCACGCTCGGGTCGTCGAACAGGGTGATGAAATCCACCGTTTCCAGACCGCTGAGCACCGCGGCCCGGTCTTGTTCGTTGTTGACCGGCCGGCCCGAGCCCTTCAGAGCCCGTACCGAGCGGTCGCTGTTGAGGCCCACCACAACTACGTCGCCTTGGGCCCGGCAGAATTCCAGATATTCGATGTGCCCGCGATGAAGCACGTCGAAGCAGCCGTTGGTGAAGGCGACCGTCTGATGGCGATCGCGACGCCAGGAAAGCTCTTCGAGCAGCGCCTCCAGCGAGCGGAGCTTGTTGTTTCGGGCGCCGTAGAGACGCGCGATCTCCCGCTCCATCTCGGCGCGGGTCACGGTCGCAGCGCCGAACTTCTCGACCTCGACCCCGCCGGCAATATTGGCCAGATGCACCGCGGTCAGGTAATCGCTGTCGGCGGCCAGGCTCACCGCCAGCGTCGCCAGGACGATGTCCCCGGCCCCCGTCACATCGTAAACCGTTCGCGGCTTGACGGAGATCAGTTCGCTGACCCCATCCGTCGCCAGATAGGCACCCTCCTTGTCGAGGGTGATCACGACGGCTTCGAGACTGAGATCTTTGAGCAAATTGCTGGCGGCCAGGGCGGCGTCGGAGGCGGTTCGAATCTCGAATCCGCATGCCACCGAGGCCTCGCGCCGGTTCGGGGTGATCAGCGTTGCCCCGCTGTACTTGGCATAGTCGCGACCGGGCGTCGGGTCCACGAGCACCTTCTTGCCCGCCTCCGCAGCCAGTACGATCATCTGCTGGCACAACGCGCTCGTCAGGACGCCCTTGTTGTAGTCCTGGAGGCAGACGACATCGACGCCCGGCAGCAGTTCGCGATACTTCCGGAGCATCTCGTCGCCCAATTCGATCGAGATCGGATCGGCGGTTTCACGGTCGATTCGCATCAACTGCTGCTTGTGCCGGTGCTGGGCCAGACCGATGAGCCGCTGTTTGGTCACGGTAGGGCGGTCGGCAGTCTCGCGCAGGGCCTGCACGTCGGCGCCCAGGGTCGCCAAGGTCTCGGTGAGACGCCGACCCTCAGCGTCGTCGCCGACGATCCCCAGGCACACCGGCGCAGCGCCCAGGGCCGCCAGGTCGGCCGCCACCGAGGCGGCGCCCCCGCAGCGGTACTCGGTCTGCGTGACCTTCAGCACGGGCACCGGCGCCTCGGGGCTGATGCGCACCGCGTCGCCATAGACGTACACGTCGAGCATGAAGTCGCCAACGACGAGAATCTTCGGCGCTCCGAGGCTGCCGATCGTCTTCAGTAGATGTTCATACATACCGGATAACCGAACGGATGCGGTTGGTTCCCAAATCTCTACAAGGGCGACATTGTACCGCCCAGGGCCCGTTCGATCAAGGTCTTTAGCGAGTCCCCGCCCGACGTAAATTGAAGCTCTATCGCCAGATAGGCCACCTCGGGGGCGTCGTTGGGTCGGTTCAGGGGTGCGATTTTGGTCCAGTCTTTCTGCGTGGTCAGCAGCAGGTCGGCTCCGTCGCAGCGGGCCTTTCGGCACAGTTCCGCCACGTCGGCGTCGGTATAGGCGTGATGATCGTTGTAGGCCTGAGAGCCCATCAGGACGCATCCGCAAGCCCGGACCGTAGCGAAAAAAGCGCCCGGATTGCCCAGGCCGCAGAAAGCGAACACCTTTCTGCCGCAAAGCCGCTCCGGCGGAATGTCGATCCCCTCGTATCCACGCGCCGCGACGGGAGCGTGAACGGAGCGGGCGAGGACGAGATCGGGTCTGATTTGGCGGATTCGTGTTTCAATCTGACCCAGGTCCTCGTCGGAAACCTGGTCGCTGCGGGTCAGAACCGCCGCATGGGCCCGCTTCAGGCCACTGATCGGCTCTCGCAGCAGCCCCGCCGGAAGCAGCCGGCCATACCCAAAGGGCAGTGTGGCATCGATGGTGACGATATCGAGGTCCCGTGCCAGGCGGCGGTGCTGGAAACCGTCATCCATCACCAGGACCTGGGCCCCGTGATTGCGGACTGCTTCGGCTGCCCCGGCCACGCGGTCGGGATTGACGATCACCGGGACCCGGGGGCACGCCGCCGCCAGTTCCGCCGGTTCGTCCGTCGCAGTCACAGGCTGGGCTCCGCCCACCGTCGTCTCTTGGCGAGCCTTGTATCCCCGCGTCAGAATGGCGACACGAAACCCTTCCTCGCCCACCAATTGGGCCAGCCAGGCCACCAGAGGTGTTTTGCCTGTCCCGCCCGTCGTGAGATTCCCCACGCAGAAGACCGGGACATTGGCCCGGTGGCTCCGCAGCACCTGGCGGTCGTACAGTCCGTTGCGAACGCGGACGACCGCGCCATACGGGACCGAAGCCGCACGCAGCGCAAGCCGTGCCGTTCGCGCCCGGAAGTCTCTTCGCCGGCCCGAAACGATCGCCCTGAACTGATCCTGATCCAATGGCATCTCCGGAAGTGTTACCCGACGAGTCCCGCCCGGTCAAGCCCCGGCCTCGGCAGGCTCCATCCGAAAGGCGCACAGAAAATGTGTCCGACCTGTTCCGCCATCCAGTCGTGGTATGCCGCCAGTGGCCGTATCGGTCCAATGCTGACCCCGGAATGTTTATCGGTCGCACCGCACGCCTCGCCGCAGCGAACGCACCGCAGGCGGTGCCAGGGGACCTCCGGAAGGTCCTTTTTCTCTCCGATTTTCTCAAGACCACCACGTCCGCCGTTCGATATGAGCATGCGGGCCGAGTCGGGCCGTGTGCCGGAAGGCACGGATACATCTCCGGGGGAAACGGCACGGTGAATCCGTTCACCGAAGTTTACTGGACAGGACCATACAAGGAGCATCTCATGCGGTACAGTCTGTTCACCATCGCGGCCATCTTCCTGGCGATTCTCGCCCTTCCCGGTGCAGGATACGCTGCCGATCTCTTCGGTGTCGAGGCGACCTACAGCGGCGGCACCATCACCCAGTCCGCCAGTTCTCTGCCCGATCTGATTGAAGCGCTCATTAACAATGAAGACGCATTCGCACCGCTGGTCGGGAGCAATTTCACGGGTAACGTTACCTATTACGGTATTCCCGACGCCATCACGATCGAGGTGCAGGGCGAGACCCAACTGCGGGTCACCTCGTCGCTGACGGGCTTGGACCGGACCTTTACCGGGACTGATCGGGACGACTTGGAGGAGCAATTGACCGATTGGCTGCTGGAAGAGGGCGACAGCGAGGTGGCCAAGCTGGTGCAGGCGGTGGCGGAGAATTCGGCCGCCGCGATCACCGACGGCAATCCCTCCTCGGCGACCGCGCGCATGGCGGACCGCGCCTTCGGCACCTTCGGCCTCTATCGGGTTCCGCACGTCACAAAGGGCAGCGTGCCGGACAAGCATGCCGGCATCTGGTTCCATACGAAGCAGTCGGAAGCGGACACGCCCGTCGGGACCGCCGATGGTGCGGACTACGAGCTCCACCTGCCCTGGTGGCTGAACATCAACCGGCATCTGTCCCTGATCGGAAGCGCTTCCGGCCAGTACATGGATTCGGAAGGAACCGAAGTCTATGGCGGCGGAGGCGACCTGGGTCTGGGGATTCGGCCGATCGTGCGCGGCCCTGACGATGCCTTCGGATGGCAGATCACCCCGTTCACCGGTCTCCACGGCATCGGGACCTACGACGGCGCCGTGGGCGGATTGCTGACGCAGTTCGGCATCGCCAACCGCTTCGAGCTCAAGCTGGCCGAGGACATCCTGCTGGTGGTGGCCAATCAGTACTCGTATTTTGACAGCGTGAAGCTGGAGATCGAAGACGTCAAGATCGACCCGGATCTGGATCAGCAGGTCCTAAAGAACGGTGTGATGATCGATCTGCCCGTCTCAACGGCCCGTTCGATCTATGCCAACGGCTTCTTCACCGACACCCGCTTCCTCGACGATGCCGCGATCGACAACTACCAGACCCTCGGCGCCGGTATGGCCCTGCGCGGCGAGCGTACGTCCTTGAACGCCTACGTCAGTCGCGATTTCGCCGAGGATTACAGCAGTTGGAACGCCGGTATCGGCCTCGTCTTCGGACTGTAACCGGACGCTGCGGTATTCTCGCTGTCTGGGTGAGTCGGTCCCTATGCGTGATCAGCAGGCTCCGGCACCGGGTGCCAGTTGTAGGCGACGTACTGCTGATCGAAGGAGCCGTCATCGTAGAGATCGACCAGGCCGTAGCCTTCATCGCACTCTCGATGGTCGCCTTTCCACCACGCTCCGCAGACGGCGCCGTTGCACAGGTACGTCACGCCGCAATAGTCGACGCGATCGACAAGATGCAGGTGGCCGCTGAGTGCGAGCTTGACGTTGGGGTGCTGCTTGAACAGCTCCCACAGGCTCCGAGCGTCGACGTTCATCGTCGCTCGATTGAGCGTCCAGTTTCCATCCGGCTCCCCCTTGCTGTTGAAGAAGGGGGCCGCCGAGAAGATCGGCTGGTGGCTCACGAGCAGCACGGGTTTTTCCTTGCTCGTGCTTGCCAGGTCCGATCGCAGCCAGTCGAACTGCTCGTCGTCGAGCTTGGCGATATACCCGCCGTTACCGTCGGGGTAGGTGCTGTCGAGGATGACGAAGTGCCAGCCTGCCTGGTCGAAGCTGTAATAACGATTTGGCAGGCCCAGTTCCTGTTCCGCCCGTTTCTTGCCCCACAGCGGCTCGCTGCCCGTGGTTCCGCTGCGCTCTCGGTTCCAGCCCCACGTGTCGTGATTGCCGATGCAGGATCGCACCGGGAGGGAGCACTCCTGTTTCATCACGCTCTTGAACAGGTTCCACTGGAGCGTCGTGCGTGTATCGTCCTGGGCAAAGCTGTCCATGACGGTGTCGCCACCGGTGAGGATCAGGTCGGGTCGGTCCTTGAGGTTCTGCACGTGGTGTAGTGCTGCCGCCAGGCCCTGGTCACCCCCTCGCTCGGGCTGCACGTGGAGGTCCGTCATGTGAGCGATCCGCAGGACGCGCCTGGCGCCCGCCTTCTCGGACGCTGGGCGGACGGCGTCGGCGCTGACGATCCCGGCCCGTCCCAGAAGCACGCCCGCCAGGGAAGCGCCTCGCAG
>CAZTGH010000264.1:0-7671 GCA_964612985.1 uncultured Pirellulales bacterium
CTGAAGTCCTACCGGAGGGCGACCTGATGGTTCGGATGTGAAAGTTGACGGTTCTCGACGGGCTATGGCGAGCTTGTCGGTAGGGGGTGGTGGGCAGGTAAGGCTGGCCGAAGGCGGCCACTTCGCGGGCTGCGTGGGCCATGCTGGCATTCGCGGCCACCTGTTTGGCGTAGGCAGAGGCGCCGCCGAAGCCAAACAGGATCCGGCAGGGCCACTAACAGGGCCTAGCTCATTCAGGGATGACCCTGTGGCGGGAGAGTGCCCCCTCGGTCGGCTAGAGGGGGTGGCGATAGCGGAAGGCGGTCCTGCTTGCTGTGGCCCGCCCTCGTCGAACTGTCGTCGCCTCTCCCTCTCTATCGGCACAATCGTCCCCAAAAACGGCGGCCATGCACCCACCTCCTGTCGCGAGGATGCAAAGAGGCGATTTCGCGTGTATAATGAAGACTCCTTGGCAAACAAGGTCCTGTGGGACAGCGGCGAGATGACGAAGAATCCCGCTGCCAGGGAAACCAATATAGAGTTGTGCGACGTGCAGTGTATGATGCTGGTGTTTGAAGGAAATTGCCATGAAGAACGCTTTACCGACCATCGTTACCCTTTTGGTTCTGCCCGGGATGTGTGTGGGGCAAGGAACTGCGACTGTCCGAGAGGAGCTGGAGACCGGCGTTGTAACCGCCCATTTTCGCGGTCTGCATGGCTACATTGGCTACAGCGCATCACGCCCGAAAGCCCGGGCCGAGTATGGTGCAGGGATGGGATTCTACGCGGCGGTCTGGCCCCTGATCGACAAACCGATCGCTCACTTCCAGATCGGCCTTCCCAGCGCCTGGATTACGCCGGACAACTCCGACAACAAGGATAAACCGCTGGCGCCGGTCGGGACGTTGGCCCGCGACAATTGGCCCGCGCGGGGACCTACGTGGAGCAGCGTGTTTCAGACCGTCGAAGGGGGCTTGGGCTACTGGGCCCGGAATCACTTCCGGTACGGTCCGCCGAAATTCAGCATGAACGCGACCCCACAATGTTACGACTACGAGGTCGGCTCGCCTGGATGGTCGTTCTTCTATGATAATGAAGCGCTTCCCGATCATCGGCTGGGCATCGCCCAACTGAGCAACCGCCTGCTCATCCCTCCCGACGCGCTGCCTTTTGAGGGCAATCCGAACGGCAAATTCCTGGGCTACACCTATATGGCCTTGCCCTTTACCGAACCGACGACGGGAGACCCGCCTACGGGAGATCAGGCCTGGACCTGCTTTCTCAGCGCGGCCAATTTTAAGGGACCGATTGCCTATTACATCCCCGAGACGTGGAGCAAGATTGGAAAACTCTTCGATTATCCCTTTATTTACGGTCGGGGGCTGGATGCCCGCCCCGGTAACATGGGCGGCGGCGCCATGGAGATCAATACCGTTCCCTGCTTTGAGTCACGCGACGCCAATGGGGTGGTCTACTCGAAGATTCCACGACTGCAATTCCCGGTCGATGAGCAGGGCAGGACGCTGTTGGTCCAGGATGTGATGTACTACTCGAAGGCGGCCCTGTACGACGCGTTCAAGGCGTGGCGCGACGGTGGGCCCCGCTGCTCGGGACGGTTCGATGAGAAGGGGGCCTGGAAGGCAACGTTGACGACGCGTACGACGCGCTACGACCAGGCGGGCACGAAGATAGCGGGCGTTGAGAAAATCTTCGATACCGAGGTCTATGAGGACAACGTCTGGGGATTGGAGTGGTTCGCGGAGGACACGGGTCCCATGGGGCATTTCCCGCAGTACTTCCGGCGAGAAGGCGAGCAATGGGTGGCAGTTCCCGCTTCGGAGGTGCCGCCGGAGACCAATCTGTTAGACCAGGAGTTCAAACTGGCCCAGCCGGGCGAACCGTATACCTCGCCTGACAGCGGCGCGTGGCGTCAGCCGGGACCGGCCAGCGGACCGTCTCAGGTCAGGTTGGTGGATGGTTCCATGGTGACCTACCGCTGGTATCGCTTCGTCGATCAGCCTTCGTTCCAACAATACAACTGGAGTGCCGCCAAGAAGGCGAAATTGCAGGCGTTGGTCGAGAAGATCCACGCGCATTGGCCCGTTAACCGGGACTACATGGCGCCACCAACGACAGGAGAATTAGCGAAGCTTGATCCAACCCTGTTCGTCACACCCCCGGAGGGTATGGAAACAGGCTATGTGCCGATCGTGACCCGACAGGAAGCAGCGCCCCGGTGAAGCGGGAGGATTCACGATAACCCGGGGTGTATCGTCGGAACAGTCGAAGGCGGCGCTGTAGGCGATGAAGCAGAAAGAAGAGAAGGGGATTTGCAATGGATATGCTAGTTCGTTCGCGGTGTGTCCGTATCCTGGCAGGTGCGGCGGGGCTTCTTGTCGGGCTCTGGTTACACAGTGCTGTGGCGCAGGCCCAGGATGTCTTTCTTGTCGAGCCGCCGGATGTCTGGCGATTGAAGCACCTGGCTGGACAATCCGGGCCGGTTTTCCCTCTGTACGGCTGTCCAGGGAATCTGGAGGAGGTCAAACGCCTGGTCGCGCGCATGAGGGAGGTCGGGCTGGGTAACGGCTTCGATCCAGGTCCGGCCACGGTGGCCGCCAACGCTGATCTCTACCGCTATTTTGCCCAGATCAACTGGCCGGTGGTGGGCTATCCCCCGTACGGCGCCGAGTTCCAGGTCAAGCAGGGACGATCGCAACTGACCGATGCGGATGAAGCCGCATTACAGGTGATGGACGACAACCACGTGTTCGTGGCCATCCAGTTGGGCGAGTGGGGCTATTACTTCCACAATCTCTCGACCGACGAGAAGTGGCATCGCAACGTATTCGGCGATGAGTTCGAGACCTTCAAGACCTTCATCAAGCCGGCGGGCCTGAGGGGCTACGACAGGCGGCCGAAGAGACGGAAGGAATGCTATGACCAGGTGCGCGATTACTTTCTGACCCGACACCGTGCCATGCGTGGCCGTACGATCAGCGTGACAGGACACTCCCACTACGAGGCCTACGCCGGCGAATGGGGCAGCAAGGTCATCGGTCTGGAGTTGGGCGAGAACATCGCCTTCACCCAGTCGAAGATCGCCTTCGCGCGAGGAGCCGCCCGCCAATGGGCCAGGCCGTTCTCCATCCAGGTCAGCCCGTGGTTCGCCGGATCGTGTACCACCAATGGACCCTTGCGGATGGAAGGATCGTACGCGCGGGGTCTGGACGCGGGGCATTCGCTGAGCTTCTACCGCCGGCTGTGGTTGCACAGTTGGTTTGCCGGCGCAACGTTGGTCACGCCCGAGAACAGCGTGTCCATTTTTTTCGAAGAAGGCGATCCGAACTGGACGCTGACCGAGCACGGGCGTGCGGCCACGGAGGTCTTCGCGACGATGCAGAGCCATGATCCCGGTGTGCCGTATACGCCGGTCGCCATCGTGCTGGACCACTATGCCGGCTACAATGCCTACCAGGGTCGCCCGTGGGGGATTCTGGAAAACACCCCGGGTGATCTGGAAACGCGGGATCTGTTTCAGCAGCAGTTGTTTCCTGGCTCCGACCATATTCATACGCCCCCCGATCGGGTGAATCCCGAGAAGAGCTATCTGCGCCCCACGCCTTACGGGGAGATGTTCGACGTGATTCTGTCGAATGCCGGGCCGGAGATACTGGCCTCTTACCCGATTCTGCTGCTGGTAGGAGACCACCAATTTGACGCCCAGTTTGTCGCCAACCTCTTCGATGCGCTCCGTGCCGGCGGTCGTCTGCTCGTACACGAGCGACACGTCAAAGCCCTGGGCGAGGATTATGATCGTCTGAAGGGCACCGGTGCGGTCGAAGTATTGGAGGCGTGGACGAATCCCGCGACAGATCGACCGGCGGCGGTGTCGAATGCCCGCTTAGCCCGGTTGCGGGATTCCCTGCTGCCGATTCGCGTGGAAGGCGATGTGGTGCAGTACCAGATCAACCGTATCGCCTCGGGCTGGATCGTCGAGATTGTCAACAATCGAGGCGTGACCAAGACGCCCACGGAGCCGGCTGTCGTGGATGAAAGTCAGGTTGCCCGCGTCACCCTGACCCCGTGCGTTTCTGTCTCCGACGCTTCGCTGTTGTGCAGCGGCCAGGGTCTGCCTCTAACGCGCTCGGTTTCCGTGGAAGTGCCGGCCGGCCAAACGCGTTTTGTCAAGTTCGTTGGCAGCAACACAAGAGGGAAGGACTGACCATGAAGAGGGTATCGTGCGTAGGAATGACTGTGCTGACGGCTCTGTTGCTTTTGTACTGCCGCCCGACTGGAGCCTGGACGGAGTCAGGCGATCCGCTGAACGCCTGCAACGTCACGTGGGAAACGCCGAGCGAAGACTGCAACGGTTCGATGCCCATCGGCAATGGGGATATCGGCATGAACGTCTGGGTCGAGCGCGGTGGCGACCTCTGGCTTCTGCTCAGCAAGACGGATGCCTGGAGCGAGAACGGTCGCCTGCTGAAGCTCGGTCGCGTGCGCGTGTCGCTTACGCCCAATCCGTTCGTCGAGAGCGTGCCCTTCCAACAGGTCCTGCGGCTGCGCCAGGGTGAAATCGTCATTACCGCCGGCGAGCCCGATCGGGCCGTCACTTTGACCGTCTGGGTCGACGCAAACAACCCGGTGATTCGGGTTGAGGTTGATAGCGCTGTGCCTTGTGACGTCCAGGTAGCACTCGATATCTGGCGCACTACCCGGCGCGAACTGACGGGAAAGGAGCTCAACAGCGCCTACGGCCTTCAGGGTGCTCCATTCCGCGTCTACGTCCATCCCGACACCGTGGTTGAAGATCAGCAGGACCGCGTCGTCTGGTATCACCGCAATGAAGAGTCGATCTGGGAGAACAATCTCAGACATCAAGGTCTGGAGGGATTGATCAGCAAGCTGACCGATCCGCTTCTGGGACGCACCTTCGGCGCTCGGATGGAAGGGGCCGGCCTGGTGAACAAAAACGCGACCACACTCCGATCCTCGGCGGCTCGTCAGCGATTTGTCCTTTCCATCTACCCGCATTGTGCCCAGACGGATTCGGCCAGCCGGTGGCTCGATCAGTTGGACCGAAGCGTCGCGCGTTGTCAGGCTCAGAGCCTGGAAACGGCCCGGGAAAGTCACCGCGCCTGGTGGGACGTGTTCTGGAGTCGCAGTTGGATACGCGTGGGCGGGTCGCCCGATCTTGAAACGCTCACGCGGGTTTACACGCTGCAACGCTGGATCACCGCGTGTGCCGGGCGGGGGGCTTACCCGATTAAGTTCAACGGTTCGATCTTCACGGTTGACGGAGACGGCTTCGATGCCGACTATCGCGCCTGGGGCGGGCCCTACTGGTGGCAGAACACCCGCCTGCCGTACTGGCCGATGCTGGCCTGTGGCGACTTTGATATGATGGTCCCCCTGTTTCGTATGTATCAGGCGATGCTGCCCTTGGCGGAGTGCCGCACGCAAGTCTGGTACGATCACGAGGGCGCCTTTATTGGCGAGACCGTCTATTTCTGGGGCATGTACAACAACACCAACTATGGGTGGGAGCGGTCGGCTGATCTGCCCGTCGGCGAGCTGACCAATCCGTACATCCGCCGCGAGTACACGGCTTCGCCGGAACTTCTGGCGATGATGCTCGATTACTATGCCTACACCACCGACGAACGATTCCTGGAGGAGACGCTGCTGCCCATGTCGGATTCGCTGCTGACGTTCTGGGACCAGCACTATCAGACGGACAGCACAGGACGCATGAGGATGTATCCGGCGCAGGCACTGGAAACGCTCCAGGACGCCGAGAACCCGACACCCGACATTGCGGGACTGCGCTGGGTGCTCAAAGGCCTGCTCGCGCTGCCGGTGAGCCAGACCGGTTCGGCTCGCCGGGCGTTGTGGATGCGGCTGGCCGAAAAGGTCCCGCCTCTGCCGATGGAAGAGATCGAAGGCAATCGGTACATTTTGGGCGCCGGTAAGGTCTACGGCGGTCGCGGCAATTCGGAAAACCCCGAACTGTACGCGGTCTTTCCGTTCCGACTCTATGGAGTGGGCAAGCCCGACCTTGAGGTGGGCCTAAAGACGTTCGAGCGTCGCCCGGTCAAAGGCAACAACGGATGGCGACAGGACGACACACAGGCGGCCTTTCTGGGCCTGACCGAGACAGCTGCCGATTACGTTGTGGATCGCGCGAAGAACAAACATGCCGCCAGCCGCTTCCCCGCCTTCTGGGGACCGAACTTCGACTGGATCCCGGATCAGGACCATGGCGGCAACCTGATGATGGCCCTGCAAACCATGTTGCTTCAGGCGGACGAAGGCAAGATCAGACTCTTCCCGGCATGGCCCAGGCAATGGGACGTCGACTTCAAGCTTCACGCTCCGCACCGCACTGTAGTCGAAGGTCGTCTCATGAACGGTCAACTTACCGATTTGAAGGTCACGCCCCGCGCGCGAAGACGAGACGTCATCATCATGGGCGGGTCGACCTTTTCATCGCGATAGATACCGGACTTCAAACGTGTCTTCCGGCTGCCTCTTCGGATCGCCGCTTGAAATTCGTCGAGGATTTGGCCACCCCCTTCAGGTACGGCTTCCACATGCCGCTGCAGACGTACTGCAATCGGCCGGTGCGTTCTTTCTGGAACCAGCGGAAGAAACGCAACAGCGTCCAGAAAACGGGCCGGGATGCATCTGTCCTCTTGCTGCGCAGCGGTCTTGCGAAAAGACATTCCTTTCCATTGGCCTTCGTCCGCTATGGCCAATGGAAAGGAAGGGGGCGGCCGAACGGAAACCGCCACACGACCACGGGAAGCCATGAAACCAAAACGCTACAGCTTCACCCGCACATTCCTTCAGAGAGCCATCAGAGAGTTATTGCGTGGTTCTCATCGAACCGCTGATCGCGTCAGGTTCCAGGGAAGTCGACGAAGTCCACGGGATAGCTTGCGGGTCTGCGGATTTCTTTGACCTCATCCGGCAGAGAAGCGAGTTGGTCTCGGAGCCGCTGTTGGATCGTTTCGAGGGGCTCGGTGGTTTCGAAGGGGTGGAGGAGATCGTCGGCGTCGGGGTCGTAGGGGCGGACGATGTCTTTTTCGAACTGGGGCGCGTCCGTGCGGAGAATGGTCTTACGGCCCGGCAGAGTCGCTTTCTTGGGAGAGGTCTTGTGCAGGGGGCGGTCGCCATACTGGGAGAGCTTGTAGACGATGCCGACGGAGGGAGCGTACTTCGAGACGGTGAAGTGTGTGCCGACGCCGAAGCCGTCGAACTGGCCGCCGGCGGCCAGCATGTCTTCGATTTTGAATTCGTCCAGATTGCCGCTGGCGAAGATTCCCATGAAGTCCAGACCCTCCTGCTGGAAATGGTCCCGTGCGAACCGGCTTTGCGCGACGACATCGCCACTGTCGAGGCGGATGCCGCGCAGCTTGACGCCGCGTTTGAGGAATTCGCGGGCGACACGGGCGGCGATCTTGGTGCCCTCGGTGGTATCGTAGGTGTCGACCAGCAGGATGGTCTTCTCGCGATAGATTGACGCGAACTCGCGGAACGCCTGCTCTTCCGACGGGTGAGCCTGTACGTACGAATGGGCCATGGTGCCCGAGGGCGGCATGCCCAGATGCTGTGCGGCGAAGACGTTGCTCGTGGCCTTCCAGCCGGCGATCTGTGCCGCGCGCGCCGCTCGGAGGGCGGCGATCGGGC
>CAZTGH010000265.1:0-7601 GCA_964612985.1 uncultured Pirellulales bacterium
ACGGCACGACCGCTGGACGAAGGCTTTCACTACTACCATCTCACGGTGGATGGGGGGACATTCAACGATCCCGGCGCCTTGAATTTCTACGGTTCGACGCGGTGGGAAAGCGGCATCGAAATCCCCGCTCACGACCGGGAATTCTACGCCCTCAAGGACGTTCCCCATGGCCGAGTACAGCAGATTCTGTTCCCTTCGAAGAGCACGAACACCTCGCGCCGGGCCTTTGTGTACACACCGCCCGACTACGACAAGGACCTGACCCAGCGCTATCCGGTACTGTACCTCCAGCACGGCTGGGGCGAGGATGAAACCGCCTGGAGCAACCAGGGTCGCGCCAACCTGATCATGGACAACCTGATCGCCGAGGGCAAGATCAGGCCCTTCCTCATCGTGATGACCTACGGCATGACGAACGAGATCCGTTTCGGCGGTCTCAGGAATTTCGACATCAAACCCTTCCAGACGGTCCTCGTCGACGAGTTGATCCCCTACGTCGATGCCCACTTCCGCACGCTCTCCGATCAGCCCCATCGCGCTATGGCGGGCCTGTCCATGGGCGGCATGGAAACCAAGACGATCACCCTGAAGAACCTGGACACGTTCTCGCATATCGGCCTCTTCAGCGGCGGGTCGATTTCCCTCGAGGATGTCAACAACACGCCTGGCTTCAAGGAGAAGGTCAAGCTGGTGTTCGTCAGTTATGGGAGCCGTGAACTCGGCGGCGGTCGTGGCAGACGCGGCGGGGATCCCAAGGCGAATGCCGACGCGTTGCAGCAAGCCGGCATCAACAGTGCCTTCTACGTTTCTCCGGATACGGCCCATGAGTTTCTCTCCTGGCGGCGCAGCCTGCGCGAGTTCGCGCCACTACTGTTCCGGGACCAAGCTTCGCCCGCTCAACGGGGCCCTGAACAAGATGCCCGCGGAGGTGGTAGACGAGGCGGATTTGGCGGACCGATCGAACTGGGACCCGACGACAAGCCCGCCTTCGCCGATCCGCCCGCCGGGTTCAATGCCAGGCGAGAGAATGTCCCTCACGGCGAAATGACGATGGTGGAGTATGACTCCAAGACGGTCGGGACGCGGCGCAAGATGCTCGTCTACACCCCTCCGGGCTATTCCACCGAACGTAAGTACCCCGTGCTGTACCTGTTGCACGGCATTGGCGGCGACGAGACGGAATGGCAGCGCCTCTGCCAACCGGAGAACATCCTGGACAACCTGCTGGCCGACGGCAAGATCCAGCCGATGATCGTGGTCATGCCCAACGGCCGGGCCCAAGTCAACGACCGCGCCGAGGGGAATGTCTACGCCACCGCCCCGGCGTTCGCCAATTTCGAGAACGATCTGCTCCAGGACGTGATCCCCGCCATCGAGGCCAGGTATTCGGTGTACGCGAACCGTGAGAACAGGGCCCTGGCGGGCCTGTCGATGGGGGGCGGCCAATCCCTGAATTTCGGTCTCGGTCACCTGGACGTCTTCGCCTGGGTCGGCGGGTTCTCCTCGGCCCCTAACACGAAAGCTCCCGCCGAGCTGGTGCCCGACCCCGCCACCGCCCGGGAGAAGCTGAAGCTGCTCTGGCTCGCCTGCGGCAATAAGGACGGCCTGATCCGCATCAGCCAGGGTCTCCACAACTACCTCAAGGAAAACGACGTGCCGCATATCTGGCACGTCGACTCCCATGGCCACGATGGGACCGAATGGGCCAAGAACCTGTATCTGTTCGCTCAACACATCTTCAAGACGCCCGCGGCGACTGCTGCAAGCAAGTTCGCACTGCGGGTCGATTGCGGGGCCTTTCAGTCGTACAAGGACGAGTTCGGCAATGTCTGGGCTGCGGACCAGGAGCTGGGCGCAGGCAAGACCTGGGGCGCGGACAACGGCATGACCATCGACCGCCCGAACGTGGGGATCACCGGCACGGACATCCAGCGGATCTACGAGACCGAGCGATACAGCATGTACGCGTACGAGTTCACGGTGCCCAACGGAAAGTACACCGTCCGCCTGCATTTTGCGGAGACCTTCGAGGGCATCATGGGACCGGGCGAGCGGGTCTTCTCCGTCAGTGTGCCGGGCCATGAGACGCTGGAGGACCTCGACCTGTTCCAGACCGTCGGGCCACTCAGGCCCCTGGTCAAGAAGTACAAGGGCGTATCCGTCGAAAACGGCCAGTTGGTGATCGGCTTCACGCCCAACGTCGAGAACCCGCAGATCTGCGGCATCGAGATCCTGGCAGAGTGATGACTGGTTGTCGTTGTGCAGTCGCGAATAGACACGCCGGGTGAATGACGCCAAGAGGCGCGGCACACGCGGTGTCATACCGGTGCCATGGATTCGGCAATGCGGAAGATGGTGTGGTGTAAACCATTGTGCCATCAACTCGTACGCATTGCTGCTATCAGGGGGTAATGGACTGGTGGAACGTTGACCCCTGTGGGGACGATGGGCTGAGAATAGCGTGAAGCCGGGCCTCTTGATCAGGTCGTTCCGACGGTGTCAGCTCCGCTTCTCAGTGTGCACTGCCATGTATCGCATCGGGTCGCATGCTTGCGGGTATGGCCCTTTTAGCCTTGCGCAGGAACCCAGTCCCAATTCGGTTTTCGAGATGCCTCGGTCGCAAAACCACAACGGGGTGCTTGACTGCGCCGGCAGGTCGCGAAACAGTTCGGGACGCAGCAGTATTGATCCACTGAATGCTGTCATGCTATCATAACCGCTGGTTCGATTGTCGACAGAGATTCGATGTTGATTGGGTAAGGGCTTGCCTTGCCAGCAGAGCACTGACATATGCATCTGGGGGCAGGCAGGATGAACAGCGGTGGCGAATATCTGAGGAGAAACAGTGCAATGAAACAGAGCGAAATACCCGGGTCCGGGCCTTCTTCGACCGAAAGGAGCCTCTGGGGGAAGGCAGCCCTGAGCCTCTTGCTGCTTGCCTGTTCACTCTCATCGGCAGCGGAGTCTGAAAACATCAGCGTATTGATCGTGGACGGCTACAGTAACCATGATTGGCGCCACACGACCGAATGCATCAAGAGCATATTGCGCTCTTCCGGCATATGTGACGTTGATGTGTCAACAAGTCCGCCCACCGGAGACGCGGCTGGTTGGAGCCAGTGGCGGCCTCAATTCAAGCAATACGACGTCGTTGTCCAGAACACAAACAGTCTGGTCAACGGTGTGCCGTGGCCCGGCAAGGTCATGGCTGATTTCGAACATTATGTGCGAGAGGGAGGCGGTGTGTTTATCTTCCATTCCGCTAATAACGCTTTTCCCGAATGGGAGGCATACAACCGAATGATCGGCTTGGGATGGCGGAAGGCCGATCAGGGATATGCACTTGAGGTCACCGACCAGGGAAAGGTGGTACGGATTCCGCCCGGTGAAGGAAAACATACGAGTCACGGTCCTCGTCGTGATATTCTCATCCACGTACTCCAAGATCATCCCATCAATCGGGGATACCCAAAACATTGGAGGACTCCGGATATTGAAGTGTATACCTATGCGAGAGGGCCGGCAGAGAACATGGAAGTCTTGTCGTACGCCCATGACGAGCAGACGGGAAAGAACTGGCCCATTGAATGGGTGATCGATTACGGCAAGGGACGAGTCTACAACTCCACCTTTGGACATATTTGGCAAGACGCTCGATTCCCAGAGAGCATTCGCTGTGCGGGCGTTCAGACGACTATAATCCGCGCGGTCCAATGGCTGGCGGGGCGTACGGTCTCCGAAGAAGTGCCTGAGGATTTTCCCACGGAGAATGGAGTCTCTCTTCGTCCCATGGACCTGGAGTACTCTGAGCAGGACGGATGGAAATCGCTCTTCAACGGCAAAGACCTGTCCGGCTGGAAAGTCGCCTGTCTTCCCGGGGACCGTGACGAGGCCTTCTGGACGGTCAAGGATGGCGCCATTGTTTGCGACTCGATCGGAAAGCGGGAACACCACTATGTCTGGTTGATAACCGAGGACGACTACGACGATTTCGAACTTCATCTCAAGTTCCAGGTCTTCCGCTCTTCGAAAGGGAACAGCGGTGTGCAATTCCGCAGTCGCTATGATAACTCGTCTGATGCCCGTTTCGGAGGTTGGCTGAACGGGCCTCAGATCGATGTCCATCCGCCAATGCCGTTCCGCACGGGACTGGTCTATGACGAGACAGCGGCTGTCAATCGTTGGATCCATCCAAGCCTGGAGAACTCGAGAATCATACCGGAGCAGGCACCGAAGGCGGCTCTTCAAACAACACTGGTGTATGCGGATACGAACCCAGATGCCTGGAACTCATTGGATCTGCTGTGCGACGGTATGAAGATCGAGACTTTTGTCAATAACCGGCGCATTACAGACTTTGATGCTTCTGGCGTGCTCGATGACCAAACGCATCGCCGACATGGAGTGGGGGCGAATGGACAGATTGCCCTGCAGCTTCATTCGCACGATGAGTTGCTCATCTGCTTCAAGGACCTCTACATCAGGACGTTGAACGATTGAACGAGTTTGGGCCCAGTCCGAGAGGAAACGCTGAACGAAGGCCCCTCCGAGTTTGTTCGCTTACGCGGGTCATACTCGTGGCACGTGCTGCGCCTGACAGGCCGGAATATGAGAAGGAGTACTGAGACACGATGAGCGTTCACGATATCTTCGCCGCCATCTTGAGCCTGTCGATCCTTTCTTCAGGGGGCTACAGCGCCCAAGTCGGGGTGACTGATGTAGAAGTGATGGGAGAATTCGTGATCCGAGAGCCTCTGGGACAGGAGTGGTCTGACGAGTGGATCTCGCGCGGCGTAGAGCTTGACACAGGCGGTCGTCAGATGAACGTCGGTTCCCTGAGGGTTGTCAGAGAAGACGGTGTTGCGTGCCCGGCGCAGTTCTATCGCCCGAATGAGGTCATACCCTTGAACGCCGAGGTTGTTCTGAAGGGACGTGAAACGTTAAAGGTTCTCTTTAGGACGTCACTCAGGAAGAACAGCGTGCTCCGGCATGTCATTGGAGAGGTCGATAAGGTGAACGTGTCGCGCCTCCAAATAAGGCAGACGAAGGGTCGGACCATCTTGGAAAACGGAATCTATGCAATCGCGTTCGACGCAGCCGATCCCTTGCCCATCAACTCGATCACGTGTGGCAGTGCGGCAGATTCACTGGCCCATTTCGCCTGGCCGGGGGGCGTGAGACCGAGGAGTGTCCAGGACGAATGGATTGAGACCGGTCCGGTTCGTGCCATCGTACGACGGTCTTTCACGTTTGACAATCCGGCTCATCATTATGCGCTGACGCTGGATGTGCGTGTCGAGGACCCCTGGATCGATGTTACTGAGGAATACGATTTCGACGAGGGTTCGGCCATCAAGATCGACCTCTCGGCTCTCAAGCCTGATGTGGTCTATCACCCGTATGCCTACAATGCCCGAACCTTCAAACCGGGCGGGCCCAAGGAAGACTCCACCTTGGAACCACCTCAGCATCCCATTGCGACGTTGGGACCCATCTGGCGCGATATCTGGTTCAATGGGGGGCCATACGCCTATGTCTACCGGTCCGGAACCGACCACGGCATCGGGTTCGCGGCAGTGCGCGGCAATCTTTGGCGCGCCGCAGACGGAGTTCAAAAGGTCTCCCAAAATTTGGAAGTCCATGGGGATGCGACAGTGCCTGGACGTGTCCATGTGCGCCTCCCCAGCGATGGTGGATTTCGCCGCTGGGCGATCGTGGCGGGCGATCCAGAAGTGCGGAGGCAGATGGATCGACTCGTGCGCAGCCGCGCCGACATTCCCCTTGACAAGGTGTTGCGCGAGTGGGTGTTCGAATGGTCCTCCGACGCTCCGAGCGTCGATTACTCCTTTGCTATGAACTGGTTCGGCCCGTTCAATCGTCATGTGCTGAACCCAACGACCTTCCCACGCAACGTGCGCAGGTTTCTCGACAAACTTTTTGAGCAGGGGCAGACGGAGGTGAAAAGCCGCGATCTAGCCTTTCTGGCATACGTCTTCACCGACCCGAATTATTGGCCGGGGCCCGAAGAGCGTTGGCGCAACGTCGGCAATCCGAATTTCCACACCGACATGTACAATGTCCCGCTCAAGATCGGCCTGCTTATGCCGGATCACCCGCACGCCTCGCGATGGGTCCAATATGGACTGGAAGAGACCCACAGCAATCTCATGCGCGACAGCTATCCGGGCGGCGCCTGGGCCGAGAGTTTGAGCTATTCAGCCTTCTTCTTTCATATCGTTGAAAATGCGAGGAAGATTCGCGATGCCGGAATGACCGACCCCTTCGGTCAGTGGCCCCGTTTCCAGGAGGTGGCTCACTATCTGGCGGCGCTCCATACTCCGGTCGATCCACGGTACGGAACCCGGCAGAAGGCGCCGATTGGCGACACGAGCCCCGGACACTATATCGATGAATTGCGGAATATGGCGGATCTGTACCGAGGCATCGATGGCCAGTTTGCCGAGCAGTTGGCGCGGTTTCCCCAGCGCTGGGAACATGCCATGGACATTTCCAGTCGTGCTTTTCCCGGCTTCGGGGCCATGTTGCGCGGCAATGCCTATGACGACCATCACGAATCTTTCGTTACGGTGAAGGCGGGTCCAGCTCGCAACCACTATCAGGGCGATGAGTTGTCCTTCTACTTCGCCGGCCTTGGCACCCCGCTGGCGATCGATTACGCCTGCCACTATTCGCCAAGGCCGTGGAGCGCATCTATGCATAACCGGCCGGACATGGATGGTCTGCGACCCGTCGCCATCGGCCAGTCCCGGGCCTTCGCGACCTCCGAGGAGGCCGATGTTTTCGTGGCGGATGAGCGCACATGGACGATCAACCATGTGCCTATGATTCCGCACGAGACGACCAAGCCCGGCTGGGAATACCCGACAACCAAACTGCCGGAACAAACACCGTGGTTGTTCCGGCGATACACGATGCTCGTCAAGCACGATCCGTTACGCAGTTCTCTGCCGGATTATCTGGTCGTTCGTGATGAGATCGAGTCACCGAGGCCGGTCTGGCAGAATCTGCATCTGCTCGCTCGTTCGATGGAGCAACGTGCGGACGACGCGTATTTCTTTCACGGCCAGCTTGACGTCGATATGGAGGTTTACGTCTTTGGTCCGGAGCCGCTGGCCGTCGAGAAGCGGTTTTGGGGCTGGAAGGGCCGCGGTAATGACCGCCGTTCACTCAAGGGATTTGAGTACGAGCAAGAGCTCATGGGCGATTTGATCCCCACCGATTTCCAGACCGGGACGTGGGATGGAGAGGAAAACGGGGAACGCGCACAGTGGCTGCGTATCCAGGGGGCGGCGGGTAAAAGCACATGGTTGACGGTACTGATGCCGGCCCGGCGAGGCGCCGAATTTCCTACGGTGACACAGCTGAGTGATACCACGGTTCGAATCGCTCTCGACCGCGAGGTCGAAACCGTCCATCTGGGGACCGAAGGCCAATTCCAGGCGGCTGTCGAGCGAGCAGACGATCAGCGGGTTCTCTTGAAACCCGGTTACGTCAAGCCATGGCCCCAACAGTCTTGGACCTCTTTCTCAAGTGCTAGCGAGCGTGGCAAAGACTGAAATAGAGACACAGGGTGCGCCCGG
>CAZTGH010000266.1:0-7558 GCA_964612985.1 uncultured Pirellulales bacterium
CTGCGCGGCGCCAACCTGCGCGACGCCGACCTGCGCGGCGCCTACCTGCGCGGCGCCGACCTGTGAGAAAGGAGGACGCATCATGAACGCAACGCAGATCGGGCGGCGCGCCTGGGAGCGCGTCAAGGCAGAGGCCGATGCCGCCATGGCGCCCGCCATCGACGCGGCATTCGCTCGCGCCGAGGCCGCCGAGTTCCTCGGCGACGAGCCGTGGCAGGGACTGACGGTCGTGGACGCGCTGTTCATCATCCGCGCGCTCTCCGGCGCCCGCAAGGGCGCACGCGCCTCGGCCGTCGGCTTCTGGCCGGACGTCTGGGAGAGGACACTGCTTGATATGGTCTATGGGGACACCCCTGACGTGACGCGGATCACGGTCGAAACCACGCTGGCGGTGCTGACCGATAACTACGGCGCCGACGACCCTCCGCCGCGCGGCCCGATCATCGACCGCGCCGTGCGGGCGCTGAAGGACGCGCTGGCGATGCTCCAGGCCGGCCCGCCGGCGGAAAGGGGGCACTGATGGCCGAGGTCAGCACGGAGTTCCGCAACGCCATCTGCCACACGACCAGCCGCGAGGTGCAGTGCAGCCACTGCACGCGCACGCACTTCTGTGATTCGCGGGGCGAGTGGAACGACGGCGAGGGCGAAGGGCGGCTCGCGGCGCTGCTGGCGGCCGCAGCCGAATTGCCAGACCAGTACGTGGTGCATCACGACACCATCGCGTGGGCCAGCTTCCTCGTGCCCTATCTGGTGTTCGATTGCCCCTGCGGGTTTGCCGCGTACATCGAGGAGGAGATATGGCACTCGCGTCGGGTGATCAGCAGATACCTGTTCGACCGGTGTGCGGCGGAGCGCCGCCTCGCGGAGCAGGCGCACGAGCTCGCCATCGAGGCCAAGGCCGCCGTAGAAAGGGGGCAGTGATGGGCAGGAAGTCCCGCAGCAAGGGCCGCCGCATCGAACTGGAGTGCGTCCACGCGTTCCGCGACGCGGGCATACCCGCACGCCGCCGGCAAGCCGCCGGCCTCGCAGACAACCCCGAAGACCCCGACCTCCTCGTCGCCGGCATCCTCAACGTCGAGGTCAAGGCCCGCAAGGAGGGCTTCAAGCTGCTGCGCCGCTGGCTGAAGGGCCATGACCTGCTGCTGCTGCGTGCGGACCGGCAACCGACGCTGGCCGTGATGGAATGGGAGTGGCTGATCGCGTTCATGCAGTCGTGGCACGCGAGCGGCGCGTGCACCGACTTCATCCCCGAGGGCACGGAAGGAGGCGCGTGATGGCTCAGGATGATGGCAAGTGGTTCCTCTCGCGCGACCGGCGGTGCATGCCCGGCGAGGAGCGTGACGGGCGCGATTACACGCTGTGGAGCAAGCATCGGCCATCCGAGGACGCCGCAGGCTTCTACCGTGGCGTCGGCTTCTTCGCCAGCCTCACCGAGGCCGATGTCCGCGCCGCACTCGACGGCCCGCTGCTGAAGCCCGGCGAGTACATCGAAGTCAAGCTCGTACGCACGGAAGGAGGCTCGTGATGGGCAGCGACTACCGCCTGTGGGTCGCGCGCGACGAGGAGGACGCGGGCGGCACGCTCCGGGTCTACGCGGGTACACTGGAGCCGCAGCTTGCGACCAACAGCATCTGGGGCGCCGACGCGGGCTGCACGCGGCTCATCGCTGCGGGCAGGTCGGCTGCCGAACTCTGCTGCGTGCCGGCGCTGCCGGACGCATCGTGGCCCGTCCGCTGCGGCGAGTGCCGCCGCATGTGGCTCACCGCAACGAACCCACGGCACATGGAGGACTGACCATGGAACGCCCGATCCTGATGAGCGGCTGGTCGATGCGCGGCATCGTCGATGGCCGCAAGACCCAGACGCGCCGCACGCAGGGCACCAAACCGCACGGCCTCAAGGCCGTGAACGCCGCGCCCCAGGAGTGGGAACTGGTCACCTTCGCCCCGGGCAGGCCGGAAGGTGCGCGCGCGAAGGGCACGTTCCGGAACGTCCGCACGGAGCAGTACGCGTCCTGCACCGCCGACTTCGGCGTGGGCGACGTGGCGCGGTGCCGCGAGACGCAGCGCGTGATCGCGGTGCGCCACGGGCAGATTCGGGTGCGCTACGAGGCCGACGGCGCGGAATCCGACTGGATCGAGTATCCGTCTCGCCTGAAGCACGTCCCGACGGTCGGCAAGTGCCTACCCTACGGCGGCTTCCGCGAATCGAGCCGCGCCCGCCTGCCGATCACGGCGATCCGCTGCGAGCGGCTGGGCAGCATCTCGCTCCCGGACTGCCTCAATGAGGGCGTCACGCTGGACGATCTGGGCGTCGTCCCGCGCGGAGCAAGTGGCTGGCCGAGGTTGGCCTACCGTGCAATCTGGGAGTCGATCAACGGCGCGGGGTCCTGGGACCGCAACCCCTGGCTCTGGGTCTACGAATGGAAGGATGGGGAGATTGACACCCGCGACAGCGGCACGTGAGCCTGCTGCGCGAGTTGCTGTGACCCTTGGGGCGGCGCCGGAGGCGGCCGCAGTGGCGACGCCGCCGGCGCGTCCGGCGGTGTGCCGCCAAACGCGCCGCCCCTCCCCTACATGTCGCTGGGCTACTCGCCCGCCTCCTGCGTCTCCGAGGGCCGGCCCTGCCCCTCGATGATGCCAGCCCAGTCCGCACCCTTCAGCGCCCCGAAGAACAAGGCCAGCAGCAGCAGCAGTTGGACGAGCGGGGGCATCCGCGACACCAGCGCGCCCAGCTTCGGGCCGAACACCCCCTTCAGAGCATCATTCGCCCCGTTCTCCCGGGCCGCACGCTGCTCCAACTGCCCGAGCCGGGCGAACACCTCGTCCTGGCAGTGCTGGCGCGCCTGGTCCAAGCGGTTCATGCGCGCCTGCACGTCCTGGATGCGACCGCACGTCTCGGCCATCTTCACGCGCATGTCCACGGTCATGTCCCACATCCGCTCACGATACTGCGCTGCATCGGTCATGTTGGGCTTCTGCTCATCCACGTCAGTCGTCCTCCTGTGCGTCTGTGACGACTGCGTGCAGCCGGCCGCCCTCGGTGAGATCGATGTCCGCCCGCTGCCCCTTCGGCACCCAGGCGTGCAGGTAGCGCACCTGCCCATTCCGTGCGGTCCGGCCGAGTTCCGCCACGGCGTCCCGGCCCGTGGCCAGCCCCGCCAGCCCGAGCAGGCCCAGCATCGGCTCCTCGACCACGCCCCACGTGAGCGTCCCGAGCTTCGTGATGTCCACCACGTCCGCCCACGCGCTCGGCTGCGGCGGCGACTCCACGCCCGCTCCCCCCTCGACCGGCTCCATCATGAGCGCGACCAGCTCGACGCCCTCCGGCGAGCGCGCCACCAGCGACGGCGCGCAGCCCAGACACGCGAGCAGGTAGACCACCATCGCCAACGTCGCGGTACGCATGAGTCGTGCTCCTAGTCGTGATACCACCGGTACAGGCGCTGTGTCCGCTCACGGCGGTTGTCCAGCGATGCGTCCTTCTCCTTGGCCACGTCGATGAACAGGTTTTTCATGTCCTGCCATGAGTAGCCCTGCTGCCTGAAGTACTGCACAAGGAACGTGCGCCTGTCCTCCCACTGGCGCAGCTTGTCCTCGAAGCGCTGGTCGAGCGTCCTGCCCTGAGCGTCCTTGCCCTCCTTCATCCGGCCCTTGCTCGGACGCGGCGCGGCCAGGGACCACACCAGGGACTTGGCATGCTTGCGGTCGATGGGCTCGCCCGGCAGGCCGGGGCCGCCCTTGGCCTCGTAGAACAGCTCAGGCACAAACTGCATCATCAGCCGATCCACCGCGTTCGGGCTTTCCAGGGCGGTCAGCTTGGCATCGTAGCGCCGCAGGTCCTGGTCACGCCGCATCGCGTACTCGGCGTGGTTCCTCGCGGCGACGCGGAAGTAGTGCTCGCGCATCTCGGGGTTCCGCTCCGCGCGCCGCCGTGCCCGAGCCATCTGCGTGCTCATGTTGTTCCGCACCTTGCGATACCACCACTGCGCCTTCGGCGTGCGGCGATAGTTGGAGATGGCCGCCACCCGCAGCAGCTTCTCCTGCCTGCCCTTGTCCTCCCTGCTCAGCTCCTCCCCGAGTTCGACTAGCGGGAACGTGTAGCGCAGGCAGTACATGCCGAACGCGCGCAGATAGCCCTCGGGGTCGTGCTCGTACTTGATCGGGTCTCCGCCCGGCCCCGTTGGGAAGATCGGGTCCAACTTCCAATCGGCGTTCTGCCACAACTGCACGGCCATCCCGGGCAGCGCCGCAAGTTGGTTCCGCATCACGCGGTTCACGGCGCCGGCCAGGAAGCCTGTCCTGTAGCCGCCAATCGCTCGGCCGAGCACCTTCTGCATCTCCGCGAACGGGCCTGGAAGCTGAAAGACCTCCTCGGTCTCCTGGTCCTCGTCGTCGCGCGGCGGGACGCGCTTCACATAACGGTACCACTCGACAAAGGCGTAGCCCTTGAGCGCCGCCCAGGCATGCACGATGCCTTGCATCGCCGCGATCCGGGCCGTTGCCGCCATCGCCTCGCCCCGACTGAAGCTCCCGAACCCCTGCTTGCCCTTCACGAGGCCCTTGGCCAGCTTCGGGAACAGGTTCGCCCACATCGCCGCCTTGTAGCTCGGAGTGAGCAGCGTCCGCCGCCCGTACTGCGCCGCCCGTGGCCGCAGGATGTCATAGTCCGCGTGGAAGTCGCGGGCCATGACAAACGCCTCGGAGCGGTTCTTGCCCTGCGCGATCAGCGCCTCCGCCGTCGCCAAGCGCATCACGCGGTCGAGCCACCACGTCACGCGCTGGTTCGTCCGGATGAACAGGTTCCTGTCCGTCGGCGACAGGATCCTCCAGAGCTCGCGCCACTTCGTGATGCCCAGCGCCTTCTTCGCCCAGCGGATCGGAGCCAGGCCGGCCTCGTCCGCCATCATGAAGGCCATCCGCATCTGCTGATGGAACTCCTCCCGCGGGAGGTCCGTCGGCGTGCTGAATGTCTGGCTCATCTGCGCCTCGCGGTAGAACGCGTCCTTCTTGAACACGTGCATGACCGCCTTGTGCAGATACAGCCACGCCCGCGGCCCCGCACCCGCCAGCTGCTGCTGGATGTTGTTCTGCAGCATGATCAGCGGGTTGTAGAACTTGAACTGCTTCATCGTGCGGTTGAGCCAGTCGTATCCGCTCAGGAGCCAGTCGGACTTCGGCGCGCGCTGCGTCAGATCGTTGATCGCCTCCGCGAAGTACGGATGCACCTTCTTGCCCTTGTACTGCGGCTGGCCGGGCAGTTCCACCCAGTCGCCCGGCGCGTCCGTGGCCTTCTTGACCAGCTCCGGCTGCGTGTCGATCATGTGCTCGTGGAACTGGGCGATGGCGTACATGTTCGCAACGATGGCCTGCGCATCGGCAAACGCCACGCCGGCGTCCTGCTCGAACTCGATGCCCGCGTCCCGCAAGTCCGCCATCGTCGGCACCTTACGCCCGAGCAGCTCCTTCGGGATCGGGCGCAGCTTGTCCCGCAGGTGCCCCTGGCGATCCCAGCGCTCGATCTTGCCCATGAAGTCGGGGCGCTTGATCAGGCGGCGCACGTACTGGAGGTTCGGGTCCTGTAGGTGCTCGATGTCCTGGTCAAGCGCGTCGATCCTCTCGAGGCGGCGGTCGATGGCCTTCTGCTGGCTCGCGTCGGCAGCCCGGCGCTGTTCCTCGGGCAGCGTTTCCGCCCGCCGCGCCATGGCCGCCCGCTTCTCCCGAACCTCCTCCTGAAGCTCCTCGATCTCCTTCGTCTTGCGCGCGATCATCGAGTCGGGCCACTTGCCCTTCACGATGCCCTGGTCGATCAGGTAGTCCCACATGGCCTGCATCTTGGCGTAGGCAGCCTGCTGGCGCTCAGCGGCGGCCTGTAGGCGCGGCGGGACAGGATACTGCACGGGGTTCTCGCGGTGCCAGAGCAGGAGCGCCCTGTCCTCTGCCGTCGTGTCCTCGAACACCGCCTGTGCCAGTTCCAGGGCAGTCTCCTGGAAGAACTCGGCCGATGCGCCGACGCGGCGTGCCTGCTCGGCGACTTCGGGCGCCACCTTGCTGAGCCGATACTGCTTGAACACCCGCGGCGCGATCCACTTGCGGACGATGCCGGTGATGTCCTTGACGACCTGCACCGCGTCCAGTCCGCTGTACAGGTGGCGGATGCTGTTCTGGTCAGCCTCGACGGCGTCGTCGATGGCGCGCTGCCGCTCGGTGTCGGCGGGCTGCGTTTCACGTGGAACAGTGGCCTGTTCTGGCTGCTGCGGCGTCGCGGCCCCCTCGGCAGGGGCTTGGACACCTTCGGGCGCCTGCGCGGCCCCAGGAGCCGCTGCTGGCGTGCCTGGGGCGGGCGCGGCGGCTGGCACGCCAGCACCTGCCGCCTGTTGCGTGACGGTAGCCTGAGTAGGGATCGGGCGCAAGCGGCGTGCGAATACTCGCGTTTCCTCAGGGTTGAACCAGTGTCGCTGACCTTCCGGTAGTATGCGCCCGTCATTTGTTATCATGCGTAGCGACGATTCCTCCCTTACCTCGCCACCGTGCCTTGACCGCCTGCGCTCAACCTGATAGACATCGCCGAACTCGTCTTGCAGGTACACTCCATCCTCGGCCAGCCGTTCCGCCCCCTCTGCATCCAGCTCGTCCTGCGCGGCCTGCCATGCGTCCTTTTGCTCCATCCCTGCCATCTTGTGCCTGTCGATCCTGTTTTGCAGATCGGTTCTTTCGTCAGGGATGTCCAACTCGCGCGTTTGGCCCCACGGCCCCTCGGTGATAACCTCCCCCTCTTGACCGATCCCAAGCGGCTGTGCAGCCACCCCCGCTTCCGCGCCGACTTCGCCACCTGCGCGTGCTCTGCTTTCGGCATCGGCAAGCCCCTTTCCTGCTGCCCCTTCCGCCGCTTCGCCCTGCTCCGCCTGCGCGGCCGGCCCGATGCCCGTCGGCTCCGTCCGCCGAACCGTCGCGCGACCGAAGGCGTCATGCACCATGCTCACCGCCTTCTGCGCCTGCGCCGTCGCCTCCCCCCAGTCCTCCCGCTCCGCCGCCTCCCGAGCCGCCGTGACGGCATCCATCGCTTCCGGCCGCACATCCTTCGCCAGCCGGGCCAGTTGGCCCATGTACGCGCGGATCGACGCTGCCGGCGCCACGTCGAAGCCCTTCACGATAGCGGGATGCTCGTGCAGCTTCTTCAGCCGCTCGCCGCGCCGCGCCCACTCCTCGGGGCCTACGTCGCGTACCCCCGCCTCCTCGCCCCCCGCTTCGTGCGCCGCTTCTCCCAGTTCGCCAGGCCCCCGTACACGTACCGGCTCCACCGGCGGCTCCCCTTCCGGTACCCCTTCTTCGCGGCCTGCCGCTCCAGCTTCTTGTGCAGCCACGTTGGCATCGAGCACCCCCTGCGCCCCCCGCATGACGTTCCCGAACATCTCCCGATCCTTGCGGTTCCAGCGCTCGGCGCCCTTGACGCCCTTGATGTCCGAGCGCGAGAGCTTGCCGTCCTTCTCCTTCGCGAGGGCGGCCAGGCGGACGGCCTCCTGCTCGGACAGCGAGTCCGCCACGTCCAGCACTTGCTC
>CAZTGH010000267.1:0-7536 GCA_964612985.1 uncultured Pirellulales bacterium
GGCCCGAGACCTTCTCCTACACGATGCACGAGGCGCTCGCGACCGGCCTGCCGGTTCTGGCGTTCGACATCGGAGCACAGGGCGAGGCCGTGACCGAGGCGCCGAACGGACACCCGCTGCCGTTCGAGCGTGGCGGCGACCTCGCGCGAGTCGTGCTCTCCGGGCTGGAGGCCCTGCTGCGGGACGGCCGGCCATGAGCCAGCGCATGGTTCCCAACGCTGAGTTGCGCGCGCGGGGCGTCGAGGTTCTTCCGCGGGGGCGCGCGGAGCTGGCGCTTCCCCGCCATACGGTGATCGAAGCCCCCGCGAGCCTGAAGTGGACCCATTTCGCCCATTCGCTCGAACTGGGCGCGTTCTCCTACCAGGTCTCCGGCTTCTGCTGCGCGGCGCGGATCGGGCGCTATTGCTCCTTCGGAGAGAATGTTCAGATCGGTCGCCAGGACCACCCGACCGACTGGTTGTCCACGAGCCCTGCCTTCTATCTGGGCGACAAGCTCTTCGACCTGCAAGACGGGTTCGCCGGGGCCGCAGACTACCATGCCTACAGCTTTTCGCCTCAGCGGGGTCCGGCGACGCGGGCGAAGATCACCAGGATCGGCAACGATGTCTGGATCGGACACGGCGCGCATGTGCGCGCCGGCGTGGAGATCGGCGACGGGGCGATCGTCGCGGCCGGCGCCGTGGTCGCCAAGGATGTGCCGCCTTACGCCGTGGTCGCGGGCAATCCCGCTACGGTCAAGAAGTATCGCTTCCCGGCCAACCTCGTGGAAGCCCTCCTCGACGCAAGATGGTGGCGCTTCGCGCCATGGCAGCTCGCCCATCTCGATCCGTCTCGGCCGCGGCAGTTTCTCGATGGCCTTTCTGAGATGGCGGAGACGCCACCGTTCGAGCCGGACGTGATCGACCTTCGCAGCAGCGATTCCTGATGACAGGTCGAGGTTCTAGAGCCGACCGAGGAGGGCCAGGATGCGGAGGGCGCGATCGCCCTCCGAGCTTTGCCGATGGATGCCCAGCCGCGTCATGGCGCCGGGGAGCTGGCGCCGTGGACCGCGGCGCGCCGCCGCGAATCTGTCCGCGACGTTCCTGGCGTCGCTGCCGAGAAGCGGCGCGAGTTCAGAGAGCGCCGCGAGGTTGGCGTCGATCCAGCCAGAGTAATCGCGCTTCCACACCTGTCCCACGCGGGCAAGCCCCGCCTGCATGCCGCGGGATGCTCCCAGGAGGTTCCCGCCGTGCTGCCGGTAATAGAGCGTGGGCACCGGATCGAGCACGATCCGCATGCCGGTGCCCGTGGCCAGCTGGTACGTCCACCAGTCATGGAATGGCACGCCGGCTGATAGTGCGGCGGGCGCGCTTTCACGCATGAGCCCCGCTGCGGCAGGGGAAAGCATGATCGTGTTGCCGCTCAGGATGTTCTGCACCAGCGCGTTGGCGAAGGACGGGCTCCGGCGCGGCAGTGGCGAGAGCCGCTCGGCCTTCAGCGCGGCGTCGACGAGGAGCGTGCGGCTCGCGTAGACTGCGGGCTCCCCCGCAGCCGCAGCGAGCGCCCCCAGGGCACGGGCGATCTTCCGGGGCATCCAGACGTCGTCCTGATCGCAGAAGGCGATCGCGCATCCTGGACGCGTGCGCAGAAGCAAGGACAGGAAATTCGCGCCCGAGCCCCGGCAAGGGCCCGGCAGGATCTCGACGCGGCGGTCCGGATTCTCCCCGGCGAACGCCTCCAGCCCGGCGACCGAGGCGTCTTCCGAGGCGTCGTCGCCGACCAGCAAGGACCAATCGCGGTGGGTCTGGGCGGCAAGCGAGTCGAGCAGCTCCGGCAGGTGGCGCGCGCCGTTGCGGACCCCCATCAGGATCTGCACATGCCAGGTTCCAGGGGTGGCGTCCGTCATCCTGCCCTCGCTCGGCACCGGCTGATCTTCCGTTTTCTCTACCCCCCCAAGCAGGGCTTGACCATCTCGGCCGGCAATGGAATGACCTCGACGGTTGCCACGCGGGGACAAGGTCTTGACGCCAAGGGACATGGAGATCGCCCCCGGACAGACGGTCCGTCTGTTCGCAGCGCGCGGCAAGGAGCGCGCGCGCATCCTGGCATTTCACGGGGGCGGCGGCGTGGCCGGCGAGCCGGGGATGCTCGGGATGCTTCTCCGGCATGTCGGGCAGCATGGCGGGATCACGAGTGCCGCGGCCTCCTACCGGACGCTCAAGTCCTCGCCCGGGGCCACGCTCGACGAGATGCTGGCGGACGCCGTGACCGCGCTGGACTGGATGTGCGAGACCGGTAACCCCGGAACGCCCATCTACCTTCTGGGCGCCTCCTTCGGGGGTCTGCTTGCGCTCCACGCGGCCCTGGCGCGCCCGGACGCCGCGGCCGGGCTCGTTCTTCTCAACCCGGTGACGGACACGGGGCCGGGCGGCTTCGCCAACCGTGTGGTGCAGCCCGAGCGCCACGAGAAGCTGTCGCCGCTCGCCCGGTTCGAAGGGGCAGACCTCGTCACACGGCTGCGCTGCCTGATCCTGCACGGAACCGCCGACGACGTGGTGCCGGTGGAGCACTCGCGGCGCTTCGCCGCGCTCTGGCCGGACGATCGCTGCCGGCTGGTCGAGACGGAGGGCGCCGCCCATGGCTACTTCAACCGCGCTCCTCACTTGGCAACAGCCGCGGAAACGATCGCGAATGCAGTCCTCCGGGTGCCGCGGGACGCCCAGACCTCGCGCCCGCCAGTAACAAGGCCAGCCGCAGACAAGCTGCCTCGAGAGGTCACGCTTCTCTTCGGGATCGGCGCGCAGAAAGCCGGCACCAGCTGGCTGTACGATTTCCTGGCAAGCCATCCCGAGTGCCACGCGCCTGACATGAAGGAGCTTCACTACTTCGACGTCTTGCACACCAAGACCGAGCGCACGCACCTCTCGGAAAGGCTGGATGCGCTTCGCGACGCGGCAAGTCGTCTGACCGACGGTTTCGACCCGGAGAATGCCCCGCGGCTCCGAGACATCGCGAAGCTCGCGGATAAGCTCACGATTTACGCGGCGCAGGAGGGAGACCACGGGAGGTATGTGCGTTACTTGCTCCGCGGCTGGACCGGGCAGCCGGTCGTCTGCGACGTCACGCCGGCCTATTCGACCTTACCAGCAAGCGCCTTCTCGGACATGGAGTCTCTCGGGCACGCGAGATACGCTTTCATGATGCGGGACCCTGTAGACCGCATGTGGTCGCAGATTCGCATGGCGGTGGAAACCAAGGCGCGTGGCGCGCTTCGCGCCGAAGACTTCGAGGCCGAATGCCTGCGTCGCCTGCAAGAGTTGGCGCGAAGCGGCCGGTTGGCGCGCATTCCGCGCGCTGACTATGCGCGCACGATCCGGACGATCGAAAGCGTCGTTCCGAAAGAGCGCATTCTCTACCTCTTCCACGAACCGGTCTTTCGACAGCACACGGCGGACCGTATCTGCGATTTCCTCGGGATCTCCAGACAGGCTCTTCCGGAGGCTAAAGAACCGCGACGCGGCCGGGCGGCGAACCTGCCGACGGAGGCCGAGGCGCTTCTGGTAGAGGCATTCCGTCCGCAGTATGACTTCGTGCTAGAGCGTTTCGGCGACGCTGTCCCGGACGACTGGCGCATGCGGGTCGTTCAGCCGCCCCGCCGCCGCGCAGCTTCGGGGCGGCGCCTTCCCAGAGCTGGGGAAAACCCGCGCATCGCCTTCTTGCACATTCCGAAGACAGCCGGCCAGACCATCGCCTCGGAGGTCCGCCGGGTCCTCGGGCCAGACGCCTGCTCGCCCGTGCTCACGCACACGCAGGCCGGACCCGACGCGCAGATGCCGCCCGGCTACCGCTTCTACGGGGGCCATCTCGACTGGGTGGATCTCGAGACGCTGCCCGAGCCCCGCTTCTCCTTCACCGTCCTGAGGGACCCGCGCGAGCGGATCGCGTCCTTCTACTTCTTCCTGCTGCGCGAGGCGCAGGCGCTCGCGCCCGAGGAACTGGAAAAGCCGGAGAATGCCGGAAAGCGACGGATCCTCTCCTGCGCGCCGGACGAATACTTCTTTGGCGGGGACCGTGCGTGGCAGCTGTTCGTCAACGATCACTACAACAACTTCTACTGCAACTACTTCATCACCCGCCGCATCCGCGGGTGGCGCGATGTGAAGGACCTCTCGACAAAGGAGAAGGTATCGCGCGCCCTGTCCGCGGCCGAGGCGGTGGATCGCATCTACAGTGTCGCGGATCTGGCCCCGCTAGAAGTCGATCTGGGATACGTCCTCGGCGCGCCTGTGCGCCTGGCCGGCAACTACAAGAACGCCGGGCCGGACGCGGGGCGCGCGCGGCGGTGGCCGGAGCTTCTCGCCAGGTTCGAGGATCGCAGCCTGGCCCAATGCTTGGAAGCCTTCGTGGAGGCGGACTTGCGTCTGTTCGCGCTCTTGGAGCATAGCGATCGCGATGGATAGGCAACGTGTACCAGGCTGCGATTTCATCACTCAAGCGCGCGATGTGCCGGTTGTTCCCTATCGATTCCATCGTCCGAAGTTTCACGGTGGCATTGCAGCGCATCATACTCCTGACTTCGCACGGATGAAGAAGGGAAACGGGTTTCGAGATGTGCCGCCAGAGCCCGACGCAATCCCTTCATCGGCCGCCAGTTTACCCGGAAACCAACTGTTCGCCGGTCCACTCTGGTCTCATTTCGGTCATTTTTTCGTCGACTGCGTTCATAGGCTCTGGGCTCTGGAACTCCGGGATCGCTCGTACGACGGTCTCGTTTTCGTTGCAGTGCAGGGGCTCGTTGGCGTTCGTAGCGGCGCAGACTTGGCACGTGTCCAGCCGCCGCCTTTGCTAGAGCAGTTATTGCCCTTGTTGGGCCTGCCCAATCTCCCTGTGCACATGATACGGGAGCCGACGATCGTCGAGCGCCTTCACGTTCCAGTTCCGGGCACGGCCCCGCGCGCTCCCATACAGCCCTTCTATCGCTACCATCTCGACCGCTATCAAGAGCGCCTCGAGAAGACCTTGGCGCTTCACATTCGCCGAGCACCGCGCCGCATCTACCTCTCGCGCAGCCACCTCCTGCACAAGGGCGGCTTCGTGGGCTGCAGCTACTTCGAGGCCGCCCTGCAGCGTGCCGGTGTGGTGTCAATCACGCCGGAGGCGATGAGCCTCTCGCTCCAGTTCGCGCACCTTCTCGGCGCCGAGACGATCCTCGCGGACGAGGGCAGCGCGCTGCACCCGACACAGGTGCTTTCGCGTCTCAAGGGCGAGGTGCTCATGTTCCCGCGCCGCCGGAGGAACCAGATCTATAGTGATGCCCTGTCCCAGCGCGGGCGCTTCGAGCAACTGGTGCCGTCCGACGAAATCGAGGTGCTCAGCGACCGGTTCGGGCGCAACGGTTCACCTGGCATGTTGGCGGTGTATCGCGACCCGGAGGCGCTTTACGAGCGGCTGCGCCTGCGCGGCCTCGTGGTGGATCCTTTCGATTGGAAAGCCTATCGCGCGGCGGAGGCGGCCGATCTTGAAGCCGCGCGCCCGGCCAGGCCGGAGGTGATGTCGAAATGGACCCGTGAGCTCGCCGCGCTACGCAGGTGACTCGCCCGCAGAACTGAAAGCCGCTAGTCTTCCGCCATGTTGGAGCTTTCCGAAGCGCGAATGAACCTTTGAATACACAGAGACCCTTGTCCGAGCAGACCCCGGCATCGCCAGATGCGGAGGACCATCTCGCGGAGCGTCGTGAGCAGCGCCGGGCGGAACGCGTGGCCATCGTCGAGGAGATGGAGGAGCTCAAGAACGAGAAGCTGCGCCAGCAACTGGAAGAGATGCGCACGGAAATGCGCGGGACTCCCGAGAAGGGCCTGGAGCAGCAAGCGGAGTCCTCACATCCTCCAGTCGCGCGCGCGACCTTCAGACTCCGCCACTTCCTCACCGCGCTTTCCTTCGTCGTCCTCGTGCTGCTGCCGATCGCCGTGACGGCCTGGTATCTCTGGACCCGCGCGGAGGACCGGTACGTTTCGCAGGTCGGGTTCTCCGTTCGGACCGAGGAGATCGGTTCCGCCTTCGAGCTGCTCGGGGGCGTCGCGGAAATCTCCGGGTCGTCTTCGTCGGACACGGACATCCTCTACAAGTTCATCCAGAGCCCGGAACTGGCGGCGGCGGTCGACCGGAGGCTCGACCTGCGAAGCCTCTGGGCCAAGGCCGACCCTGCGAAGGATCCCGTCTTCGCCTATCATCCTCCGGGCACGATCGAGGATCTCACGGATTACTGGAACCGCATGGTCTCTGTCTATTCCGATTCCGGCACGGGCCTCATCGATCTCGAGGTGCAGGCCTTCGCCCCCGATGACGCCAAGGCGATCGCCACGGCGATCTACGAAGAGAGCTCGAACATGATCAACCGGCTCTCCGCGATCGCGCGCAGCGACGCCACGCGCTACGCGCGCGAGGAGCTCGACCAGGCGGTGGAGCGGCTGAAGGAGGCGCGCGAGGCGTTGACGCGCTTCCGGAACGAGAACCAGATCGTCGATCCGTCGGCCTCTATCCAGGGACAGATGGGCATTCTGTCGTCCTTGCAGGCCGAACTCGCGACGACGCTGATCGATCTCGACATCCTGCGGCAGACCGCGAACCTGAACGATCCACGGCTCACCCAGGGCGAGCGCCGGGTGGAGGTGATCAACAAGCGCATCGCGGAGGAAAGGCGCAAGCTCGGCATCGGTGTCGCGGTGGAGGAAACGCCGCCGGGCAGCCGCGCCTTCGCGGAGGTGATGGGCGAATTCGAGCGGCTCATCGTGGATCTGGAGTTCGCGGAACAGTCCTACACCTCCGCCCTGTCGGCCTACGACACGGCGGTGGCCGAGGCTCGCCGGCAGAGCCGTTATCTCGCGGCGCACGTGAACCCGACTCTGCCCGAGTCCGCGACCGAGCCGGAACGCGTCCAGCTTCTGGGGCTCGTGTCACTCTTCCTCCTCGTCGGGTGGAGCGTGCTGGTGCTCGTCGGCTATTCGCTCCGGGACCGCCGCTGAGAGGGGCGACCAGGCGATGATCGTCCTGCGCGACCTCACGAAGGTGTACCGGATGCACGGCAGCAGGAAAGTCGTCGCGGACGGCGTGAACGCGGTCTTTCCGAGCAAGGTTTCCGTGGGGCTTCTCGGCCGGAACGGCGCGGGAAAGTCGACGCTTCTGCGCATGATCGCGGGCCTCTCGACGCCGACCTCCGGCGAGATCCTCACCGACGGCTCCATCTCCTTCCCGGTCGGGATCGCGAGCTCGGCTCACCCGGACATGACGGGCGCGCAGAACACGCGTTTCGTGGCCCGGCTCTACGGCGCCGACACCGACGAGCTCCTGGCCTTCGTGGAGGATTTCGCCGAACTCGGACCGCATTTTCACCTGCCGGTGCGGTCCTATTCGTCCGGCATGAGGGGCAGGCTCACCTTCGGTATCAACATGGGCCTCAAGTTCGACACCTACCTCGTGGACGAGGTGACCGCGACGGGCGACGCCGCCTTCGTCCAAAAGAGCCAGGAACTGTTCCTTGATCGCATGCGCGAAGCCGGC
>CAZTGH010000268.1:0-7513 GCA_964612985.1 uncultured Pirellulales bacterium
CCTGTATCGGTATGGGTACCTCGGGCTTCTGCACTCGTGCCGACGGCCGCGAGGCCCCTTCTGTCAAGCCCAATTCCGCCATCATGGCCTGACGGGGGATTTCGATGGCCACCGGCCCCATAGGATCCGGCATCGTTCGAATCAGCGTCAGGACCTTCTGGCGCCCTTCTTCTGTTCGGCATGCCTGGCGCGGTGTTTTGCCGCCGAGAGCCGGCAACGTCGTATCGACCCACCCCATGTAGTGCTTGTTCATCAGATCCTGCAACGATGAGGCAATCTCCGGCGTCATCTCCATGGGCTCGGGTTCGTTGAGTTGCTCATCGAGGGGCAGTTCTTCCGGCCCGAGGTCCCAGGGGCGCGTCGTCACCCCTTCAAAGGCCACGCCCGGCAACGCCTCCAGCCATTTGCGGCCGCGAGCGAAACGCTCAGCAGAGTTGACGGTGAGCACCAACTCATCGCCCACGAATTCCATCCGTCCCAGGGTTATCGTGTCACCCATCTCGCTGTTGTCCGGACCGGCAGGCTTGCTCCAGACGAATTCATCCCTCTCCTCGTCGTAGTCGATATTCTCTCGTTCCTCCAGCATCCGGCGAACCTGCTGCGCGTCGGCAAGGGAAAACGATGCGGTATGCCAGAGCAGCTCCTCGCCGTCTGTGTTGCATATGTGCGGCATCTGCCAGTTGGCCTGCCAGTCGTCCATCCAACCCCACAGCCAGCCGAACTTGTGCGCGTCTTTGCGCAGGCCTTCGGGCGTGAATTTCATCCGCTCTTCTCGCAGAAACTCCACAGCTTCCAGCCCCATTCCCGCGCCGAGGACCGGGCCTGCCATTTCGATGAAGTGGAAGCGCCCTGCCGGAAACGCCCGGGCAGCCAGAAAAAGGCCGTTCTGGATGTTCTCGGACATCGCCCGATCATTCAGCGTCACACGGCCGCCCAGGAGCACATCTTCCAGGTCGATGGTGCCGGCCTTGGCGTCATGGCCGGCCACCCGGTACAGTGTCGGACAGGCCTCCATTCGGGCGCGAAGCAGTATGGCCTCGGCCTCGGGCAGGCCCTCTTCCAGCATCTTTTCTGCGTGGGTCTTGCTGTTCTTGGTGGGACGATAGTCCAGGATGGCCCAGGCTGTGTAGGCCATTGCCACACCCTGCTGGTCGTGCTCGTCAAGATAGTACTCCAGGTCGTCGTCGTCGAAGTACCGCTTAACAGGGCGCGATGCCCACAGCCGGTCTTCCTCCTCAAAGTAATCGACAAAGCGCCGATACACGCGCCGATCTGCCTCCTTCCAGCGCGTCAGATCGTCGGGCGCCGGGATTGGTATATCCTCCTCATCTCCAGCTTCAATGTAGCCCCCGGACGGCGCCAGGTCGCTATCCACCACGTCGTAGAATTCCTCGACGATTGCTTGGAGTTTGGGAATGTTTGCTGAATAGTCGCATTTGACGCCCAGTGGCTCCAGGATGGGCATCATGGCGCCATAAAGTTTGCGGCTGGAGAAGATGATGTTCCGGGGCAATCCTTTAACCCCCTTCAAGCCCTGACCCTGGAAGGCATTCACCAGGTTGCTCGCCGCGTCTTTCAGATCTCCAGAGAACACTGGCTTTCCCTGTAGGATAAGCGTGCTCGCCTCGTCGACGACCAACAACACCTGCATGGCGCGATCATCACCCTCAATTGCTGCCGGCAACGCGGGCAGACCAACGAGCCAGGTCGCCTTCAGGCGGGGCAGACTGCCCAGATCGGAGTTAACGGCAAACAGCGGTATGGTCGTGGGTTCTGCGTCCTGCTCGATTCTCTCTCGGATCACACTCACATCAGGTTCGGTCGCCTCGCCGCTTACGTGTAGAACGTATATCCCTTTTCTGTCCTCAAGCGTGGCGGGTTTGAGCATCTTGCCATCGTACGCCTTGATGATCGCCTGCAATATCTGTGCCAGAAGTGCCAGTTCAGATTCGTCGGGCAACCGTCCGTGTCCTCCCGCCGGCTTGGCCAGGAAAGAAGGCACGGACTCATCGTGACGAGGATGCCAGCCTGCGTCGCGAAACAGAGCCTGGACATCCGGCGGAAGATCACCAAACGCCTCCATGCTGAATCCCAGCGTGTCCATCTCTTCCAGGGTGTCATCGCCCGGGCCTTCAGGACTCAAAAGCTCGGCCAGAGTGGCCGCAGCGTGTGGCCCACGAAACAGCGACAGGCCGTATTCCTCCCCGGCATCGCCGAGCACAATGCCGAGCATCAGCTCATCCTGCCCGGCAATCCTCACGCCAAAGCAGTCATAATTCGTGAACCGTTTCCATAGCTTGCGGCTGTGGAAAGCAATCGCCGCTTGAAGTGCCATACCTATGATATCCGTTCGTTTCATTGGTCTATCCCCGGATTCCATCCTTCTCCTGTCTAAACAAGTTGTCCGCGCCGCGTATCCTGTATCGACGGGCAAGAACAGTTGTGTACGATTGTAAGCCGACTGAAGCGGTTCGACAAGCAGCCTTTCGAACCATCCACGCAGGGCCCCCACCGACCGAAAGCCCCAGGCCGTCAACGGAGATATTTCTTACTACGCCATCAAGCCACGCACCGACCACTCCCGCGTGCAGTACGACTGCCCAGAGAAGGCACACGGCTACAGCCGTGCCGGTAAACCGGATTCATGCCGACCTGGGGAATCGTGATACCGTATGGGACGAGTGGCTACCGGGCGAGGGGAAGCCACACATCCATGATCGCCAGGCCGCGGTTGGCCCAGGCGTAATAGGGGATCAGCTCCACGTCGATTGTTCCGGTGCTCGGGGCTGCGGAGGCGGCCGGTTTCATGGGACGATACAGCACGTCTTCCTCCCACGCGTCTATACCGGCGTTAGCCGGACTGCCATGGGCTCTCAAAAAGGCCTCTTTTCCGTCATGGGTCAGCGCCTTGCCTTTCAGCACGGTCACGCCGCCAAGGAAACCATGGAGGTATTCGGGAACCAGTTGGATGCTCTCTGGGAAAAATACGCCGTTGCCGGCGATGTCCCGTCCGCCCTCCTCCAGTGGTAGTTCGAGACAGTAGACAACCGGGCCGCGCATGACCGCGACCCGGTTCTGGAGCTTGCTCACCTCGGGCCGGGCCTCCATCAGCCGAACCGGCATGGGAAAATCCAGCACAATGTCATCCCCGACCGACCATGTGCGGTCTATCTCCAGATACTGTCCCGGGACCGGCGGCACCGCGGCGTGCTGACCGTTGACCGTGACCGTGGGATTCTCGGTCCAGCCGGGGATGCGGAAATGGAGGGAAACCGGTTTGTCCGTCACCACGTCATCCAGGGTCACTCTCACCCGCCCTTCCCAGGGATAGGCCGTGGTCTGCGTCAAGGCGATGGCGGATCCATCGGCAAGCCGTGTCGCGAGCCGATTGCCTCCGTAGAAGTTCACCCACAGGTCACCGTCGTCCGATACATTGTAGAACCAGTTGTGAATCTTGGCGGTGGTCCGGGCGACGCTGGGCGGGCAGCAGTAGCAGTTCATGAATTCCCAGCGCAATCCGCTGCGGTGGCCAGACACCAGACGCCGGGGATCCTTGCCGTTGGTCTGCCTGATCTTGTCGCCCGGGGTTCCATCCCAGCTGACGGGATTGCAGTAAAACCAGCGTTCGCCCTGCAGGTCGACACCCGAATGGAGTGTATTGTACAGCATGCGCTCCGTCCAGTCGGCGTACTTGGCCTCGCCGGTCAGCATGAACATCCGGTAGTTGAACATGCCCGCAGCGATATTGGCGCAGGTTTCGCTGTACAGGTTCGGCTGCAGGTAGGGCCCATTGGCGAAATTCTCGTGCACCGCATCACCGCGAGGAGAGAGGGACTCGGAATGGCGATCCATGGCCACACCCAGAGTGATGTCGGTCTTCTTTTCGTGGATGTCTTTCCAGATTCGCACCAGCGCATCCATGATTTCCCGATCCCCGGTTTCAGCGTAGAGATCCGCCGCGCCGCAATAGAAGTAGTTGCCGGTCACCGCATGTCCCACAGCCAGGGTTTCCTGGCGCAGGGGGACACGGTCCTGGGTTTGATCGGTGCCTCCGTATGCATGATTCCGATCCGGATTCGGCCGGCTTCCGCGATTGTCGATCATGATTTGGAGAAGTTCGAGGTACTTGGGCTCGCGCGTCGTGCGATACATCTCAGCCATCCCCATGAATACCGACGGATTCCAGGGAAATCGGGCCATCTTCACCGGCTCCGCTTTCCATTGCCGGTACAGGAAATCCGCGTTCGTCTTGGCGACGCGAAGGAAATGGCCCTTGCCTGTCACCCGATGATGAATGCAGGCGGCGGTCAGCAGATGTCCCATGTTATACAACTCGTGAGCATTGACCCGTTGGAATCGCTTCGATCGGTCATGCCCGATGTTGGTTGAAATATAGCCATCCGGATCCTGGGCCTTCGCGATAATCCCAATCCATTCATCCATCTTCGCATTCAATGCAGGATCCTCATTGAGATTGTAGACATGAGCCATGGTCTCAATCCACTTGTAGTTGTCTCCATCGCCCCAAGGACTGCCGTGCTGACGCTCATCCAGCAATCCGGCTGCATACTTGATTCGGTTCAGATTGGCGGTGCCCTCGCCTAACATCGTTCTTTCCAGAGTCGGCAGCATCTTGGTCGCGGCGAGTTCAAACCGTTGGGCCCAGAAGCCATCCGTCCACCGGGTGTCCTGCATCGGGATACAGCGCAGCTTCACGAACGGACTCCGCGAATTATCGATGACGGCCCTGCGTGAATCCCGGTCTTCCTTTTTGGCATGGACGGCTGTGGCAACCACACACAGGATCAATACAGTAGGGATCAGTTTTCGTCTGATTTGCATAGGGCACCCTGTTGTCTCGTATCCAGTCATGACGCAGATCTTTTCCAGCGGATCATTTGAACAGGGACCATTTAACTTCATAATCGGTACCCCTGCAAGCAACACCGCCAATAACACCGCAATCAGAGCCTCGATTTCAAGGCGTCCGGTCACCGACATGGCGAACATGCGTTCCAGAGAGGCCCAAGGGACGTCAATTGGCCGAACATTCTGTCTCTCGGCAGTTTCTCAACGCACCCCGACCGGCGAGATGGAGAGCGGGGCATAATGAGTCCGATGCCCTGACTGCTAATCGGCGTAACGGATGGCCTCGGAGGATACATTGAGGTGCAAGAACCCGGCTGCTCCCGGCTCAAAACGCAGGGTAACTTGCCGATCGGCAACGCCGAGGAACTCAACGCCCCCGGCTCGTCGTGTCCAGCCGACGTCCCTCACCCAGTCCTGCAGCGTCAGCCGGAGTGTCACCGCCTCGTTGAAGGAGCGGTTGACCACGAGAGCGTAGCGCCTGCCATCCGGCAGTTGATGGAGTCCGACGACGGCCTCACCTCCGTCGATGCGTGAGAAAGGACTCGAGACATCCAGCCCCCGGGTCCCCGCCGGAAGTGGCTCGGTGTGATAGACGCCGACGACACGGCTGTCCAGAAGGATGTCCGCGCACGCCTGCACCTCCCGATTGAAGGCCTTCAGCAAGTCCCAGGTCGGGCTGCACGTGCCGTCGAGCCGAATCGGCGCATCGTGGAAATCCCAGGTCCCGGGACGCGGTGTCCAATAGGTGAAGTACTGAAGCCCTTTCGCACCGTAAGCGAAATTGCTCCAGGTCTGAAACCGGATATGCCCCAGTGTCGGCATAGGATACGGTCTGTGCGGGCAGGTCAGCGCAAAGGCCCAGAACGGGGTTCCAAACTCCTGCGAGATCTGCCGGATCCATTCGAGGTTCTGGAAAAAATCCCCACGGAACTGGTCACCTTCCAGGATCGGGTAGTGATCGAAACTCAGAACTTCCGGACGGAACTCCAGGAAGAACCGTCGCACATGCTCGGGATATGTCTCGCAGCCGAGTTGGGCGCTGCTGGCATACGTCGGAAACAGATTGACGTAACTCCAATGCGCTGGATCGACCGCCCCGAGGGCGTCGCGCGACCCCGCCAGTGCAGCGAAATCCTTGACCGAGGGCTCATCCCGCAGCAGATAGCCGGCGAGTGCCGGATGATCGCGATATGCCTGCGCCGCCTGTTTCAGTTCGTCGCCGGGTTGGGCGAAACGCCTGTCCCCCACGAACAGCTTCACGCCGGTTTGAGCCGCCAGGTCCAGCGCTCGGGCATTGCCGGCTGGACTGTAGTGCATCAGACTATGCGTCAGCCCCATATCCGCCAATTGGCGGAAGCGATCGATGGACAACTCCTCTTCCGGAATGCTGTGCCAGCCCACGATCGGCACACAAGCCGTCGGTTTGGCCGAGTCAGCAGCCGGTGCCGCAGCGCAGAATGCCGCCGCAACGAGCAGGACCGATACCTTCTCCAGGAAGCGCGTTGCTGCCCTGTTTCGTCGGCCGGACTCATGGCGCCTGGTGCCAACCATACCGCCCAGATGCTCAGACCCAGGTTGGATGATGTCGATGACGACCACTGCCGTGGATGTGGTCCGATGCTTCGGTATGTTCATGTTCAGAGGTCTTTCTTCCCGCCGCAGCAGGATCTCGATTGGATGCTCCCAGACTCTTCTCACGACCTAAAGGGGCCGCTGCACAGTGACCCACGAGGGTAGGCCCTACACGCTTCATATCATAACCGGCTTCCGCATTGCGAACAATAGCCCCCTCGACCGACCAGCACGTGGTCACAAACGGGACACCTGCGGATCACACCTCGCGCACCGACCTTCGGACGGACCAGCAGTATCAACAGAACCACGATGATCGTAATCGCCGACCCGGTCAAGTACTCTGCCCTGATGTCCCGTGCCCAGTCCACCGCCCCCTTCTCGGCCAGCCAGTTGGCCACGAACAGAATATTGCCAAGCAGAAAGACTGCTCCAACCAGTGCCAATACAATGACTTTGCGAATGGTAAGACTCATGGTTTCACCCTTTCCAACAAACGAGAATCAACCAGCATCCAGGTTAGCGCGACCCGGGCAAGGGCGCAAGTGCTTTTCGCAAGAATTTCGCAGATCGATGTAAGTCGCATGCGGAAGCGCATTTGCAGAGGCCATGGTACATGGAACAAGCCAACCCGATGTCTTGCACCCGCACCGTTGGATACCGCCTAGAGTTCGTCGCTGGCACATAGCTCTCGCTACCCTGCGACGAAAACCGCAGCCAGAACGGCGGCTGCGGTGAAAGAAAGAAAGAAATCACCCTACCGACAACTCCGAAGCCAAGAGATTCAACTGAATGTCAGCCTCCACCGGAAGCTGTCTTAGATGCTTCGTGAATTGAGACACCATCATGCCTGCGGCGATATTGGCGCAGTAGATCGTGGTCTTGGCCGTGCAGGGGCCGATGAAGGCCTCTTCCGTGCGGAACAGCGTGGTCGGATAATGTGTGCGGGAACCCGCATCGCACGCGGTCAACACCCGCAGGATCTCGGCACTCATGCGGCCATCGACGTAGAAAGCGACCTGGTCCTTTACCGCTTGCCAGATCAGCCGCCGGACATCGATCTTGTCCACAC
>CAZTGH010000269.1:0-7492 GCA_964612985.1 uncultured Pirellulales bacterium
CGCCCGCTCGCTGCGTCAGAGGTCGCCAGCGATGGTACCATCGGCCACCATCCATGTCGGGCCAGAACGTGTCCATATAGAAGCTCACGGCCTCACGATGCGGACCGATGTGGTTCTGTCTGTATACCTCAACGTAGTGCAGCTTCTGCGCGAAACGCTCGTATTCGGCCTCGCTTCGCGTCTGCTTCACATGGTCCAGCGATTCACGCAGGGCGGTGGGCTTGTCGTCTTCTTCGTTGGTGCCCCAGTTGAGATACCAGATCGGCCGCGGGTCGTCCCGGTCGACCACCGCGATGACGTGGTCACGCCCTTCGCTGCCCTCGTAGCACTGCCTGGTGATGCTTCGGAGTGCCTCGGGTTCGGGATAATCTGGTTTGTGTACTTTCAGGTTGCCATAGACCTGTTCGTAGTCGTCGATGTACTGCAGGATGCGGTCCTTGCCCGAGATACCGAGGCGACTCTGGCGAGGCCCGCGCGTGCCGATCAGGCCTTCGACGTCCCATTCATTCAGATAGAGGAAGAACCGCACCAGCGAACCTTCGTCGTCGGGGTCGCCTCCGGGAGCATCCGTCTCGATGACGACCCGCAGCCTGTCTTGGCCCTGCCGCTCGGTCATATCGTCCAGGTTCCACCGTTGCGGATCGAACGCGGCGCGGGTCGGCTCGACCTGCGGATACCCCCCGACCTCCTGCTCGCTGTCGATGATCCGCCCCCGCCCGGTGAGCGCCTGCTCGACGATCCGGCGGTCGACCTCGTCGCGATCCCAGGGCCGCGCCCCGGCGTTGGCCAGCACATAGTCCTTCACGTGCGAAGCGGGCATGGCCACCAGTTCCGGCGGCCAGAAGGGCCTGGCGTCCAGCACGCGGCATTCGCCTGCCTTCGCCCGACCGTCGATCGCCAGAAGCGGCACCTCGCGGTCGGCGCCCATCCTCAGGTTGTCGGCCATGAAGATCTCGCACGGGCTTTCCCGCCGGCAGTGAACGAGAGGCACGCGGTCGCGGGTGGACGGCCCGGGCTCCAGCACGTTGCCGACAACCACCATCTGTCCGGTCGCGTACGGACGCGCGCCCCATTCGGAGGGCACCAGCGCGTAATGGATGGCGGCACTGCCGGGGTCGTAGATGTAGTTGTTGACGATCGCGCCGCGCGCCCCGCCTTTGAAGAGCGGATTGCGATCGCGGTTGTGGGCGTACAGATTGCCGACGATCGCGATCTCGGTGCAATTGTCGTGAATCAGCGTGCCCTTGGAATGCCCGCCCTTACCATGCGTGGACTGGTGCAGGCCCTCGGCGATGATGCAGTTGCTGAAGGTAATCGTCCGCGAGGTGCCCTGCCGCCACCGCTCGACGTGGTCGCCGTCAAAGCGCGGGCCCGAGGCGCTGAGGTTCTCGTCGGTCGCCCACGAACAGGAGCAATGATCGACGATGATGTTGTACGCATCGGCACCCGAGGTGGCGATCGCGTCGACCTCCCATCCGCTCTTCTTGGCGCGTCCCGCCTCTCCCGGACGGACGCGGATGTGCTGGAGGATCACATCGTGCGCGTGAATGCCGATGCCGCCTCGAATGAAAGTGATACCGGGACTCGGCGCCGTCTGCCCCGCGACGGTCACAAAGGGTTCGTTGATGCCGATCGATTTGCCGCCCAGGTCAATCACCCCGCCGACCTCGAAGACGACGATCCTCGGTCCCCCGGCGCGCACCGCCTCGGCAAACGAACCCGGCCCTGTAGCATTGAGGTTCGTCACGCGGATCATGCGTCCACCTCGCCCACCAGGCGTGTGCGCAGCCCAACCCACCGCCTCGGGAAAGGCCTTTCGTTCGGATGGACCGCCGACGCTGACTGTACAGGCGATCAGAAGGATCATCAAGGCAAACACAATCCCCTGGACCTTTCCGCTCATGGCTTGGCCTCCTCAGAGCAGTTCCGCGATCGCATAACCTGGTTACGGCTGGCGACCCCAGACCATCACATCGTCGATATTCCCGGTGTCGTCGAACGTGCCGAAGCCGACGCCCCCGGCGCCGAACGTCTTATCGACCGCCCGCATGATCGGCTTGCTCATGTCGTCAAAGTAGACCTCGATCGATCCGCTCGACACGTCCCGCACCACGCGGACGTCGTGGTACCCCGTGGTCCAATCCGTCCCGTCGGTTCGCTCCTGTGCGATAGAGACGCGCGGTTCGCCATTGACCAGGAAGATCGAATTGGCGTGGGCATCGGCCTTGGTGGCAATGTGACAGTAGTAGAAATGGGACGGGTCCTGATATCCGAAAAAGATGCACATGTCGCGGTGGCCGTACTCACGCCCGGTCTGTTCCATCCTCGCCTGGATCACGACGTCGGAGACCTTGAGGTCTTGGATCCGGGCCATGTTCAGAGGCGACCGCACCGGGGGCTCGTACTGACTCTGTCGATACTGCGAATAGGCGTGGTTGCCGTTCTGCTCGATGATCTTCCATGCGTTCGGATCGGTCTGCGTCCAGCGATCCGCCCCGCTTTCGAAGTCTTCAAAGAAAACCAGAGGCAGATCGTTGCGACTTTGCGCCAGCGCCTGGGGCGCCTTCAGCTCCCGGATCCGCAGGTTGCGAAAGCGGTACCTCTTGCCCGCTTCGCCGTGATGCTGGATGGCGATATGCCCCTCGCGATCGGTCGCATCCACGTAATCCGTCGTCAGCACCCCGTTGACGTAAATGCGGATACTCGGGCCCACACAGTGGATCCGATAGCGATTCCAGTCGTAGCGTTTGAACGCACCCTTCGTATTCTCAACGAAGGTCTTGGCCGACTCTTCATCGTTGCTTCGAGGATGCAGCCAGCCCCGGCGCCCTTCATCGTACAGACCCCCGGACCACTGCCGGTCGGATGGGTCGACCTCGGCCTGATATCCGTAGACCCGATTCGGTTGCTGGTGGCAACGGAACATGAAACCCGAATTCGACCGCCCCTCGGGCATCTTGACCTCGCCCTCGAAGATGAAGTCGCGATACTTCTTCTCGGTGACCAGGAAGAACTTCCGATCGGCTTGCAGGACGATCTGGCCATCGTCCACCCAGGCCCGCCCCCACTCATATGGATTGCTCCATCCGTCAAGATTGCGCCCGTTGAACAGCACCGTCCAGTCTCCGTCAGCCGCCGCCCCAGCCAGACTCGACAGCCCCAGAACGATCCAATAACACAGCACAGTCGGCAGGAAATTGCCCTTCCTTCGCTTCTCATTCGTTCGACCGGTCATCATGGCCATCCCTTCCTTCTCATTTCATCAATGAATCCGTACTTGACAGCAATTCAATTCGGAGCCGACCGGAGGGCCGCTGATGCCCGATGCGGCGTCCTGACGGGCAGCACCATCGTATTGTGCGTTTCTCGCACCCGAGCGTCAAGCGCGACCTTCCGCCCCGGCCCTGACCACGCGACACGCCCACAAAAAAGCGATCCTTCCGCCCGATATTCTATTGACAGATACGACGTAATCCCGTACACGAGGGGTGATGATGCAGGGATGACATGCGATGGGACGCCGTGATACACCTTGACGCCGTCGGACATCTCATCAGGGAATGGGCTTCTCGTCAGGGAACAAAGACATGGATGATCGCGAGACCTCCAGGCAAGGACGCGACTTCGAGGGCGCCGACCCGGATACCACACCGGGCGATCCATCCAAGAAGGCTGAGCAGACCGGCGCCGGGCCGGGCGTCGAACCCCCTACTGCCGACGTGTTGAGCAGCATCTTTCGCGTGGCCCCGGTTGGGATCGGTCTGGTCGCTGATCGGGTCATCCGCCAGGCAAATGAACGTCTCTGCGAGATGGTCGGCTACGCTGGCGAGGAACTCATTGGGCAAGATGCGCGGCTGCTCTACCCCGATCAAGCCGACTACGAGTATGTCGGAACCGAAAAATATCGCCAGATCGCCGCACAGGGAACCGGCACAGTCGAGACGCGCTGGCGCCGCAAGGATGGGACCATCATCAACGTGCTGCTCAGTTCGACCCCGCTGAACCTGGACGACTGGTCTCGCGGGATAACATTCACCGCGCTGGACATCACGTCGCGCAAGCAGGCGGAGGAGGAACTGCGCAGCATCTTCGACCTGTCGCTGGACCTGGTCTGCATCGCCGATATCCACAAGGGCACCTTCCTCAAGGTCAACCCCGCCTTCGAGCAGGTCCTCGGATACCTTCCGGAAGATCTCGAAGGTCGGTCTTTTTTCGATCTGGTCCATCCGGATGACGTCGCGCGAACCCGCGCCGTGGTGGAAGAGAAATTGCGCCAGGGCCGAATGGTCGTCGACTTCGAGAATCGCTGCCGCCGCAAGGACGGTTCATTCCGCTGGCTCAGTTGGATGTCTCATCCCAAACCCGAACGGGGCACCTGCTATGCGGTCGCGCGGGATGTGACCGAAAGCCGAAGGGCCCGGGAACAAATCGAAAGCCTGGCGCGGTTCCCGTCGGAGAATCCGTGGCCCGTCCTGAGGATCACGCACACCGGTATGATTCTGTATGCCAACCCCGCCAGCGGCCCCCTGCTGGAGGAACTGGGCACGGGAGTGGGTCGGCGCGCTCCGCAACCGTGGTGCGAGCGCATCGAACGAGTCCGCGATTCGCAGGCGATCGAGCGCATAGAGGTCGAGTTTCGGGGAGGCACACTGGCCTTCCAGATCGTGCCGGTCCCGGATGCCAGCCACGTGAACGTCTACGGGACCGACGTCACCCTGCATAAGCGCGCCGAGGCGCAGTTGCGCCGCGAGCGTGACCGCAGTCAAATGTACCTCGACGTCGCCGGCGTGATGTTCGTGGCCCTGGATCAGAAGGGTCGGATCAGCCTGATCAACAAGAAGGGCTGCGAGATCCTGGGTTACGACGAGAACGAGATCCTGGGCACCGACTGGTTCATCCGTTTCGTGCCGGAATCCAGACGGCGAGAGGTCTGGGAGATCTTCGATCAACTCATGCGGGGCCAAACGTGCATTGCCGAGTACGCCGAAACCCCTGTGATCGTGCGAGACCGATCCGAGCGTATTGTCGCCTGGCACAACACCGTGCTGACCGACGGGACGGGCGCCATCATCGGCACGCTCAGTTCCGGCGAAGACATCACGGAGCGCAAACGCACGGAGCAACGGCTCCGCGAACAGCGACAGAGCGAGAAACAACGGATCGAGTCCGAGTTGGCGAAGGTCCGGGATGAACTGATTCGCAAGACGCGTCTGGCGGCGCTGGGACAGGTTTCCGGGAGCATCGCCCACGATTTGCGCAACCCGCTCGGCGCCGTCCGCAACGCAAGCTATCTGTTGAAGCGTCGCCTGCCCAAGGACCAGCCGGCATTGCTCGAGCACGTCTCGATCATCGAACAGGAGGTGATCAAAGCCGATCGCATCATCACGAGCCTGCTCAACATCACGCGCGCCCGCTCGCCCGAGAAGCAGGCCGTGGACCTCGGCAATCTCGTCCGGGCGGCCTGGACCCACGTCGACCACCCGCCGGAAGTGCGGTTCCGCGTCGAATTGCCGGACGAGCCGTTCATCGTCCAAGCAGACCGGGACCAGTTGTCCCAGGTGTTCTCCAACCTGATCAGCAACGCCGCCGACGCCCTCGCCGGGAAGGGCGAATGCATCGTGGAGGCCAACCGCGAACCGCCGTTCGACGTCATAATCATCCGGGACACAGGGCCCGGCTGGCCGCCCGACGTCCGCGAAAGCTTGTTTGAGCCTCTCGTAACCACCAAGACCTCCGGCACTGGACTCGGGCTGGCCATCTGTCGGCAAATCATCGAGAGTCATGGCGGGCAGATCGAGGCGCTGGACGCCGACCCGCGGGGGGCGGTGGTTCGGATCCGCCTGCCTCGATCGTAGGACGGTTTCGCAAAGGAAGGAAGGTTCGCTCATGCACAGCGACAAGGTGGCCATGGCCGAACGAGGAGTCCTGGTCGCCGACGATAAACTGAACATGCGAAAGACGCGGGCCGAGATCCTGTGGGACGAGGGATCTCAGGTGACGACGGCGGGCACGGGAGAGGACGCCATTGCCGTAAACCGCCGCTGCCCACATCACGCCAGCAGGGGCTGTATTGAGAGGACGCATTGATGGCCGATCGTATCGTCCAGGAGACGTTTCGCCGGGTTCTGGTCGTCGAGGACGACGACGCGCAGCGCTGGACCCTTCGCGAAATCCTCACGGATGAAGGGCTGGAGGTCACCGGTTGCGGCAGTGCCACGGAGGCCTTGGAACGTCTCCAGCACGACGACATCCGGGTGGTAATATTGGACCTGCGTCTGCCCGACCTGACGGGCGTCCAGTTGATCAACCGCCTGGGAGATCGCTCCGACCGCGTCAGCGTGATCATCAACACCGCCCACTGCTCCTACGAGTCCGCCAAAGAGGCGTTGAATCTGGGCGCCTTCGCTTATGTCGAAAAGGCGGGCGATCCCGCGGAACTGCTGCGCCACGTGCACCGCGCGATCGCCTTCCAGCTTCGGCGTCATGCGACACAGCTTGAGGCGGCGGTCGCCGAGAGTGCCGATGAACTGAAGGCCGCCAATCGCGCGCTGCGCCAGGAGATCGCCGAACGCAAAGACGCGGAAGCCGCTGTCCGCGAGAGTGAGACCCGCTTTCGCGAATTAGTGGAATTGCTGCCCCAGACGGTCATCGAAACCGATGCTTATGACCGCATCACATTTGTCAACCACTTCGGTCAGGAATGCTTTGGCCGGGGCACCGGTGAACTCCTCCAGCGGGATTTTCCGGAGTTGTTCGCTCCTGAGGATCGCGCGCGAATCCGGAGGAATATCCGCAAGCGTCTCGAAACCAAGCGTTTCGACGATCATGAGTACCTGGCGGCCCGTGCCGATGGAACGGTGTTTCCGGTACTCCTCTACAGTTCCCCCATTGTCCGCGACGGCCACCCCGTCGGGCTGCGCTGCATTGCCGTGGACATCGCCGACCGTCGGGCGGCAGAAGTCGCACTCCAGGAGAGCAAAGCGAAGCTCGAGAGCATCTTCGAATCGTCGCCCGATGCGATCACGGTCACGGATCGCGATCTGCGCATCGAGGACTGCAATCCGGCCATGCTGCGGATGTTCGGCCTGTCATCGAAGGACGAAGCCCTCGGCGCCAGCAGCCTCGACTTCGTTGCGGACGCCGATCACGAACGAACGCGCGAGGGACTGGCCGAAGTGTTGCAACACGGCGCGGTTACTGACGAAGAGTTGACTCTCCTGCGCAAGGACGGCCGCCCGTTTCCTTCGGAGATCTCCGCCAGCGTGATGCGAAACGCCTCCGGCCGTCCGCTGGGCCTCGTGGTCATCACCAGCGACATCACCGAGCGCCGCAAAGCGGAACTGGCCCTGCGCGAGAGCGAGCGCAAGCTGTCCACCCTGATGGCCAACCTGCCCGGCATGGCGTATCGCTGCCGGGTGGATGAGACGTGGACGATGCTGTTCGTCAGCCAGGGGTGCATGGCATTGACGGGGTACGATTGTGCGGATCTGAC
>CAZTGH010000270.1:0-7491 GCA_964612985.1 uncultured Pirellulales bacterium
GCAAGTGCCCGTTCACCGGTGGACAACAGCGAAGGGTCAGCCACCACCCGCGTCTCCTTGGCATAAGAGAACTCCTTCCACCGGGTCAGTTCCATGCTGGTCTGGGCCGGACTGAAGCTGCTGGTCAGCGCCAGCACCAGCAGGATGCAAAGCCCCAGAACCACCATCGCCGAACGGTTCGGCCCCGAACGGCGGCACGTGCTCTCTTCCAGCCTCGGAACGATCCGGTTACGACGCGTCATAGGTATACCTCCCGAAACGCAGGCGGCGCGTCCCGTTCGCCAGGAGGCATCGTCCAAGGACCCGCCCTGACCTCGTCGAAGGGACGCACGACCTGCAGAATATCAAAGCCGTACGACGGGTTCATCGGCATTTCCAAGGGGTCGGATAACCACAACAGGCGAAAAACCCTCGTCCGGAAACACCCGGACCGCCCCGGCGCAAGGCCGTGACAGAATGCGGTCGGAATGGTGCGGCACGCGGGTCTGCCGCACCCCCGTGACGCTGTTCAAGCCCAGCGACGCCCTGTGGATGCCCCCGGGCAGAGACCGGTATGTAATCGACACCACCGGGGACGCCCTCCGGATCGAGCGCAAACGACGACGCACTGCCCTGCACGCACGGCCTATCATACCGTCGCGACCGACCGTCACGGCCTCGGCATCAGGAAAACCCTTATTTTTGCGGGGAATTCCACCGGCCAAAGAACCGGCCTTGCCCGGCCGCGTATGTCCACACGAACGTGACATCGCCAGCGGAACGATCCGCACGAGTCGATCCGAGGGCCGATGTCCCGTCGTAAGAAGGAGAACGCAATGACGCAGCTCAAGGTGGGAGACCAAGCGCCAGGCTTCACCCTGAAGGATCAGGACGGCCGTACCGTCTCACTGGCCGACTTCAGAGCCAGAAAACTTCTGCTGTACTTCTATCCCAAGGCCGACACGCCGGGCTGTACGACCCAGGCCTGTAGCATCCGAGACGCTATGGAGCCGTTAGCGGCCGGCGGAGTCGTTGCCGTCGGCATCAGCGCCGATGAGCCGGACCGACAGAAGAAATTCGACCGCAAATATGACTTGGGTTTCCCCCTGTTGAGCGATCCGACCCACGAAGTGGCACAGGCCTACGGAGCGTGGGGGGAAAAATCCATGTACGGAAAGACCTACCAGGGAATCATCCGTTCGTCGTTTCTTATCGATGAGACGGGCAAAATCCTTCAGGCGGCTTACAAGGTCAGGCCCCAGGATACGGTTCCAGGAGCGCGCCGGATCCTGGAGGCACAGACCTATCCGCCTGTCGCGACGTGATCCCGTCGAACGTAATGCGCGATCATTGTAGCCCCGGGCCATTTGCATTTGGCGACCGCGGCAGCAACGGAGGGCCAACGGGTCCTCGGGCATCGTGTCACGAGCCGGGGACGTTCGACAGGCTGAAAAGATAGAGCGGTTTCTTATACCGATGGTGAAAAATTCTTGATCGTGACGTCAAGGACACCGTAGTATTTTGGTACTTACCTCAACCTACACTGTTAGGTGCGTTGAAAGGAGGCGCAAGATGGCACGGAAGACACTTGTCAAGGGGTCGTGGACGAAGGACGACGTCAAGCAGCTTCGCAAACTTTTCCCGAATCACGCCACAGCAGAGGTCGCCTTGAATCTGGGTCGTCCGACGGAGGCGGTAAAGAAGAAAGCCTCGCGGATGGGACTGAAGAAGAACAAGAGGTATATGAAGTCGTTGGGCAGGTCCTAGCGACCGGCTCCGCTCGTTCGATCTCATCGGTATCGGTCAAAGTTGCGAGAAGACCATCGGTACCGTGCGGGCGAGCATCGTACTTCGATCCGGCGGATCGGGAGATCGTTTTCTTTACCGGACGACCTGCGATGTGACGGTGAGCGGACTCTCGGCGGGCGTTATCTGAAGCGACGGGCCGCCTCGTCATGGTGGTAGGTGTCTACCTGCACCGGCGCGGCGGCCCCATGGTGGAGTTCTATTCCAAGGGTCCCGTCGGAGTTCGGTGCAGAGGCCCGACCGAGGAGCGGTCGAAATACGGTGGCACTTGAATGTGCCTCATTCGCTTTGTCATCCACACTGGAGCGAAGCGAAACGGAAAGCCTGTCCTGAGCGGAGCCGAACGGAAATCCGGCATCGAATGGGCCAGGTACGCGTTTCGCGCCAGCATCCGGAATGCAGTGATTCCTTACCTTTGTATGGGCCAGACGCAGGGCAGGCGACTGACTTCGTTATCCGCCAGCGTATGCCGCCCATGCACGTCCGAACGGGAGCGAGGACCAAAAACCTTGACGGTACAGGCTCCGACGGGTATGCTTTCCCATTGCCCGTATTTACCTTGTTTTGTGGTTCTTGCTTTGGGAGTCGCCGTTGAGAGTCCTATCAGGCATCCAGCCCTCGGGGCGGCTGCACGTCGGCAACTATTTCGGTGCGATGCGCCAACATCTCGAGTTGCAGGCCGAGCATGAAGGCTTCTACTTCATTGCCGATTATCACGCCCTGACCAGCAATCCGTCACCTGAGGCCCTGGCCCAGCACACCCTGGACGTCGCGATGGACTACATGGCACTGGGGCTCGATACGGAAAAGACCGTGTTCTGGCAGCAGTCCGATGTGCCGGAGGTAACCGAACTCACATGGCTGCTGAGCTGCATTACCCCTCTCGGGTTGCTCCAGCGGTGTGTCAGCTATAAAGACAAGGTGGCGCAAGGACTTACGCCCAATCATGGGCTCTTTGCCTATCCGGTGCTCCAGGCGGCGGACATTCTGATCTTCAAGTCGAATCTCGTCCCGGTCGGGGCCGATCAGAAGCAGCACATCGAGGTGACCCGCGATATCGCGATGCGGTTCAACAACACCTACGGGGAGGTTTTTGTGATCCCCGAGGAGCACATCATCGAGTCGGTGGCCGTAGTCCCCGGCACCGACGGGCGCAAGATGAGCAAGAGCTATGGCAACACGATCGAGATCTTCGAGCCGGAAAAGAGCGTAAAGAAGAAGATCATGAGAATCGTAACGGACTCGACCCCGGTGGAGGAGCCCAAGAACCCGGCCACATGCAATGTATTCGCCTTGCTGAAGCTGGTCGCCTCGACGGAGGAACTGGCTGAATGGGATGCCCGGTACCGCAACGGAGGTATGGGCTATGGCGAAGCGAAGAAGCGGCTGGCCGAACTGACGATCGAGTATTTTCAGCCCTACCGCCAAAAGCGGGCCGAGCTTGAAAACAATATCGACGATGTGCGAAAGATGCTTCAAAACGGTGCCGCCCGTGCCAAGGCCGTCGCGGCACAAACGCTGACCGAGGCCCGCAAGGCCGTGGGGCTAGGAGCTTGAACATGGATGATAAGCTTGTAACCGTCGCCAGATTCGAAAGTTACATCGAGGCCGAATTGGCCAGGCAGCAGCTCAACGACAGCGGCATCAAGGCAGTGGTCATGGGCGAAAACGCCGGAAACGTGTATACCGGCGCGCCCGCCGCCCAGGACATCGAGCTGCAAACATTCGAGCAGGATGCCCAGAAGGCCCAGAAGATCCTGTGCGAGCAGGAGTAACAGGAGCACTCTCTGGCTGATTACCGCGTCAATCTGGAGATCTTTGCCGGTCCGCTGGATCTGCTTCTCTACCTGGTCCGCAAGGAGGAGGTCGACATCTACGACATCCCCCTGGCGAAGATCACCGACCAGTATCTCCGCTATGTCGAGATGCTCAAGCAGTTCGACATGGACCTGGCGGGCGATTTCCTGGTGATGGCGGCGACGCTGATGGAGATCAAGTCGGCGATGCTGCTTCCGAAGGCCAAGCCCGAGGAGATGACCGAAGAGGAGTCCGCGGACCCGCGTGCGGAGTTGATTCGTCAGCTTCTGGAATACAAGAAATTCAAGGACGCCGCCAACCTTCTCGATGCGGCCGCCGAGCAGCACAAGGAGCGGTATGGCCGTCCGACCAGCCTGATCAGTCGGCTCGAACCCGATGCCGAGCCGGAGCTGGACATGGATCAGGTCAGCGTCTGGGACCTGCTCGAAGCGTTCGATACGGTCTGTAAGGCCATCGGCAACACCGTCTACACAGGCCATATCAAGGACGACACCCCGATCGATCTCTACCAGATCGAGATCCTGCATCGCCTCCAGACCGAGGGGCCGATGACGTTCGAGCGTATCTTCGAGTCGCGACCCAATCGCCTGGTCATGGTCGGGCTGTTTCTGGCGATGCTCGAACTGATTCGCGACAAGCTGATCTGGGCCGAACAGAGCGAGGCGGCTCCCAACCAGATCTATCTGCGGGCCCTGACCGATGAACCGGCCGAAGAGGCCGTGCACAGCGCGATTCTCTCCGTGGCGGAAGAGGAGCCCGCAGGCGAGGATATCGAGACTTCATCGCAGGCGGAAGCGACGCACGAGCCGCCCATTGCCATCGAGGAGGTCCGTACGCAGCGCCGTCGGGCCGATTTCGAGCCGGATGAGGTCGAACGCGGACAGCCCGCAGGGCGCCAGGAGCAGACAAGGGCGGACGAAATCGAAGAGCACCCGGAGGCGGACGATGCGCCGACCGGCGAATTGCCCATTCCGATCCTGGAACTGCCCTCGAAGAAGCGCTCGAGGGGGGTCGAAACCGACGAGCCCCAGAGCTCTGAAGACCGGGCGACTTCACCACCTGGCGGTTTGCCAATTGACATACCCGAGGATCATCCCTAGAATACCCCTGTTTCTCGGACTGAATGGGGCTTTCCGGATCCTACGTCGGGTGGAATCATGGCGCCGGAGCTTCGCGGTCCATACGGCCGAGAAGGACGCGGTCGCCAGTTATTGCCGGTAGAACCCGCCGGCCGAACGGCTCTGGGATGTAAAGAGACAAGGGAAGGACAAGATCATGGCGGGTAATGCGATCGAGTTGACGGATGCCACCTTCGACGAGATGGTACAGAATTCCGAGGTCCCCGTGCTGGTGGACTTCTGGGCGCCGTGGTGCGGCCCGTGCAAGATGATCGGGCCGATCGTCGAAGAGCTGGCCACCGAATACGGAGACAAGGCCAAGATCTGCAAGCTGAATACCGACGACGCGCGGGACACCGCGGTCGAATTCGGCATCAGCGCCATTCCGACCATCATCCTGTTCAAGGCCGGGCAGGTCCAGAAGAAATGGGTCGGCCTTACGGGCAAGAAGGACCTGGCCGAGGCCATCGACGGTCTGCTGTAGGACCAGAGACCGTCGGAACGACCAGCGAAGCATCGATCCGCGCGCCGGCGTGCGAGACGGTTCCGCTGTAGAAATAGACAGCCAGTCTCGGAGGAAACGATCAGTCGAATGACACATCGCATCGTGAGCAAAAAAGAGTTGGGCACCGATGTTTTCTGGGCGCGGATTGACGCGCCTTTGATCGCCCAGGCCCGCAAGCCCGGCCAATTCATCATTCTCAGCATCAATAACGACTATTCCGAACGCATTCCATTGACCATCGCCGGGTCCGATCCGTCCGAGGGCACGATCGAACTGATCTGGCAGCGCGTCGGCAAGACCACGTCGGAACTGGCGAACCTCCATGAGGGCGACGAGATCGCCAACGTTTCGGGCCCGCTCGGCACACCCACGCACATTGAGAACGTCGGGACCGTCGTCTGTGTCGGAGGCGGGATCGGCGCCGCCCCCCTGCTGCCGATCGCGACCGCCTTGAAAAACGCGGGCAATCGGGTCCTCAGCATCCTCGGGTTTCGCTCCAAGGACCGTCTGATTCTGGAAGACGAATTTGCCAAGATCAGCGACGAGGTGGTGGTCACCAGCGACGACGGCAGCTACGGGCGCAAGGCCCTGGTGACCGAACCGCTGGCGGAGGTCTGCGGAGGCGATCCCAAGCCTGCTCACGCCTTCATTATCGGTCCGACGATCATGATGAAGTTCTGCTGCGATGTGACGAAGCAGTTCGCAGTGCCCACGCAGGTCTCGCTCAATACGATCATGATCGACGGAACCGGCATGTGCGGCGGCTGCCGCGTCGAGGTGGACGGACAGCCCAAGTTCGTCTGCGTCGACGGCCCGGAGTTTGACGGTCACCTAGTCAACTTCGACCTGATGATGAAGCGCATGAACGCGTACCAGTCCCAGGAGCAGCAGGCCCACGAAAGGTATAAGCAGCACCGGTGCAGGATCGGCCTGAGCGACTGACCACGATTTGCTGGTACATCCGGAAAACAACGCGTGGGCCCAGGGCCCACCTTACGGGAATCACCATGGCGACAGAGCAAGAACGACAGAAGCTGCTGCAAGAACTGCTGGCCCGGCAAGAGAACGGCGGATTGAAACCCAAGGACCGATTCGCAATTGCGGCGCAGGAAATGCCGGAACAGGACGCGGGCGAGCGACGTCGCAATGTCGATGAGGTGGCGCTGGGCTATACCGAGACACAGGCGCGGATCGAGGCGATGCGATGCCTCCAGTGCAAGACCGCGCCGTGTGTGGAGGGCTGCCCGGTTCGGATTCGAATCAAGGATTTCGTCAGCGCCATCGCCGACGGCGAATACGGCCAGGCGCTCGACATCATCAAGGAGAACTCGCTCCTGCCGGCGGTCTGCGGACGCGTCTGTCCGCAGGAGGTGCAGTGCCAGGAGAAGTGCACGGTCGGGCTCAAGTTCAAGGACGTCTCTCAGGCAGTCTCCGTCGGACGGCTCGAACGGTTCGTCGCCGATCTCGGTCGCGACAGCGCCGCGGCGGCGCCGGCGGTCGCGTCGCCGACGGGCAAGAAGGTGGCGATCGTGGGCTCGGGGCCGGGCAGCATCGTCGCGGCGGCGGACACGCGGAGGGCGGGGCATGACGTCACGGTTTTCGAGGCGTTTCACAAACCCGGCGGTGTGATGGTCTACGGCATCCCCGAGTTCCGTCTGCCCAAGGCCATCGTCGAGCAGGAACTCGAAACCCTGCGGAAGATGGGCGTCCAGATCGTGACCAATTTCATCGTCGGGCGAACCCGAACGATCGAACAGCTCATGAATGAAGACGGGTTCGATGCCGTCTACATCGGCGTGGGCGCGGGCCTGCCCAGTTTCATGGGCATCGAAGGCGAATCGCTCGTCGGGGTATACAGTGCCAACGAGTACCTGACGCGCGCCAACCTGATGAAGGCATATGATTTCGGCTCCGGCGCCGATACGCCGATCGCGGCGTCGAAGCGCGTCGCGGTGGTCGGGGGCGGAAACGTGGCGATGGATGCGGCACGTACGGCGGTCCGGCTCGGCGCCGAGAAGGTGTATCTGATCTACCGCCGGACCGAGAAGGAGATGCCCGCGCGGGTCGAGGAGGTGCATCACGCCAAGCAGGAGGGCGTGGAGTTCCATCTGTTGCAGAGCCCCAAGCGGATCATCGGCAACGACGACGCCCAGGCGACGGCCATCGAGTGCCTGCGGTACGAACTGGGCGAGCCCGATGCGTCGGGGCGCCGGCGACCGGTGGCCATTGCCGGCTCGGAGTTCCAGATCGAGGTCGATACGGTGA
>CAZTGH010000271.1:0-7447 GCA_964612985.1 uncultured Pirellulales bacterium
AGCGGCGCTCGCTCGTCGGCCTCGAAGAACGCACCGGCAAGCAGATCATGGTCGTCTCGGACGACGACGTCAGCCAGGAAACGATCAGCTTCCACTGCCAGGACAATCGCGGCATCCCACTGAAGTTCGAGCCCCGCGAGGTCGCCAGGCAGCAGCGCGAGCAGTGGCTCAAGAAGCAGGAGCAGCAGCGCCAGGAGGAGAAGGCCAGGAAGAAGTCCAGGAAGAGCACGAAGAAGACCGACGCCAGGAAGACGAAGAAGGACGAGGACGAGAAGACCGAGAAGACCGAAAAGGCCGAGAAACCCGAAAAGGCTGAGAAGCCAGAGAAAACCGAGACAACCGAGACGACCGAGACAACCGAGAAGCCCAAGCCGAAGCGCAAGCGCCGTCGCCGCAAGAAGTCCAGCACCAAGACCGCCGAGGCCAAGGCAGAGACCGCCGACGCGCAGAAGACCGACGAGCAGGGCAACGCCGACGAGCATGTCGCCGAGGCCGAAGCCAACAGACCACCGCGATGAGCCCCGGTCGTGTCGAAGGAGTTGGACCCGACGGATCATCCTGTGCCAGCAGGCGAGCACCCGGTCAGTTGCCGTCCCTCGGCTCGTAGGCGAAACACTTGAACACGTCTTCGTCGACTTGGTCGAGCCGATTGAGGTTGCAGAGGATCTCCTCATTCGGATCGCCGTCCTTGGCACAGGATACACACAGATCCGGCTTGGCGATCAGGTCCGGGTTCAGTTCGTTGCCGTCATCATCCATGTAACGGCCTCGGGCTTCAGGTATGTCCAGCGTGCGTCCTCTCTCATCTCCTGACCGTATGCAAATATGCCCTGTCCGCGTCGATTCACGTGCATGGGCGATCTTGTACCTGGATTCTACGGAATCTCAGGCGGAATTGACAAGCGACATTCGCATGTTATCCGCCAGAATGTGCCGCGCGGGAATTGCGCTTGCGGGCGGCGGTGCGGATAGTGTAGGGTTGTGGGGTTGCCGGGTGGGGGTGGGCAACGGACCGGCGCGGATACGAAGGGTTCACACCAACTGATGAGGTGCAAACAATGGAGACCTTGAATCGTCGCGCATTCCTGAGAGGTTCCCTGGGCACGGCGGGCACGCTGGCTTTGTGGCCATCGGCCCGCGCGCTGGGCGCCAATGAGAAGATCGTGGTCGGGGTGATGGGCCTGGGCGGTCGGGGGACGTACCTGGCGGAGAAATTCGCCGAGCGGCCCGACGTCGAAATCGCCTACCTGTGCGATCCGAACACGAGGCGTTTCGCCCGGGCGCGTGAGGCGGTCGAAGAGGTGCAAGATCGCAGTCCCACGATGGTGCAGGACTTCCGCCAGATCCTGGACGACAAGAACGTCGACGTGCTGATCAACGCGACGCCCGACCACTGGCACGCATTGGGCTCGATCCTCGCCTGTCAGGCGGGCAAAGATGTCTTCGTCGAGAAGCCGCTGGCCCATAACATCTGGGAGGGGCGCAAGATGGTGGAGGCCGCCCGCAAGTACAAGCGCGTGATCCAGGTCGGGATGCAGTCCCGCAGCGCTCCCTATGCGCACAAGGCCAAGGAGGCGATTCGTCAGGACAAGCTGGGCGAGGTGTATCTGGTCCGTGTGTACAACATGATGCAGCATCCCAAGAGAGCGGACGTGCCTGATGGTCCCGTCCCGGACGGTTTCGATTACGAGCTTTGGTGCGGCCCGGCGCCGAAGCGACCCTATAACCCGGCTCGTCGCTGGCTGGACCAGTTCGACTACAGTTGCGGCCCGATTGCGGGCGATGCGGTGCACCAGTTCGATCTGGCGCGGTTCCTCGTCGGCGATCCGGCTTCTCCGAAGGCGGTTTCGCAGACCGGTGCGATCCGCTCGCTGCGCGACGGGCGCGACATGCCCGACACGCAGATGGCGCTGTTGGAGTACGATGGACTGACGATGACGCTCGATGCGACGCTGTGGACGCCGTATATGAAGAAGATCCCGGCGAGCGTTCGCGACAGCGACCAGTTCCCCCACTGGCCCTTCTGCAGCACGAAGGTCGAAGTGCTGGGCACCGAGGGGTTCATGACGTTCGGTCGGCACGGCGGCGGCTGGCAGCTCTACGACCGCGACGGCGACCTGATCCATTCGGAGTACGGGCGCCAGGGGGACAAGGAACACCAGGACAACTTCGTGGATTGCATCCGAAGCCGGAAGAGGCCGACCTGCGACGTCGAGATCGGGCATCTGTCCGTACTGCCGTTCCATATCGCCAACATCTCCTACCGGGTCGGCAATCAGAGACTGCAATTCGACGCAGAGACGGAATCGTTCACGAACTGCGACGAGGCCAACCGGTATCTCAAGCGGGAGTATCGCGATAACTGGGCCATCCCGGAAAACGTGTGACCGGTCCTGAGGACATATGCATGAGCAAACAGAGGAGGCTCTATCACGTCGCAACCTGTGGCGCGATCCTGCTGGCGGCGTGCGCCGGCGCTTCGGGGCGGTGGCTGGCGACAGAGAACGTCGAAGTCAAACTCGAACCGACAGAGATGGGTGGGCCGAAGATCGTGGTCGAGTACGACCTGGAGGACCCGAACGTCACGCCGGAGTCGCCCGCCTACGTGTTTCTTCGTTACAGTACGGACTTCGGCGAAACATGGCAACCGGTGCCAATAGATGCGCTGCAGGGCAGCGGCTTCGACCTCGTCGAGAAGCCCGGGCACAAGGAGGTGTTCTGGTGGGGCACCGATCAGACGGCGGTGGCCGACCTGGGACAGATGGAGATTCGGGTCCGCGCGATCGCCATGGCGAAGGTGCCGGCGGGCAAATTCGCACTCAAGAGCCTCCCCGGCGGGGGCCGAGACGAATCGAAGAAGAACCCGCCCAGCGCGGATCTTCCGCTCTACCATATCGCGAAATACGAGACGACCGTCGCGATGTATGCGGATTATCTCAACGAGATCGGGGGTCAGGGGGCCGGGTGGAACGAGCGGATGGCCCGCGCGGAGCGATGCGGGATCATTCAGGAAAGCAATCACACCTATACCGTCGCGCCGGGGCGGGAGAACTACCCGGTCACCTACGTATCGTGGTACGACGCGATGGGCTTCCTCCGCTGGTGCGGGCTGCGTCTGCCGACGGAGGCGGAGTGGGAGAAGGCGGTGCGCGGAGGGTTCTACCTCGATGGCGATGAGAAGAAGGCCAAGCCCAATCCGCTGCCCGAGCGATCCTACCCCTGGGGCAATGAGGCGCCCGATGCCGACGGCGTCTATCGCTGCAACTTCGACGGCGGCGCGGACGGCTTCGAGCGGCTGGCGCCGGTGGGGCACTTCGCGAAATTCGCCAGCCCCTATGGGGTGTGCGACCTGGCGGGCAACGTGGCCGAGTGGACGCTCGACTGGTATTCGACGTCGTATCACGCGGGCCTCGATGGGTTCCGTATGAGCCGGGGCGGGTCGTGGATGGCGGTGCCCGAAGGCTGCGATGCGATCACCGGCGCGACGCAGTTGCCGCTGAAGGAGAGCTCGATCATGGGCTTTCGCGGCGTTCGCGGACCGGGCGTGGCGCCCTAGACGAAGCGTCACGGCAAATCCGAAATACGAATCTCGAAAACCGAAACAAACCTGGCTCTCTCGCATGACTTGTGGGCGGAGGACAGGCTGAGGTCATTGAGTTCGGAACCGGTGATGTCACCAGGGGACCGCCTGGGAGGCACCGAGTCCGGGGCCGAGGAGAATGGCGTTGAGCAGCAGTCTCTGCTGCGCGGGCAGCCACATGCGGAACGTCGGATCGGTGGCGAACAGGATGACTTGGCCGCTGCCCACTCGTTCGACGGTGGCGTAGGCGGTTTGGGCCAGACGTTGGCGGGCCTCGGGCCAGAGCAGACCGCTCAATCGCAGCTTGTCGGCGTCGGCCAGTCGCACGGGGGTCGCGGATGGATGCTTGGACATCAGGGCGCTCGAGCCCCAGAACAGAATCGGCATCTTCTCGCCCAATCCGAAGCTCAGCCAGTGCTCGGGATCGACAGTCCCCTGCAAGAACGTGCCGGTCGGGCTGAACAGCCGCTCCCATTGGTCGGCGCGCCGGAGCGCGTCGAGGTCGCCTTTCTTTTTCGCTTCCTCGTCGGCTTTGCCTTCGCCTGTTCCGGGTACATCCCCCTGCCAGATCTGGTTCGGATCGATGCGGATGTCCCGCGCGCTTTTCTCACGGGCGACAGCCTCATCGTATTCATCCAGCCTCCCCAGCACTTCGCGCCGGAGGCGCACGGACGAGAGACCTCGATCCTCATCGGCAGCAAAGAGCGCCGAGTTGCCTATCGCGATCAGGGTGCCCCCGCTTTGAACCCACCGTTTGATCCGCTCGACGGTTCCGGCCGAGAGCACGCGATCGAGCCCCCCGCTGTCGGGAAGGATCAGGACGTTGTACTTGCGCAGATCGACGCCACTGAGATTCTGAACGTTGAGCGGGGAGCTCTGGAGTCGCAGGCGATGGTCGAGCAAATACCAGACCGATCCGAACGACGTCGAGCGGACGGGCCACTGGGAAGCGATGGCGACGCGCGGTGCGGTCAGGAGTTCGAATTTGTCGCTGCCGAGGTCAGGGCCTTCCTGGACGAGAGCGGCGTCCACTGCGTGGACGTCGATATCGAAGTCGACGGTCGCCTTCCGCAGCAGGCCCGAAAGATCGTTCGGATTCTCATGGCCTCGCAGGAGAATCGTGCCCCGTGCAAACGTCGTATCCCCAATCCGGAACGGCTTGATGGCGACGCGTGGATGGCATCCACTATCGAGCAGGCGAACGAGAATCTGATAGGCATCAGAAGTCTGGAAGTCGACGAGATAGCCATAACGGCCTTCGCCGGTTTTGGCCTTTTTCGCATCGGGCATTCGGTCGGTGACGTCGAGCTCGCCGACGGCCTTGGCCCAGCAGGCGTCCAAGCCAAACCCCATCGGCAGATTCCATGACGTGGCATCGTAGAGCAGCGTGCCTCGGTGGCTTTCGAGCTCCTTGCGTTCCTCCCGCAGGAAGCTCTCGGTCAGACGTGGATCGAAGTCACACAGCGCCTGGAGCATGCGCCGGCGCGGCTGGTTCGTGCGGACCACCATCGTACCGGTGGGGAACCTAAGGCTCTCGTGCTGTCGGCCCCAGAGATCGGTCACGTTAAAAGCCTGGAAGGCTTCGGTCGCAAATGCCACGTCGATCCCCTGGCGCCGGAGCAGATCGACCAGCGCCGTCCAGCGCGCGGTGTCGGAGGCGGGCGGCAGCAGAAAGGTCTCGACACCCGCGGCCTGAGAGGCCACCGCGTCGCGGCGGTCCCGCAAAAAATCACGGAGGATGTCACGACGATGGGCCGCGAGCGTTCGAAGGTTCGCCAGTGAACTGACAATCTGATGATGCACAGTCTCGCGATAGGTGATCTCCTGGCCCACGGGAGTGCGGACGGTCGCGGCGTTGGCCCGCGCCTGCTCGTAGAGCAAGCCGATCGCGCCTTGGAGGCTCGCCCAGGCGTTGGTGTAGATCGGGCTCCATTCGGAGTACCAGTCTTTGGTGTAGTAACTCCACCCATAGCGGTTGAAGGCCTCCGCCTGGTCGGCGCTGAATCGCCGGCGCCATTCGAGCACGCGAGGCGAGAGGTGGATGTTGATCGGGTCTCGCGGCGGATCGAACAGGTAGGTATCGTAGGCGCCCTGCTCGTGCGAATCGACGAGCAGGTGGGGGTTCCACGACAGGATCGCCTGGGCCAGCGGCGCCACCTCAGGCTGACGGTGCACGAGCCAGTCGCGGTTGAGGTCGAACAGGTAATGGTTGCCCCGTCCGCGCGACCAGAGCGCCTGGTGCTGCATCGACTGGAGGTCGGGGCTGGAAACGACGCCGGTCAACTGCTGGAGATGGCTCAGGTATCGCTCGCGCCCGTCGGGGTTGACGAGCGGATCGATGTGAATGACGACGTCGCGGAGCAGTTCGCGGTCGGCCGGGTCGCGGGAGGCGGCCAGGTGATAGGCGAGAAACATCGCGGCATCGGTGCTCGACAGTTCGTCGCCATGGATGCTGTAGTTCATCCAGGCGACCGCCGGCAGTTCGTTGGCGAGCTGATCGCCTCTGGCGGGATCATCGAGCCGGCGCGGATCGGCGAGCCTGGCGTTGTCCGCCTGGATCTGGTCGAGGCGCTCGTGGTTGGCGGGGTCGGTGATCGTCAGGTAATACAGCGTTCGGCCCTCGTGCGTGCGTCCGAAGCTGGTCAGCGTCACCCGGCTCGACGCCTCCGACAGCGCGTACAGGTAGCCGACCAGGGCATGATACCGCACCGCCTTTTCGCCCACTGCGTGGCCCGCGATTCTCTCGGGTGTGGGGACCGCCGGATCGTAATCCGCATCCGCGACGAATGGCTCCAACACACGGTCAGCCGCCCACAAGCTCCCCGAGAGAGCCAACCAGCCGCAGAAGAAGAAGAGAATCGACGTTCGCCCCCAGCGCTTTGTCACGCACCTTCCGTCCCGCGAACTATCCATACTATGCCTCCTTTGGTGTTTGTGATGCGCCCTTGAGAGCGTATGTCCGTCGTGAGCATGACGCCTTAGGACCGACATCCTTTCGTACCGTCTTCACGCTCCCGGCACAGTATGCCCTTCCGCGCACACGACGAACGGATTATACTGCATCGGCCGAACGCCGGACAGCGCGAATAGGTCCTGCTGGCCTCATGAACCACGAGCACCACGACGGGAACTTCGGGTTCTTCCTCTCCTGCGGCATTGAGGGCAGGCTAGAGGGCGAACGCCACAAGAAGACCCCGAACTTGTCCGGGCATGGATATCGCAGGCGCCGAGGCTGCAAGCTCCGGCGGCGTTCATCGTCTTGAGGCGTTCGAACCATCACGAAGAGGAGGAATATATCATCGGCTCTGCGGATTTCCAGGTCTCGGCGTCCAAAGAGCGGATTCCTCCAGGATGATACGTTAACGTCCCTGCCTATGGCAACGCTCCAATGTCGGCAGACCGAGTCGATAAGGCAACCGGGGGCAGCGTTCTTGGGCCGGGTGCAGGTATTGATTCCAGTGTATCGAGATAGTCTTGGTAGGCGGCTGCCAAGTCCACGCTTTCCTGTGAGGCTCCGGCATGAAGGAGGACGCCAAAACCGAGATGGAAGGACTCGCGCGGCTGGACCACCGTCCTGCTGGGCGGTCCGGCGTCGAAGACCGAGTTGCCGAAGGGGTTGGCCGTCATGAAGCCATAGTCGCGCGTGTGCCAGCGGCAGGGTCGGACGTTCTTCGGGTCGGTCAGGATGGTGACTCCGGCGAAGACGTCCGCCAGCCACCCGCTGTAGTCGCACCAGGCGGCTTCTTTGCCCCAGGTGCCCTTCTCATTGGTGCGGCCCTGGCTGTCGAGGATGCGTCCGCCGTTCTCGCTCCTGACTCGGATGGGGTGGCGAGGCGCACGCCCAGGCCCATTTCCTCCTGGTCGCCG
>CAZTGH010000272.1:0-7437 GCA_964612985.1 uncultured Pirellulales bacterium
GTAGTAGCTCATCCCGTTGACGATGTTCGTATCCGCATAGGCGGTCGCCGGGATCACCGCCCCGCCCGGACACATGCAGAACGTATAGACCGACGGATGTCCTTCGCCGCTGAACGTGAGACGGTACTCCGCCGCCTTGACTCCTGGCAGGCTCGCCCGACCCCACTGCGCGCGATTGATCAACTCCTGCGGATGCTCGACGCGACAGCCGATCGCAAACTTCTTCGTCCGAAACGACACGCCCCGCGCCATCAGCATGCGATACGTCTCATGCGCCGAGTGCCCCAGCGCAACGACGAAGACGTCCGCTTCGAGACTTCCCGACGACGTGACCGCCTCGACGACACGTCCCCGCTCGACGCTCAGGTCTTCGAGCTGCGTCTCAAACTGCATGCGCCCGCCCAGCCCAAGAAACTCCTCGCGCAGACGCTGGACGATTCGTCTCAGGTGGTCGCTGCCCAGATGCGGATGGGCCATGTACGCAATCTCTGCCGGCGCCCCCGCCTGGATATAGCTGGCCAGCACAAACTGCCGCTCCCGACCGATGTGCTTGCTCCGCGAGGTCAGCTTGCCGTCGGAAAAGGTTCCCGCTCCGCCTTCCCCAAAGGCATAGTTGCACAAGGGATCGAACACCCCCGTCTTCTCGAACACCCGAAGCCCCTGGGCCCGCGTCTCGACCTGGGCGCCGCGTTCGACGATCGTGGTCTCGATCCCCGCCTTCTGAAGCACCAGCGCCGCGAAGAACCCCGCCGGCCCGCTGCCCACCACCACCGCCCGGCGCCCGCGCGACACCCGTGGTATCACCAGAGGCGCAGGCGTCTCGGGAGCCTCCCCTTCGATTTCCTCCGACGTGACCCCCACCCGAACCAGCCAGTGGATATCGCTCTTGCGACAGGCGTCGAGACTCTTCTGCTCGATCGTATAGGAAAACTCCCTCACCCTCAGCTTCCGCGCGACCCGTCCGCGCAGCAGCTCCTCGTCGTAGTCCGTAGGCAGCTTCAGAGAGATCGCCCGGTATCCCATAACTGCCCCCACGTCTCAAGCCGCACCTGCCGCGACCTACCGATCCAGTTCCGAACGCAGCGCCCACTGGGCCTTGTCGATACGCGGAGCCTTGTAGCTCGTCAATCTGGCCAGCAGTTCGTCGGGATCCTGATCCACCAGCAACAGTCCCCGATGGACTGGATCGATAAACCCCTGGAGCGTCGCATGATCGACGAAACGAATCAGCTCGTCGAAGTACCGCGCCACGTTCAACAGCCCCACCGGCTTGCCGTGAAACCCGAGCTGCGCCCACGTCAGCACCTCGAACAGCTCCTCCATCGTCCCATACCCGCCCGGCAGCGCCACGAACGCATCCGCCAGCTCCGCCATCAGCGCCTTGCGCTCGTGCATGTCCGCCACGATGCGCATATCCGCCACCTCGCCCAGCGCCAGGTCCATCTCGTGCAACGCCCTGGGAATCACCCCGGTAACCTCACCGCCCTGCTCCAGGACGGTGCGTGCGACAACGCCCATCATCCCGATCCGCCCCCCGCCAAAAACCAACTCCAGCCCGCGCTCCACGAGGACCCTACCCAGCGCGCGAGCCGCATCCGCATACTCGGGCCGACCCCCGACCCCGCTGCCACAGTAGACACAAACGCGCTTCATTCGCCACGCTCCAGACACCAGAAATCCGCCGCACAGAGACGTGCCGCCCGTCCGGCGGCCCAGAGCCTAGTAGCCCAGCCACACACTGTCAAACAGAATCGAGCGGCACAGCGACTATTGACAGCAACCGCCGCCGCCGCGACAATTCCTCTACGGACAATGCGAATTCGTACCGACGGGCGAAAACGGAATCGAACGGCACCGAGACAATCCCGCGCAGCGCCGCCAAGCGGAAAGGAGCACCCATCATGGACCCGATCCTGGCCAGGTGCGGATACCGTTGCGATCTCGGCTGCCACAAGCTCAAAACGCGCATGGACATCGTCGAGGAGATGCCTCTCCAGGCATCTCGACGTCAGCGACGAAGACTACCGCCTCTTCTTTCGACCCTATCTCAGCCGAGCGGCCCTCACCAGGATCAACATCGAGTTCTGCAGGAATGGACCGTAGGCCTGCTGCGCAGAGCCCACATCCACCTCGCACGCGGACTGTAGCCCCACACGCCCAGGACCCGCTACTGCGACGAGTAGCCCAGAAACTGCCGCGCGAACTCCTGGAAGGGCATATCGGCAAAATACCGGTCGTGAATCCCTTGCGTCAGTTCCATGTCGTCCATGTCATTGTACATCGGGTACTTCGCGCGGACCTCGAAGATGGTCATCTTCTGAAGCATCCGACGCGTCCGCACGTCTTGCGCGCGAATCGCCGGAGTTGTCGCGGCCTCGTTCGTCTCACCGCCCTGCGACGCCGAAGCCGGCGGATACTGATGCACGCCCATCGCGCGAAGGTCCGCCGCCCTCTGATTCATCTGTTTGACCGTCATGGTATTCGGATCAAACGTATAGCCACGCTGTCTCCAATAGGCAGCCTTGCGAATCGCCTGCGCCCGCTCGTACATCTGCTCGCAGGTCATCGTGTCGGGGTCGAACGTGAACCCCTTCGCCTTCCAGCTCTCGGCGCAGATCGCCGCACGTTCACGCGAGTCGCTCCTGCTGCTCGAACTTCCACAGCCCGCCACCAGCCCGAGCAAGACCAGCAGCAGCACCAGATGCTTCGCCATGACAGCCTCCATCTTTTCCGGACCACGATCACACACACCCTCATGGTACGAAGACCGCCGTTCCCTGTCCACCCCCTTTTCCCCGCAGCCCGGTGCGGTCGCCCTATGGTCGCGGATTCAGGCCACGCCTCTGTCCCCCTCTTGGCCCGGGCAACCTCTCATCTGTCATCTCCACCACTGCCGGACTTCTGCAAAAATGGACAGTAGGCCTACTTTGGGAAGGAAGAGCCTTGTCTTTGGCTCTTCCTTCTCAAACCTGACGACTTGGCTATGGCCGACTCCCACCGTTCTCCAAGGAAATCGCAAAACCGATTTCCTTGAAGAATATAGGCCTACTGTCCATTTTTGCAGAAGTCCGCTCATCAGATATGGGCTCGTGCGTCTTCGCCCGTCGGACCTATGTTCTTAGGAGCGGAGCGAAGCGTAGTCGAGGGATCTGGCCGCGAAGAAGTCGGTCGCCTGGCATAGGTCCGATCGTTCGAATCGTCGTGTCCCGGATGACACATGCGCCTCACACAACTGCCGCCGTGTTCCGACCGCTCCACCTCAGTTCGTCCATTCCGGCACGCCGCAAATCCACAGCGCTCCTACGTCGTCAGTGTGAAATCCGGAAGCGCCACGATTTCCCCGCCCTTCTGGGCCGACTGATGGGCACACAGCCCCACGCAGGTCCAGTTCGCGCTGGTGACCGCATTGGGCCGAGGATCCCGATCCTCCAGCAAAGCCGAGACGAATTCGTTCACCAGGTGTGGGTGCGATCCGCCATGCCCCCCGCCCTGAATAAACGAAAGATGTCCCGCGTCCTGGATCGAACGCGTGAACTTGCGGATCTCCGCCGGAAGCAGATGGGCATAGTCCGGCACCGTCACCCGCTCGGGAATCTCGGACTCGGGCCTCTTGGCGGTGTGGATCACGTGCTCTTCGCCTTCGACCAGCGTCCACTCGAAGCTCTTCTTCGAACCATACACGTCGAAGCTCTCGCGATACTGCCTCGCCGTATCGAACAGGAACCGCCAGATGTGCGCCGCCACGTCGGAATCCTTGATCTTGATATGACACGACTCGACCGCGAACCGGTTGCCGCTTTTCTCCGCCAGCCGCGGATCGATCGTACCCGAGCCGAAGCAGGAGACGTACTCCGCCCGCCCGCCGACCAGCCCCAGCACGGGCGAAACCACGTGCGTCGCATAGTGCATCGGGATCATCCGCTCCCAGTATTCGGGCCACCCTTCCATATCCTGCGGATGCGACGCCTGCATGTACTGGACCTTGCCCAGATCGCCCTTCTCGTACAGCTCCTTGATGAACAGGAACTCCCGACTGTACACCACCGTCTCCGCCATCATGTACTTCAGACCCGTCTCCTTCACCAGCGCCACGATCTGCTCGCATTCCTCGATCGTCGTCGCCATCGGCACCGTGCACATCACGTGCTTGCCCGCCTTCAGCGCCGCCATCGACATCGGTGCATGGTCCGGAATCGGCGTATTGATGTGAACGAAATCGATCGCCGGGTCCGCCAGCAACTCCTCATAGTCCGTGTACCGCTTCGCAATCCCGCAGGCGTCACCCAGCTCGTTGAGCTTCGCCTCGTTGCGCCGACAAATCGCCTCCACGTGGGCCTGCGGATGGGCTTGGTAGATGGGAATGAATTCCGCTCCGAATCCGAGTCCTACGATTGCCACATTGACCGGTCCGCGTTCGCTCATGATCCGCTCTCCTTTGCTGCTGGATGTCAAAGGTCCATTCTGCGCCGTTGTCTCTGCATGGTCACGAGACTACCGCCACCGGGCAGGCAAGTCAAATCCAAAGCCTTCCCCTCGCATGGGTGCGCCCGGCAGATGGCGCCCGGTTCGGACCACAGTTCCCTGTCGCCACCCCTGGACCAGGCCGGCCTTCTGTTTGTCATCCCGACCGGAACCCTCTCCATCTTGTCATCCCGAGCGGAACGAAGCGTAGTCGAGGGATCTTGCCGCGAAGAAGTCAATCTCCCGGCCTGCATCCGAACCCTTCGAAACGTTGACGAACTGTTGCTTGCCCGATACCGCCGCGAAACGCAGGCGATAGCCCGTTCGGCGCCAGATTCCTCCATTTCCCCATTCGACTTCGCTCAGGGCTAAAAACTTCGCCCCAGTCGGAATGACAATCCGTATGCGGCCGACAAAAAGTGCCGCCGTATTCCGACCCCACCCGCGAGACCGACCTGCCAACGTCCTTGACACGTCGCGATCCGGCGCACACAATGGCGACGAACTTCCCGAGGACACGCCCTATGGTTCTGGATTCGGATCGATACGATGGATGAAACGCCCTTCTCCCAGGAGTACCAACTGGCCGTCACCGCCGCACGCGCCGCTGGAGACTATCTCAAGGCCAATCGCCATCGCGCCGTCATCGAGCAGGTCAAGAGTGGATTTAACGATTACGCCACCGCCCAGGACCTGGCCGCCGAGAAACTGATCCTCGACGCCGTCCGACAGCGTTTCCCAAACGATGCGATCCTCTCCGAGGAATCCCATACCGACCTGTCTGCAGGCGAACGTCTCTGGATTGTGGACCCGCTCGACGGGACCCGCAACTACGCCAACGGGCTGGATCACTTCGCCGTCTCCATCGCCTTTCAGCATGCCGGTCGCGTGGAGGCAGCCGTCGTCTACATTCCCTGCGACGAGGAAATGTTCTCGGCGCGACGCGGTCACGGCGCCTTTCTCAATGAGACCCCGTTGTCCCTGTCTTCCTCGGAATCGAAATCGCTGGAGGCCAGCATCGTCGCCACCGGCTTCTCCTACTACCACGGCGCCGAGCTGCACCCGCACATCGAGACCTTCGAGCGGGTGATGAACGCCACCACGGATGTACTCCGCCTGGGTTCGGCGGCGGGCGACATGTGCTACGTCGCCGCCGGACGGTTCGGCGCCTACTACGAATCGGGTATCAAACCTTGGGACATCGCCGCCGCCTCACTCATCGTTCAGGAAGCGGGAGGAATCGTCTCCGGCGTCTTGGGCCGGCCCCTCGATCTGTTCGCCATGAACGATGCAACCTTCTCCGTCCATGCCCTGGCCGCCGCAAATACAACGATCTACAAGAAACTGCTGCAACTGCTGAGCCCGCGATGAGCGCGTGACATCGGCCACGACCACCCCCATCTTGCCCAGCCTCGCCAAGCGACAATACGTAGTTTCCACAATTGACAAGGGAGGCCCCGACGTCATATAGTGACATCGTGCCGGCGCTTTCGGAGAACGCTGGCTCTGGAAACGCTCTCATGCCAAGATGCGGTGGGGAAAATTACCGGAACCATTTTCTGCAAGGAGGCAGGACGATGGAAAAGTCTCGAAGTGTTTCATACCTGTGGTTCGCGCTGATCTCTGTGCTGGTCGTTGGAGTGACCCAGGGTCTCACCCTGTCATCTCTGGAACGAAAGGGTGCGATCGAAAGCCTGTCCGTCCAGCCGAGTAGTCCGAACACGGGCGCCCCGGTCGTGCTCCATGTGACCGTCGCCGACGCCCTCGAGTTGGACCGCATCGAAACCCAGCGGATCGGCAACACATTCATGGTCAAGGTCTACTGGACGCAGCCCCCGGCCGGCAGCGTGGGATCCGATTCCGGACACGGACAGAAATCGCTGGGTATGCTGCCTGAAGGCAAGTACCGTCTGTTCGTGCAGTCCTCCTGCGATCGGCTTCTGGCCGGCACCAAGCAGTTCTCGTTCGAGGTGGTCGAGGCCCCCGCGCCGGCAGGGTCACACGTAATCGACGAACTCCGGGTCACGCCCGCAAATCCTACGACATCCGACACCATCGTCGCGCATGTATTCGGCGCCTGGCCGACCGGCGGCTACACGATGCCGGTGAGCATGACCCGCCTCATGGGACAGACAGTCTACATTGATTTGTATTTCAACAAGCCGGATGAACCTGTGACGATGGCGGTGACCCCGTTTCACCATGAGGCGCCGCTACAGTTGACCATGCCCGGAACCTATACGGTCCGCACCCGAATCTATCTGGACGGGGAACTGGTGGACCAGGCGTCGATTTCCGTCCAGGTCGCCCAAGGCTCCGGCAGCAACTGGCCCTGGAATCTCTTCGGACTTGGCCTCGGTCGTCTATAGACCGCTGCATGCCGGGGATCGCAGCAAAACTCCCCACACGTGCGAATTCCTCTGAACGAACCACCTGGCGCGGCATAGCACACCGGTTTGCCAGCCCCGGCCGTCAGATTCAGTAGCTGCGTTCGATGAACGTCCTCAGAAGCGGCTGATCGTAGCACCGCGCGAGATCCTGCCGGAGCTTGGTGATATAGCTGGGAGCAATGCCCAAGGGCGTGCCCCACCGGAGCCAGTGTTGGAGCATTTGATCGGCATGTTGCTGAATCCACTGCTCCTTACCGGCCGGGTGACGGTCCGATAGAGCCGTGTCTTTCCGATGCGTGTCCATCAGGGCCCTCGCTCCTTTCCGTCCGTCACCGCGCCGCTCCGCCGGTACGGACTTCGAACGATCCGGGTGATGGCCGCAGAGAATGAGGAAATCGTTCACTGAAGGCACCAGAATGCAATGGCGGGCACCGCCCCTCCCCCTCGTTCATCACCCTGATTGCAGATAAGAAGAATCCCTTCCTGAATAACGGTGCCCACCGCCCTTCCATGGGCAACGCCTTCTATCCTACACATTTCGCCCCCCGCGCCTATTGTGGCAAGTGCGTATATTGCGTCCTCAATT
>CAZTGH010000273.1:0-7415 GCA_964612985.1 uncultured Pirellulales bacterium
GTATGGCTGAACTTACCCCAGGGATCGAGCGAGATCTTGTACTTTTCGGGCAGGTTCTTGAATCCCATCGTGGTGAAGAGAATGCCGGCGGCGTTCGACGGGTTGCAGTCCGAATCCTGGCCGCAGCGGGTGGAAATGACGATGGTCTGATCCGGATCGCCCTGACCGTACAGCAAGCCCATTACGATGTAGGCGCCGTTGATTTTGGCGTCGATGTTGAATTCACCTTCGGGTCCCGAGCACGAAAAACGCCGATACGCCGGATTCAGGTGGTACTTCTCGTTGATCAACTGCCAGGTCTTGGTCCAGTCGTCCGGGTATTCGCTGTGCCAGCGGAGCACGTCGCTGATGCACTCGTGGTATTGGCTCTCTGCGGGAATGCAGCGGAGTCCTGCCTCGATGATCTTGACGATATCCGTCTCGAAGAACGCCTCACAGTACATTCCGCCAACGAACTGCCCACCGTAGAGACCGTCGCCATAGTTCATCAGGCGGCCGAACTTCTCGCCCAATTGGATCGCCACATTCGGCAGCCCCGGGGCAATCAGGCCGGAGTAATCCGCCTCAATCTGGTAGTCGATGTCGTCGGCGTGCTGGTTGAACTTGGGATGTCCCGAATCGGGCGGGGCAATGCCGCTTCGCAGGTTATCCCGGCCGGCCTTGTTGGCGTGCCAGAGCTGATAGCCGCTGTTGGCGAAGTCGATGCCCGCCTGGCGAATCGAGACGTCGAATCCGTGCACCTCCAGCGTCCGCAGAAACGTCATCTCGACGTAGATATCGTCCTGTTGAAACTGGTTGATCAGGGCGGGTTTCCACTCGGGCATCTGATCCTCAGGAATGATGACGCCTTTGTAGCGGAATTCGGTGGGTCCGCCCCAGCCGACGCCGGCCATCTGGCCAATCCACCCAGCCTTCATCTTATCGACGTAGTCGGCGACGGCGATCTGCCTCGTACTGTCTGCCCTCGGCGTCAGCCTGGCCACCGAGGCCCGTCCGCACCCGGATGCGCCGACAACCGTCAACACCACAACCACCAGCAGCGACCAACCTCGCGTCATCGTGTACCTCCTTTCGCAAGTGTGTTGCCGATCAGGGCCGTTCCGGCTCGGGTTCACCCGCTGCCTTCGGGGTCCAGATCCATGGTTACCAGACCCGTTATATCACGCCGAAGAGCGTGCGTAAAGACCCATCGGATAACGCTGTCACCGAGATGTCTAGAGATGTCGCATATTTGAAAGTGTGCGTTGCATTGGCCGGGCCAGCCAGTATAATACCCCTGTTCGGGGCCACAGGTGAAGATACGTTGTCTCTGCGGCTCGTAACGGATGGGGCCGAAATGACAGACAGGATGCGACATATCGGTTTGCTGGTCTACCTGGCGTTGCCCTGCCTGGTCGCTGGAGCGGCCCAGACGTGGAAACTCCAGGGCGGCGACCATTGGCGATTCGTAGGCAGCGATCCGCAGGAGCGTTATGTACAGGCGCTGTCGGACCTCCAGGAACTGACGCAGGCCGCAGAGGCCGACGAGGTCAAGGATGCCGTCGCCCGGATCCAGGAGGATTTTCCGCAACGGGCCGGACCCGACCTCGAACTCTTTGCGCTGGGCGAACTGGAGTTCTGGAGAGATCGCTATGCCAAGGCCATGGCAAAATTCGAGAAACTGCTGAAGGAATACCCGCGCAGCGAGTTTGCCGACCTCGCGATGGAGCGGCAGTTCGAGATCGGCAACGCCTACTTGGCGGGGCGCAAGAAAACCGTGCTCGGTCTGTTCCGGATCCGCGGGTACACCGAAGGTGTGGAAATCATGGAGAGGCTCAGCGATCGAACCGGCCTGGACGATCCCAACAGCATCGGTCTCAAGGCGGCGGTGGCGGTGGCTGAGCACTACGAAGCCAGGGAAAAATACATCGAAGCCTATCTGAAGTGGTCGGAAATCGCCTCCTATTGGGAGATGGGCCCCATCGGCAAGCAGGCGCTCTACCGCATGGCGGAAGACAATTTCCTCGCGTACAATCAGCCGCCGGAGAAACGTCGGCCCTTGTTTGATGCATCGAAGTTGACCACGGCCCGAGCGTATTACGAGCGATTCGCCCTGCGCTATCCCGAAGACGCCAAGGAACGCCATGTTGCAGCCAGGATCGAGCGGATCGACGAGCAAATGGCTTATAAGCAGTACACGATCGGGCAGTATTACGAGCGGACCGACGAGATCGAAGCGGCAGCGTTTTACTATGACATGATCATGGAGAACTGGCCCCAGACCGAGGCATCCCGGATGGCCAAGGACGCACGCCAGGAGCTCATCGACAGGGACCCGACGCGTGAGCCGTAGGATGCGGACAATGTGGCGAACAGGAGTGGCCCTGGTGGCCGGCAGCGGGCTGGCGATTGTCTGGCTGACGGGCTGCTCGGGCGTGGCGGGCTATTCCAACGAAACCCTGTATCCGGCCGAGATCCGCAGCGTGCGACTGGAAATGTTCGACAATCGCAGCTTCCGACGGGGCGTCGAGTACACACTGTCGGACGCCCTGGCCAAACGGATCGAGGCGACAACGCCGTACAAAATCGTCTCCAGTCAAGATCGCGCCGACAGCGTCATCAGCGGACAACTGGTCTCGATCGACCAGTCGGCTCTGAGCATCGAACGCGACCTCGCGATCCCATTGGAGAAAGAAGTGGTGCTGACGGCGGTGGTCAACTGGAAGAATCTCAACACCGGCCAGCTCATGATCAACAGCCGGACCGTGGTCGCCACCGCCAGCTATTCCGACTTCCAGGACCAGGACTTCACGTATGCCTCGGCCTTGGCGGCAAACAAGCTGGCCCAAAGGATCGTACAACTAATGGAAACCAACTGGTAATTTGCGCAAATTCAGCGCCCGCCGGGGGGACGCACCTCAAGCTCATCCCGGGTGAAGGATTGAACACCATACTTATGAAGAGAAACCAGGATAACTCGTCGCAACCCCCGCGCAACGGAAACAAGCGTCCAAGCAAGAAACCACCCCTGCCGAGCTATCGGCGCGGGCCCTTCAGTTGGCTGATCATCGCCATCATCGTTTTTACGGTGATGATGATGCTCCAGCAGGGTCTGGCCACCAATACGCTGCGCTGGGACGAGTTTCGCACGCATCTGGAACAGGGCGATATCGAGCAGATCGACATCGGCGACACGCAAATCGTAGGCAAATTCAAGCCAGAGGCGGCACCGGACGAGAAACCGGTGTCGTTTCAGGTCAACTATCGCCCCGAGAGCGGCGCCAAAGAGCAACTCAACGCGATCATCGACTCGCTCGAACAGAAGGCTGCCGAAGATCCGAAGTATGCCCTGAAATGGGAATACACGAAACAGCAGGTCTGGTTGATCATGCTGATCAACTGGGTGTTGCCGATCCTGCTGCTGGTGGGGTTCTTCTACTTTTTCTTCGCTCGGAACCTGCGAGGCGGCGCCGGTGGCATGCTGATGTCGTTCGGACGCAGTCGGCACAAAGTCCAGGGCAAAGACCGCGTCCGGGTCACCTTCAAGGACGTGGCGGGCATCGAAGAAGCCAAGGATGAAGTCGGCGAGATCATCGAGTTTCTTAAGAACCCGAAGAAATTCCAGCGGCTCGGCGGACGCATCCCGCGAGGCGTTCTGCTGATCGGCCCTCCCGGGTGCGGCAAGACGCTGCTGGCCAAGGCCATCGCCGGCGAAGCGGACGTCCCGTTCTTCAGCATCTCCGGCAGTGATTTCGTCGAGATGTTCGTCGGGGTCGGCGCGTCACGCGTGCGTGACCTGTTCAAACAGGCCAAGGACAATTCGCCGTGCATTATCTTCCTGGACGAAATCGATGCCATCGGTCGGCGGCGAGGCGCCAGCTTTGTGGGCGGTGGTCACGACGAACGCGAGCAGACGCTCAACGCGATTCTGGTCGAGATGGATGGTTTCGATACGAACGACCAGGTGATCGTCATCGCCGCGACGAACCGAGCCGATATCCTGGACAACGCCCTGACCCGTCCGGGTCGGTTCGACCGCCAGGTGATCGTACCGCTGCCCGACCTGAAGGGCCGGGCCGAAATCCTGCGCGTGCACGCACGCAAAGTCAAGATCGGACCGAATGTCGATCTAAGCCGGCTCGCTCGGGGCACGCCGATGTTCAGCGGCGCCGATCTGGCGGCAATTATCAACGAGGCGGCCCTGGCAGCCACGATGTCCAACAAGGACTTCATCGAGATGGCCGATCTGGAAGAGGCTCGCGACAAGGTTCGCTGGGGACGGGCCAAACGAAGCCGGGTGGTGGACGCCAAGGAACGCGAGATCACCGCGTACCACGAAGCGGGTCACACGCTCGTGCAGTCTTTGCTCAAGGACGCCGACCCGCTGCACAAAGTCAGCATCATCCCGCGCGGACCCATGGGAGGCGCGACCTTTGCGCTGCCGGAGAAGGACCGCACGATGTTCACCCGTCGCTATTGCACGGCCTTGCTGAAGGTCTGCTTTGGCGGTCGGATTGCCGAATCCATGTTCTGTGACGACATTTCCAGCGGCGCCCAGTCGGATATCGAGCAGGCCACGCGGATCGCCAAACAGATGGTCCTGACCTGGGGCATGAGCGAGCGGCTCGGCCCGATCAGCTACGGCCAGGACGGAACCCGGGACATGGGCTTCTTCGTCCAGTCGGAGAGAGAATATTCGGAGACCACGGCCGAGGCGATCGACGCGGAAATTCGACGGATCACGGACGAAGCCTACGGCGAGGCTAAAGAACTGATCGAAGAGAACAAGAACCGCCTGGAAGGAATCGCCACGGCCCTGCTCAAGTACGAGACGCTCGACGCCGATGACGTCAAGCTCATCCTGGCAGGTGGCCAACTGGACAAGCCGACGGTGACCGATCTGCTGGCGGCCGAACAGGCCAAGGGCGACAACGGCGGCCAAACCACACAAAGCTCAGCGCAGACATCGTCACCGGACTGAGGTTCTGGTCCGGCATCCTTGGCAGGGGAATCCGGATGAATGCAACCAGACTGATTCTCGCGTGCGCAGCATGGATCGTTTCCTGGGGCTCGATGGTCCCGGGAGCCGAGAGCAGTGACGGTCTCGAATTGGCCCGCGTAGACGACGAGCATTCGCGGGTCCACCTGGAAGTCGCTCGTACAGGCGATCGGCCCACGCTGGCGGTCGTGTTCCAAGGCACCGACGATCTTCACTATTATGCCCGCTCGGAATCGGCGCCGGCGCCGCAGTTCAATCTGCGGATTCGCCCTGCCGCCCAGAGGGCGGAATTCGGCGAGCCCGTCTTTCCCGACTGGACGATGTTCCACGACGTCGGCCTCCAGAAAGACGTGGAGGTGTTCGTCGGCGATTTCCGCGTGCTTGTCCCCGTGACGTCGGTTCCTGACGAAGCTGTGCGGGTCAGCGTTCGCATCACGGGCATGGCCTGCACCAGCCAACTATGCCTGCCCCCGTTTGAGAAGACCCTTACGGCGGTCGTCGACTTTACGGCAGGGACCGTACGGGACCTGGCGGAGGGCGCCGACGACGATCTGCCCGAGACACCGCCGGTCGTGCCGCCTGCTGTGCCCACAGAGCAAACCCAAGGGTCGCAGGGAGAACCGGCGGAGATAGACGCTCGACAGGCCGTCCTGCCCTATAGCACCGCGGTCTACTATCTGCTCGCCATCGGGGCGGGACTTTCGATCAACATCATGCCATGCGTACTTCCGGTGATTCCGCTGATCCTGATGCGACTCATCGATCAGTCCAAACGAGCCGGCGGCAGTCGCATCGCAGGCGGGCTGGCCTTCTGTGCCGGCGTGATTCTCTTCTTCGCCGCGTTTGCCCTCGTCTCAGCCGTCATCAATCTCTCGACCGGCGCCGTCCTCGATCTCAACAGTCTGTTCCGATATCCGACCGCGGTGATCGTGCTGTTCCTGGCCATTACGCTGTTCGGGCTGGCCATGCTGGACGTGATCCCTCTCTCGCTGCCTTCGTCGCTGGCCGGCAAACAAGGCTCCGGCTCGGGCCTGCTGGGCACCGCGGGAATGGGATTCTTTGCCGGTGTGCTCAGCACGCCCTGTAGCGGGGCGCTGCTGGGGTTCGTGCTGGTCTGGGCGCAGACGCAACCCGTGCTGGTCAGTAGTACCGCCATCGTCCTGATGGGCGTGGGCATGGCGATTCCCTACGCGGTGATCGTCTCGATTCCGTCGCTGCTGGATCGCATCCCGAAGCCTGGCACGTGGATGGAGATCTTCAAGAAGTCCACGGGCTTCCTGTTGTTCTTGATCGCGGTCAAGCTGACGCTGCCCGCCCTGCCGAAAGAGCGACTGCTGAACGTCCTGATGTACGGCATCGTGTTCAGTTTCTGCGTCTGGATGTGGGGCAAGTGGGTGGGCTTCGGCACGCCGGCCCCCAAGAGACGGCTGGTCCGAGGCCTCGCGCTGGTGCTTGCGATTGGCGGCGGACTCTGGCTGCTGCCCGCCCAGAGCTATCCGGACGAGGCTTCGATCGATTGGCAATCGTACGACCGCAGTCTCGTCGACAGCGCTGTCGCACAGGATCGTCCCGTGCTGCTGAAGTTCACCGCCGACTGGTGCACCAACTGCAAGATTGTGGATCGCGACGTCTACCACGACCTTGAAGTCGTTCAGTTGATCGAGGAGAAGAACGTCCTGCCGATCGAAGCGGATACGACGCTCTTCAATTATGATGCAACCAAGGACTTCAAGCAGGTCTATGGTGAGGCGGGCAACGTGCCGGTGACCATCGTGCTGCTGCCGGACGGTGGTATGGAGAAGTTGCGCGGGATTTTCGACAAGAAGGAACTGATCGATCTGCTCCAGAGATTGCCCGAGGGACAGAACTAGATGGGAAAGAAGAAGGCCGCTGCGCTGTCGAAGAAGGCGTCAAAACAGGAAGGGAGCGGCATCGACAAGGATGCGGCCAGGCAGCGCGTCAAAGCCATCTATCCTGTCCTGCGAAAGACCTACCCCGGCGCCAAGATCGCTCTGAATTTCAGCAACCCGCTGGAATTGCTGGTGGCGACGATTCTCTCGGCGCAGTGCACCGACGTGCGCGTCAACATCGTAACCAAAGACGTGTTCAAGAAGTACCGCTCGGCCTCCGATTGGGCTCATGCCGACGTGAGGGAGATCGAAGAGGACATCCGAAGCACGGGTTTTTTCCGCAACAAGGCCCAGAACATCCAAGGCGCCTGCATGCGGATCGAAGAGGATTTCGGCGGGCAGGTGCCGCGGACGATGGAGGAGTTGACCACGCTGCCCGGCGTCGGTCGAAAGACCGCGAATGTCGTACTCGGCAATGCCTTCGACATCCCCGGGATCGCCTGCGATACGCACGTAATCCGCCTTTCCCGCCGGCTCGCCCTGTCCGATAACTCCGATCCGGTAAAGCTGGAGTTCGATCTGGCCGA
>CAZTGH010000274.1:0-7405 GCA_964612985.1 uncultured Pirellulales bacterium
GGGCTCAGGCTCCGGCTCGGGCTCAGGTTCCGGCTCGGGCTCGGGCTCGGGTTCCGGCTCGGGTTCCGGCTCCGGAGCCGCCGTCGGGCCTTCCAGACGCAGGTTTTCAACCGCGATCTCAGCGCTGCCGAACTCCGCCAGATTCTCCACCGCAATCCCGATCGTCTTACCGACGGCTTCGGGAGCGTCGTACGCGTTCAACTCCAGCGCGTACTCCTGCATCGTCGAATCCAGCGCCACGTCCTGGCTCGCCACCGTAACGACCACGCCATTGGCGTCCTCGTAATACAGGCTCATTCGCAGCGACGTCGCCGTAAATGAGGTCTTGGCGGCACTGAGCTTGAGCGTGAACAGGTCGCCCTCCTGGAGAACCACCGGCGTCATCTGCTGGACCGCCGTACCACCACCCAGCGTCAAGCTGGTGCTTTCGATCACCGGTTCCGGCAGCAGCACCGCGTCGATCACGTGGACCACGCCGTTCGAGGCGACGATGTCGGTCGCCACGAGCCTGACCTGCTGCCCGGCCGCATCGATCAACACTCCGTCCATCTGCTCCAGGATCACGCCGTTGAGCATCCGAATCTGATCGGTCGCCAGCACGTCCGAGGCCAGCAGCGTACCCGGCGCGACATGGTACTGAAGGAGGTGCTCATCCACTTCGATCCGGAGCACCTCGATCGCAGCATCCGTCGGTGCGAAGACCGTGTACGCATCGGCTCCGGTCAACAACGCCGCCAGATCCGGGTTGCCCTGCACGATGGCAATGATCTCATCCAGTTGCTCGGCCAGATCGCCCTCGGCGTTGGCCGTCGCCAGCATCTCGACGATGTTGCGAATCTCAAACGGCAGCAACATCGTGTCGATCACATGGATGACGCCGTTCAGGGCTTCGCCGTCCACCGCGACGAGATTCGCCGCGCGTCCGGTCGCGTCGATCAGAACGCCGTCGGCCTGCTGGATCGATCCACCCTGGATCGTACCAATCGCGTCGGCCGACAGGACGTCATCAGACATCAGCTTGCCCGCCGCCGCGTGATACAGAAGGATCTCGTTCAATACGGCAGGATCCAGACCGCCAACGTTCTCGGCGGTAATATCCAGGGTCGCAAACGCATCGTCTGTCGGCGCGAACACCGTGTAGTTCGTCTCGCTCGACAGCTCTTCCAGGATGGCCGGATCGGCCGCTGTCAGGGCCGCCAGTAGCGTATCAAACTGCCCGGCCAGTTCACCTTCCGTATTGACGGCAATCGCCGAGTCCACGATGTTCGCCAGCTCCGGCACCGTCCGGTACAAACGGATGGCGTCGATCCAGACCTTGCCCTTCTTCCCGGCCGGCAACGGAACGTCGCCCACCGCGATCGCCAGGCTGCTGATGTTCCCCGCATTGACGCCCGCCGAGGCCAGATCAATCGTCCAGAGTCTCCACCAGGGCTGCGAGATATCGCCGGAGTACACGATCTTCTTGCCGTTGATCGTCACCGACAGCTTGTCGCCGGAGAAGTTGCCCGCATCGCCGCGGAAGGCAATCACGAGTTTCTCGACGCCGTTGGCCGACCAGTTGGTCCGACCCGAGATGGGCCGCCAGTACTCGGCATGATACGGCGACTTCGCATTGTCATACGCCAGGAAGAACGACTGACTGCCGCTGTAAGCCACCACTTGGTCGATCACCGGACTGCCGGTCGACGGATAGATGCTGCCCTTGCCGACCGTCCTCTTCCAGTTGTCCACCCAGGTTCCCGTCAGGTCGTCCGTATAGTCCTCGAAATCATCGACGACGAAGAAATCCTGCGTCGTGAAGCTCCACACATCGCCTTCGAGCGGTGCGGGGTCGTTCGGATCGCGCAGGTCGTTGATCTTCCAGTAGTAGGTGGTCCCAATTGCCAGGTCCAGCGAAGACAGATCGAAACTGTCGCCGTCCACTGCGGCAACCAGGGCGGTTCCGTCTGCCACCGCGTTCGGGTCGCTGCTGAGGTATACCTCAGCCCCGATGGCGTACAGACCCGGACGCCAGCTCAGGGTCGCGCCCACCGAAACCTCTTCGGCGCCGTCGGCCGGCTCGGGCTCGGTCGCGATCAGCGGAACATTGACCGCGTAGAAACGAATCTCGCTGAGACCATACCGGGCGCCCCCGCCCCAGTTGCTGTTGGCGATCAGACGCACATACTGGGCGCGCGCCAGGTCCAGATTCAGTGTCTGGCCGGCGTAGCCCGCCATCCCCGGCGCTTGGGCCAATTGGGCGTCCCCGAGAACGGTCCATTCGGCACCGTCGGTCGAAACCTCGATGGTCACGTCCTTCAGACCATAGCCATACGTCGATTCGATCGCGGTATTGGAGTTCCAGATCTGGGCTTTGTCCAGACGATAGACTTTGTCGAAGGCGTACTCGAGATAAACCACTTCGTCCGCGGCACCCGAGCTGAGCCACATCGTGGTACCGGCGGTTGAGTGCAGACCCGCATCCAGGCCGGAGCCGTCGATGGTCTTCTCCGGGCCGAACAGAGCACTCTCGGAACTCGACGCCGTGGCCTTCACGTTCTCGATCACCATGTTGTACGGTTCGATCGTAAAGCTCCAGATCGGTCCCGTCGCCACGCCGATGTTCGGGTCGGCGCTGACCTCATCGACACGCCAGTAATAGGTCTGGCCCAATTCAAGACGACCCGGGTCGTAGCTTGCGCTCTCCAGCGTCGTCGCCAGAACCGACTCGGCGATCGTGTTCGGATCCGTGATATCGGCGGCAGCCACCGCGTCAAAGCTGGTGCCCAGATACAGATCGTGCATCTCAGCATAGGGTCCGGCTGTCCACTCCAGCACGACTGCGTCGTACGTCACATCGGTCGCACCGTCTTCCGGATTGGGCGCCGAGGCTTCCAGCGTTTCAACGGTGAAGCTCCAAACCGGTCCCGTCGCGACTGCCATATTCGGGTCGGCGCTGACCTCATCCACCCGCCAGTAGTACGTCTGACCGAACGCGAGAGGATCGGCTGCATAGATGGCCTCCTCGACGGTCACGGCTACTACGGATTCGGCGATGTCGTTCGCGTCGATATCGGCGGAGGCGACATCGTCGGCATTCGTGCCCAGGTAGAGGTTGTGCATCGTCGCATCGGCACCCGCCGTCCATTCCAGCACGACGCCATCATAGACCAAGCCGGTAGCGCCGTCCTCGGGACTCGGCTCCGTCGCCACACGAACCGGTTCCTCCACCACCGCGTTGGGGTCCACAACCGGGACGTTGGGGTCCTCCCCCGGAGCGTTTGGATCCTGCGCCCACACGGGGGCGGCGGCCACACTGACGGCCACCGAAATTAACATCAACCAAACGATCTTCTTCAACATGACGATCCTCCTTCAACTGGGCTCAATCTTCGTCGTGCCGGGACCACACGCCCGCTCACTCCCCCCAACGGCACGCTGCGAGTCTCCATTTGGTGCATGCCTCTGTCCCTTGTGTAGCTATAGATTAGGTTTGGATTGCTGCGTTTGGCACAAGAGATTTCGAGATGACCTGCTCCATCACCTCCTTCCTTGCGTTCTCTCTCGTTCATCTCTCGGCGCAGAACGCCAGCCTCTGGACGCAATACGTTGCCTCAGAGTACGCGAAATACACTCCACCAAAATATTGCAGCAACTCTGCCTGCCGATACTGTCCTGCACGGGTTGTTCCTGCCGGAACCTCAAAATGCCAGTATATCACCTAATTTACCAAACTTCATTCGTCTGCGTCAAGTACTATCCTCCGAAATTTACCAGATTAACATTTCTGCAATATCTCTATTTTCCCGACAATTCCGCAAATACCGTCTTTCTCACTGGTTTTCGGCTGCACATGGGCGATGCCCGCACCCCAGGGCCAGGGGTCGCTCGCATTCTTTTTGCGGTGCCGCCAACGTCGGGCCAGCCGCAAGTTGAACGGAATAGAGAACTGGCGGCCCGGCTCATCTGTCAACGCAATGGAAATGGGAAGACTGGGGAAGGGGGTTTTTTGTTGACAGAAGGGCCATTTCGTTTTAGAATTGAGCGATTAACGCCGAATATCACAGCGGCTTGTTGTTTTTAACCGCCTTCGAAAGGGACAGGCCGGCCGACTGTAGGGACCGGAAAGTTTGGGATTCCGCACTTTTCCTTGACGCTTTCTACCGCCGGGCCGGTCCGATAACTGCACAAAAGGGGTATTGGAGGCATCTCGATGTTGAACGGACGAACCGTTGCCGTGGTTTTTTTGCTCGCAGGTCTGATCGTTGCTACCGGCATCGCACAGCAGCGCACCCTCGCCGACGATTGGAACGATTACCTCCATTTCGTTAAGATTGGGCGGTTCGATCTGGCCAAGGGATATGCTCAGGCGATCTTGCAGAGCAATCCGGACCCGGTGGCGCTGCTGGAGCTGAGCCAGGCGAACCCGCAGGGCTATGAGCTGGCGATGCGCGTGGTGGAGACGTCACGCGACGAGGAACTGGCGGCGCTTACGGGCAAGCTGCTGGCGATCATCGAGCAGGGGCGTTTCGAGGAGCGTTCGAATCCGCAGGTGATCGTCGACGAGATCCGGCGGCTGAGCACGACGATACGCGGCAAGATGAACGCGATCGCGCGTCTGAAGAATTCGGGCGAGTACGCGATCCCGTTTATGCTCGATGCGCTGGCGGATCCGTCGCGGCGTGAGGAGATGGACAACATTCTCGATGCATTGCCGCAGATCGGTCGCAACGCGATCCGTCCGCTGGTGGCGGCGCTGCAGATGGAGAACGAGGCGGTCAAGGCGGAAATCATCCGGGCGCTGGGGCAGATCGGCTATCCGCAGTCGCTGCCATATTTGAAGTACGTCGTGGAGAACGAAGAGTCGGCCGAGTTGCGTGAGCTGGCGGTGCAGAGCATTCAGCGGATCAATCCTCGGATGAGCAACGTTCCGGCTGCCGCGATGTTCTTCCAACTCGGCGAGCGATACTATTACCACGACGAGTCGCTGGCGCCCCAGGAGGGGCCTTCGTTTGCGAACATCTGGTTCTGGGACGCCGAGGCGAAAGCGCTGGTCCGCGAAGAGGTGGACCGGGCGTATTTCTACGAGCTGATGAGCATGCGGTGCTGCGAGTGGTCGCTGAAGGCAGACGATCAGTTCGGTCTTTCGATCGGACTTTGGCTGGCGGCGTTCTTCAAGGCGGAGGCGACGGGGCTGGACATGCCTGCGTACTTTGGCGAGCAGCACGCGTCGGCGCTGACCTATGCGAAGACGGCGGGTCCGGAGTATCTCCAGCAGACGCTGCTGCGGGGTCTTAATGATAAGAACGCGGCGGTGGCGCTGGGGGCGGTGGAGGCGCTGGCGACGAACGCGGGCGAGAATTCGCTGCTGTACACGGTCGGGCCGGCCCAGCCGATGCTCCAGGCGCTGTCGTTCTCGGATCGGGCGGTGCGGTATACCGCGGCGATTGCGATCGCGAACGCCGGACCTCGGCAGGCCTTCAACGAGAGCCGGCTGGTCGTGCAGAACCTGGCGGAGGCGCTGTCGCTGAATCCGCAGGCGGTGTCGGGCGACTGGACCGCCGAACTGGCGGAGGACTATGCCCTGCGAGCGGTGGAGGCGCTGCGGAAGCTGGGCATCAGCCGCAACCCGGTCGTCGATCTTTCGCTGGCAGAGTCGGCGCTGATCGGCGCCACGCGAGGGCAGCAGCAGGACCTTCAGGTGCTGGCGGGACAGACGCTGGCGTTCCTGAACAGTCCCGATGCCCAGCGGGCGATTGCCCAGATGGCGCTCGACGACAACTACGAGATGGACGTGCGGATCGAGGCGTTTGCCTCGCTGGCGAATTCGGCCAAGCTGCACGGCAATCTGCTCGAGGATGCGACGATCAACCAGATCTACGAGCTGACCCGCTCCGACGAGACCGAGCCCGACCTGCGGGCGGCGGCCGCTGCGGCCTACGGCGCCCTGAACCTGCCGAGCCAGAAGGTCAAAGACCTCATCCTCGATCAGGCCCAAAGCTGAGCGCAGAGCGTTCGCAGAAGTTCGAAACATGCTGGATGTTGCAGCGGGTTTGTAGTGACCCGCGCTGGCGGGCAGTTTCTCCCAGGTGGGCGACGAATTGATCATTGATTATTGATGATCGATTATTGGTTGTTTCGGGGAGTTCTGGACGCCGGATCGCAAGTACCGTCATGCAGCCCGCTATGCGCTTTCCGTTGATATTCTCCGGATCGCATTGAACAGGACGCTCGATGACTTTGCGCGCGACTGCGAGGCGGAGAGGTGGATGCGTGGAAGCGAGGATGGGTTAATGCGTGGATGGATGGGGTGGGCAGGGCCCACCGACAAGGTCCCACGAGCGGAATTGGCCCCTTTCCTCAATCTTGGTAGAATAAGGTTGTTCAATGCCGTGAATCTTGAACAGGGATACGGCCTGATTGAGATACGCACGCCGAGAGAGGTGTTGTATGAAGAAGACGTTTGATGCTGTGGCTTTCATGCGAGAGCGGCGTGAGGAGTTGTCTTGTGCCTATGCCGGGCTGACGGCCGAGGAGATCGCAGAGCGGATACGAGAGGCGCTGAAGGACGATCCTTTGTACAAGCGCCATGCGGATGAGCGAGCGCGGTCGGCGGACGTGGAGGCGTAGATTGGGCCTCGCGCCTCGGTGTCGCTCGCGAGAATTCGTTCAGGAGCGGTTCGTTGGACGAAGAGAGGAAAGAGGTTGAGGCGAATCTGTCGGCCGATCTGGTCAGGCACCTGCAAGCGCAGGGGATGACGTTGCGACAGATCGGCGAGAGGATGGGCCTGAGCGAGTCGTTTATCAGCCGGGTCGCGAACCGCAAGCGCAGTCTCACTATCGAGCACCTGCTTCGACTCCAGGAGGCGATGGGCACGCCATTGCCCCTATTGCTGCTGGAGGCCGTCACGCACGACTCGGTCCCCGAGTCCTTCGCCCCCCGTATGAAAAAGCACGCGAGGTGCTTGCGGCGGGCGCGGAGGTGGAGCGCTCGGCGCGGAAGCGACGCAAGAGGACGGCGTAAGGCGTTGAATGGGTCTTCACGCGGGCGTTGAACTCCGAGGGCGAACAGAGAAGCGCGTGCGAGGGACATCCGAGGAGACACGTGTCAAGGGAATGCTATGCGCACGAGTGTGAACCGTCTTATGTCCATTTGCCTTCGTGGTGTTCTGTGCGCGGCCGGTGGAATCCGTCGCGGGCATAGGGCGCTGGTTACGCGGTGGTCGCTGCTCGGCGAAAGATGCAGAATGCTGTTGCGGGGGCTACTCGTTTGGTAGTAGAATTGTGTCGCGGGGTCGAGCGAGTGGCCACTTAGTGACCCAAGATGTGCTGGATCCCTTGCAGGTGATGTGCTCTTGTCCAATTCCATATCCGAGCACAGATACGTTAGTCGATACACAGGAGATGGTAGATGGGCAGACCTAAG
>CAZTGH010000275.1:0-7404 GCA_964612985.1 uncultured Pirellulales bacterium
ACAAGAGTCCGGTCCCGTATGCGGACGTGGTCTCGACGACGACCCATAAGACGCTGCGCGGTCCTCGCGGGGGCCTGCTGCTGTGCAAGGCCGATCATGCCACCAAGGTGGACAAGGCGGTTTTCCCCGGTCTCCAGGGCGGTCCGCACATGCACACACTGACGGCGATCGCGGTGGCGATGGCCGAGGCGGATACGCCGGAGTTCGTGGCCTACGCCACGCAGATCACCAAGAACGCCAAGGCCCTGGCGAACAAACTCCTCGAATACGGTTTCGAACTGGTCACCGGGGGGACCGATAACCACCTGATTCTGATCGACCTGAGGAACAAGGGCATCCCGGGCAAGAAGCTTGCCAAGGCGCTGGACCGTGCGAGGATCGTCACCAACTACAATACGGTCCCGGGCGATCCGGCTCCGCCGTTCAACCCGAGCGGTCTGCGGATCGGAACGCCGTCGATCAGCACGCGTGGGATGAAGGAGGCGGAGGCCGAGCAGATCGGGAGCTTCATTCATCGGGTGGCGGAAGATGTCGACAACGAATCGGTCATCGAGCAGGTGGGCAAGGAGGTGCTGCTGTTGTGTTCGCAGTTCCCGGTGCCGGAGCACTTCATCATCCCGCCGAAGAACGGCCATCGGGACTGATCTGCGGCGGATGTCGATCACACCAGGCGCAGCCTATGACAGAGACGATGTTGACAGCGGGTATCCTCGGGCTGGGCACGGAGGGCCAGCTTCTGCTGGAAGCGGCCCGGCGGAGCGGGCAGTTTGCCATTGAGGCGATCGCCGATCAGGATCAACAGCGAGTCGAGAAGGTTGCGGCTGAGGTGGGCTGCGAACCCTACACCGATTACCGCCAGATGATCGTGCAGAATCAACTCGACTGCCTGCTGGTGGCGGCCGATATCCATACCTGTGACGAGCAGATCAAGACGGCGATTCGCAAGAAGTTCAACGTGCTCAAACTCGCGCCTCCGGGGCGCGAATACGAGGAGACCGTCGAGTACGTGCAGATCGCCGAATACGAGAAGGTCCGGTTCGCGATCGGCAACCCGGCCCGGTTCCGGTCCAGTTATAGGACGGCGCACGAGCTGATCGCGCAAGGGCATATGCGGAACGTGTTCCTGGTGACGGCGTATGCGGAGGTCAGCGGGGTGGATCGGCCTGCGTGGCAGAGCGATCCGAAACTGGCGGGCGGGGGCGTTCTCCTGCACGACTGCCATCAGATGGTCGATCAGATCCTGTGGAACTTCTCGATTCCGCAACAGGTGTACGCTTTGACGACGAACCAGGCGCCGGACAAACAGCAGCGTCTGTATCTGACCGAGGATACGGCGGTGGTGTCGATGAAATTTGCCGAGGCGCTGGTGGCCAGTCTGGTGGCGACCCGGCGGAAGGACCAGGGCCCGACGCGTCGGGGCTTGCAGATCTACGGCAAGGAAGCACGGCTGACGGTTACGGAGAATCGCGTGATTCTCAGTACGGACACAGGGCAGGACGATCAGGTGTGGCAGTACGAGGAGAGCGAGCAGGATGCGGTCCAGCGCATGCTGTGCAGTTTTGGCGAGAGCCTTCGCGATCCGGGGGACCATGCGCTGGCGAGCAGTGCGGCGGAGAACCTGGAGAACATGGCGGTATTCGAGGCGGCGTACCTGTCGGCGCGGACGGGGTTTCCGGAAGAGCCGGCGCGGATTCTCCAGCTCACTCGAAACGGATGAGCGACGGCAACAGGTAATTGACATCGGTTCGGCGCCGCGGTATGCTTCTATCTGTGTGGCGGCAATCGTTTCGCTCGATGGACCGACCACACCCGCAATAGAGACAAGCGTTCGTTTCCAATCGGGAGGTATGCGCTATGAAGAACCTGATTTACGGCGGTGTCATCGTGGGGTGTCTGGTGGTGGCAGGCGTGGTCGTTTTCGCCACTCGCGGGGGCGGTCCGGGCGGTATCGAGGACCTGTCCAACGAGACCAAGGTGTGGGTCACGTGTGCGGCATGCGATGCATCGTACGAGATGGGGGAAAAGCAGTTCTACGAGCAACTAAGACAGAAGAGCGCCGAGCTGGCGAATCCGATGGCAACGGCGCGTCTGACGTGCCAGCAGTGCGGCAAGGACGCGGTGGTCAAGGCGGTCAAGTGTGAGAAATGCGGCGAGGTCTTCCCGGAGGGCATCGTGCCGAACGATTTCGATGATCGGTGCCCCAAGTGCAAGCACAGCGCGACCGAAGCGAAGCGAAAGGCCAACCTGGCAAACCAGAACTAGCGGCGCGGGGTGCGGGAGGATCTGGTCGCCCGCTGCTATCAAGAGACGTTGCAGAGCCGGTCGGGGCAAAGGGCCGGCTCTTGCTATTGGTCGAGTGCATTCGGATCGGCGGTTTCCTGGCGACCGTGCGGAGGGGCCAGTATGTCGAGCACGTTCTTGCGGTAGTCTTCTTCGCCGTCCGGCAGCTCAGTGAAGAGGGCGTAGCGGTTTTCGATGCGGTCTTGAAGATAGGCAATCCGGTTTTCCGGGTTGGGGTGGGTGGAGAAGAATTCGATCGGGCGGACCGTCTGCAACTCGTCCAGGATCTGCATGGTTTCGACCATGGCTTCGGGGTTGTAGCCCGCCTGAATCAGGTAGGAGAGCCCTACCATGTCGGCATCTTTCTCGTCGTCGCGGCTGTACTGGAGGGTGAGTACGCCGCTGATAAAACCGGCGGCGCGGGTCACGTCGCCTGGCGCATCGCCGATAGCGGCAGCGGCTACGAGCGCCGTCATGCCGATCTGGCGGCTCATCGCCACCAGCGTATCGCGCGCGACGACGTGACCGACTTCGTGGCCCAGAATAGCGGCCAACTGCGCCTCGGATTCGAGTTCCTCCAATAGGCCGCTGGTGATGTAGATGTATCCGCCGGGGACGGCGAAGGCATTGATGCCTTTCTGATGGACCACGGTGAAGTGATAGGCGATGTCCGGGCGGTGGCAGACGCGCGCCATTCGCTGGCCGATCCGGTTGACATAGCTCTGGAGATTTTCGTCGGGGAACCGCCCGCCCAGGGCTCGCTCGATCTGGGGGGCGTATTTGCTCCCCAGTTGCACATCCTTCTCGGGGCCGAAGAACATGAGCTCTTCCTCGCCGGTGACGGGGTTGACCGCACAGCCGCTCAGGAGTCCTGTCGATGCGACACCCAGCAGGATCGTCAATGCCGTTCTTCGGATGGCCTCGGTCGGAATTCGCAAAGTTGTCGTTGAAATGTCCATATATTCCATTATAATTGCTATTTTCTCGTTTGATAGTGGAAATCATGGGACATGCAACACCCTGCGAGGGCTGTAGTCAGGCCCACAATTGCGCGGGAGTCTATCAGCGACTCGGCCAGGTTGGGGGACCTTCGGTGGCGTGGAAGGTCATCGTCGCCTTTGCGCTGCCCATCTTCGCTTTCACGGTCGGTCTGGCGAGCTTCGAGCACCTGCTGGGTGGATGGGCGGTCGGACGGCACCGAACGCTGGCGGCATTTGCGCTGGCGCTGGCGTTCACTGCGGGGCTGATGCTCGTCATCCGTTTTCTCTTCAAACGATGCAGCAGAAGATCTTGACAGTGGACTTCTGCAAGAACGGACAACAGTTGGATTCCATTGCTATGGCCATCGATGCACAAGGTAAATCCACGTTTCCGCGAGGGGTTCACCCTCCGGAGAGCAAACACCTGACGGAAAACCGGGCGATCGAGGCGGGTCCGGCGGTGGGCGAGTTGGCGATTCTGCTCAGTCAGCATATCGGCGCGCCCTGCCAGGCGGCGGTCAAGAAAGGCGACACGGTCGAGGCGGGACAGCTTATCGGCGAATGCCAGGCGTTCGTCTGTGCGCCGGTGCACGCTCCGGTGGCGGGCAAGGTCAAGGAAGTGGCGCTGCGGTCTCATCCGGTGCTGGGGCGTTGCCAGGCGATTACGATCGAGGCGCAGGAGCCCGTGCCTCTGGTGCTGCCATCGTTTGCGGTGCCGGCCGATTTCGATCCAGCCCGGCACGACCCGACGCAGATTTGCGAGGCGGTGCGAGAGGCGGGTCTGGTCGGCATGGGAGGGGCGGGGTTTCCGACGAGCGTGAAGATCCAGCCCGATTCGAAACCGCCCAAGCACACGCTGTTGGTCAATGGTTGCGAGTGCGAGCCTTATATCACGTGCGACTACCGCTTGATGCTGGAATGGACGGAGCAGGTGGTGGCGGGGATTCGGCTGGCGCAGCGGGCGTGCGGAGCGTCGAAAGTGTTCATCGGGATCGAAGACAACAAGCCCAAGGCCATCGAGGCGATGAACGCGGCATTGAAGAAGACGGGCTCGGATACGGCGATCCGCGTGGTGCCGCTGCAAACGAAGTATCCGCAGGGCGGCGAGCGGCAACTGATCAACGCGACGATCGGGCAGACGGTGCCGACGGGCGGGATTCCTCCGATGATCGGCGTGGTCGTGATCAACGTCGCTACGGCGGCGGCGCTGGCGGATGCGGTGCTGTATCAGCGACCGTTGACGCATCGTGTGGTGACGGTGACGGGCGAGGCGATCGCACGGCCAGGCAATTACTACGTGGCTTTGGGTACGCCCGTCGAGACCCTGATCGAATTCTGCGGCGGGGTGACGGAGAAATCCGCCAAGGTCGTTATGGGCGGGCCCATGATGGGGCTGGCGATTGCGGATTTGAGCACGCCGATCACGAAGACCAGCGGCGCGGTGACGGTGTTGACACGGCATCAGATCGGGCAGGCGAAGTTCGAACGGAGGCAGACGCCCTGCATCCGGTGCGGGCGCTGCCTGGAGGTCTGCCCTGAGAACCTCAACCCGACGCGGATCGCTCATGCGGTCAAGAGCAATCTGCTCGACGTCGCGGAGAAATACTACATCAGCGCCTGCATCGAGTGCGGCTGCTGCAGTTACGTCTGCCCTGCCAATATCGAGCTGACCGGGCACATCAAGACCGGCAAGATCTTCCTGGCGAGGCAGAGAAAGAAGATGCCGGCGTGATCGGGCACGGGACCCCACGGCACGTGATGACAAGGATCCGATAGATGCTCAAAGACATCACCGTTTCATTCGCACCTCATATCAGCACACCGCTGTCGACGCGACGGGTCATGCTCGACGTGGCGATCGGTCTGGTGCCGGCCATGGCGGCGGCGGGATACTACTTCCGGATTCACGCGCTGCTGCTGATCGGGACCTGCGTGGCGTGGTGTACGGCGACCGAATGGGCGTGCAATGTAATTCGCAAGAAGCCGAATTCGCTGGGCGACCTGAGCGCGGTCGTCACGGGCATCATTCTGGCGCTTTCGCTGCCGCCGAACCTGCCGCTGTGGGCGGCGGCGATCGGCAGCGCCGTCTCGATCGTCGTCGGCAAGATGGTCTTCGGCGGACTCGGCGCCAACGTTTTCAATCCCGCGATGGTGGGTCGGGCGTTCTTGACCGTATCGTTCGGCGTGATGATGACGACCTGGGTCGTACCGGCGCCGATCAACAGCGAGATGCCGGCGCTGTCGGCGGCGGACACCGTGGACACGAGGACCCAGGCGACGCCTCTGGCCTGGAGCAAGGCAGCCATCAAACAGGAGAGCGAAGCACAGGCTTACAGCAGTCGGCAGATGCTTTCGACCGTTACCGGGGAAGTGCCCGGCAGTCTGGGCGAGACCAGCGCCATCGCGATCCTGCTCGGGGGCGTTTATCTGCTGTGGCGAAAGACGATCGGCTGGCATATTCCGGTCGCGGTGATCGGCTCGGCTTTCGTTTTCGGCGGGATCGCCTATTTGATCAACGGCGACGCGTACGTTCAGCCCTTTTTTCATCTGACCAGCGGGGCGCTGCTGTTCGGAGCCCTGTTCATCGCCACCGACCCGGTGACGGCGCCGCTGACGCATCGCGGCATGTGGCTGTTCGGCATCGGCGTCGGGGCGATCACGATGGTCATCCGCATTCTGGGCGAGTATCCGGAAGGGATGATGTTCGCGGTGCTGCTGATGAATTCCGTGACCCCTCTGATTGACCGGCTGTTCACGCCCATTCCGGCGGGAGGCAAGCCCCATGCGTAGCATCAAGCACTTTTTCGAACAGAGCTGGCTGCTGATCGTGGCGTCGTTCTTCTTCGGGCTGTTGATCGCCATCACCAACGCGGCGCTGTCTCCGAGGATCGAGCGAAACAAGAGCGCCAAGCTCAACGAACTGGCGAGCGGGCTGCTGACGACAGCGACGACCTTCGCCCAAGTCGATCGAGACATGGAGGTCGAAGGTCTCGACGGCCGAGCGCAAGACATCCCGGTCTATCGCGCAGTAATGGGCAACCAGATCGTCGGGTGGGTCTTTCAGGTGGTCGGGTCCGGGTTTGCAGACAAGATCGAGTTGGTGGTGGCGGTAGATGATGAGTTCGAGACGCTGGCGGGGTTCGATGTGCTGGCGAGCAATGAGACGCCGGGGTTCGGCGATCAGATCAAGGGCGATTATTTCCGCGACCAGTTCGAAGGCGCTCCAGCCGATGAACTGACGCTCGTGAAGGCGGGCGATCCGGCGGCGATCGATTCGGAGATCGTCGCGATCAGCGGGGCCACCGTCAGCAGCACGGCGGTGGTGGAGGCGCTGGACCACTATCTTCCACGGATCAAGACACAGTTGCAGCAGGAAGGGCTGATCAGCGATGACCACTGATGCGAGTGCACAGAGCGGTGCGTACCAGAAGACGATGCTGGCGGGGTTGTGGCGGGAGAACCCGGTGCTGCGGCTGCTGTTGGGGATGTGCCCGACGCTGGCGGTGACGGCGGCGGTCAAGCCGGCGCTGACGATGGGGCTGAGCGTGATTTTTGTGCTGCTGTTTTCGAATATCGTGGTCAGTTCGCTCCGGCATCTGCTCAAGCCGCATCTGCGGATTCTGATGTTTACGCTGACGATTGCCACGGCGGTGACGATTGCGGATCTGGCGCTGAAGGCGTACCTGCCGGAGATGAGCGCGGCGCTGGGGCCGTACATCCCGCTGATTATCGTCAACTGCATCATCATCGGGCGGGCCGAGGCCTGCGCCAGCAAGAACGGCCTGGTGGTCAGCATCGTCGATGCGGTGGGGATGGGGCTGGGGTTTACGATTACGCTGTGCATCCTGGCCGGTGTGCGTGAACTGCTGGCGACGGGCAAGGTGTTCGAGTTGACGGTCCTGCCGAGCGTGGAAGCCGGCGGCTGGTTTACACCGTGGGCGGGCATGGGCATGCCGGTCGGGGCGTTTATTACGCTGGGACTGATGCTGGGCGGCGTGAATCTGGTCAGCCGTAAGAACGGCTGATCATTGTCTATTGGATATGGGTAATTAAAAAATAATACGGAATCCCGACTCCGTCGGGATGCTCTTATAAAACAGATTCCTCACTTCGTTCGGAATGACACGACGGGGAATTTCATGAC
>CAZTGH010000276.1:0-7395 GCA_964612985.1 uncultured Pirellulales bacterium
AATCTTCGTACGGCTCGTACTCCCAGCTATATTCATTCAGATACGGCTGGTACTCGTAATCCCAGTCGTCACCAAGGTCTTCGTCGTACACGTCGGGCTCGGTATAACCGTAGTCCCAGTAGTCATCGTAGTAGTCGTAATCGTAGCCGTACGTTCCGTAGTCGTCTTCGTAGTCGATGTCGTCATCGTCATTGAACCAGTCCGACGGATCGTACCACTCTTCCTCGTGCAGCCCTTCGCCGGGCTCGTACTCGTATTCCGTGTCCGCTGCGGAAATCATCGGTGCGGCCGCAAACAGCACCGCCATCAGACCGGTCATCAGCAGGTATAGCCATTTCCTTCTCATAATCTGTCCCTTTCTCTATGGATTGCAGGTCTCGGAATACCTCTGTAGGTTACTGTACTTTTCGGACAGAGAACGCCTGCAGTTCACCTCCTTTCATCGGCCCTGTCCGGGAATCCTCATCGACTGCGCCGTTCCACTTGACCCGCGCGCATCGACTCTACGCAGGCCACGTCCAGGATCGAATCGGCATTCTCCCGCTTCCAGGTGCAGGGCTTTGCCTAAATCGACCGTGGTGCTCTTACCCAAAAGTCCACCGCTGCGCAGGCTTGGCGTCTCGATCTGATGCACGTAGGATGGACCGGTGATTTTATGGTCCCGTTGCAGACACGCGACGTATGAATTGCAGACTCCTGTAGCGGGAAAGGAACGAACATGAACTACGAAGGGTGGCTCTGGTTCTGACCATCGTGATGCCCAGCCCCACCTCTTCGAAATGCAGGACACCGGCGATACCCTCCGGATCCTCCGCGAATTCACCAGGAAGGAACGTAAGGCCAGGATCGATCCGGACGTCCGCGAGGAGTACTGGGTGCAGATCAGGAATCGGCCGGACAGGGTGAACGAGGAGTTCGCCTGAGATACGGTCACCCGCACGAATCTCGCTCGCAGGCCGTGTATCTGCGCATCGACCTGCCGCACCATGCCTGGCCATAGCAGCACACCCCAGACATCGTTGAGGAGAAGCCAGGATGGCGACAGACGCCGAGGCGAACACAATCAGAGCGTCGGCTCATACCCCAGACGACCCCACACCGCCCGTTGGAGACGGTGCAGGTCTTCGAAACCTTCGGCGGTCTCCGGCACGAACTGGCCCGGGTGGGAGCGGTCCCGATCCTTGCCTTGCCTGCGGGTATCGGCCCCTTTCCACTTCCAGTATTCGGCGTGTCCGTCGGCGAAGTTAAGCGTGGTCCCGTCGCCATGGCGGACCATCGGATCGTCCCACCACTGCTCTAGGATGTAGTGAACGGCGTAGCTGTAGGACGTGGCCCAGCCTTCGTCGATGAAGACGCACCGCTGCGCTGGCGCAGGACGGTGAATCTGATCGCGGTTCTTGACCCAGAGCGTCGCTCCATCTTCGACCAGTGACGAGTACCTCGTGCTACCCTGCTTGAACGTTCCGGGCGGCGGGTTGCCGTTCATCGAATGGACGATGGCGTAGGTAAGCATCTCGCCACGATAGGCGGTCGGGCATTCGAACAACTTCAGACTCGGGGCATACGGCCACAGGGCTCCGGACTCGATCGCCTGCTTCTGGCTCTCGGGATCGAGCTGCTCTCCCTGCGCGTAGTTGGCGTGCCAGCACTGCCCCACCCAGGCTCTCTCGTTGGGGTGGCGGGGATCGGACATGTCCGTGAAGCCGGCGGCACCGTTGACGAGGTCACCGTCCTGATCGTCCGCATAGACGAGCCAGGCGAGGCCCAGTTGCTTGAGGTTGCTCAGGCAGGCGGCTCGCTTGCCCTGTTCGCGCGCCCGCTGCAAGGCCGGCATGAGGATCGCCATGAGCACCGCAATGACCGCGATCACAACCAACAGCTCAATGAGGGTGAAGCCATGAACCCCCGACCAGCGAAATCTATCCTCTGCGTTCATAGATGTTCCTCCCAAATAGCCCGAGCCTCTATGATAACCGAACGTCCTGTCGTCCACAAAGCCTTTCCCATCGGCACGGATCCCGGACATACAGAGCTGTCCTGCCCACTGAGGCGTCGCGTGCAGTCCAGAGGCAGCGTTCTGCCGTGAGGGATCTGTCAGGCGCCGGAGGAGTCCGGGTCGGGTGCGGGGGCTTGCAGGGCGCGGGTCTCGCTGGTGCGCGGAACATCGAGGTCGGGACCGGTGGCGGCGCCGAGTTCCTTGAACTTGCGGGCCGAGACCAGTACGCGACTCTCCATCGAGCGAACCGCCTTGTTGTACGCATCGGTCGCCCGGTCGAGATTCCTGCCGATGTCGTCGAAATGCCCGGCGAGCACGCGAATCCGCTCGTACAACTCCCGTCCCAGGTTGCTGATCGCCTGGGCATTCTCCGCAATCCGCTGCTGCTGCCAGCCATAGGAGACGGCCCGGAGCAGCGCGATCAGCGTTGTCGGCGTCGCGAGGATCACCTTCTTCTCCACGCCCATCTCGATCAAGCGAGGCTCCTGCTCGAGCGCGGCACTGAAGAACATCTCACCGGGCAAAAACATCACTACAAACTCCGGCGTCTGGTCGAACTGGTCCCAGTAGCCCTTGGCCGAGAGATTCAGGATGTGCGTGCGCACTGCCTGGGCGTGCTGGCGAAGCCGCTCGGCCCGCGTCGGCTCGTCCGTCGCCTCGATCGACTGAAGGTACGCCTCCAGGGGCGTCTTCGAATCCACCACGACGATGCGATCGTCCGGAAGCCGCACGACCATATCCGGACGGATGCGACCGAATTCGCTGTCCGCCGACTCCTGCGTGCGGAAGTCGCAATATTCCATCATCCCTGCGATCTCGACCACCCGCTTCAACTGGATCTCCCCCCACCGCCCGCGGACCGTGGGCCTGCGCAGCGCCGTGACCAGATTGGCGGTCTCCTTCTTCAGGTCCGCCTCCGACGTCGCCAGCGACTTGATCTGTTCCGTCAGCGCCGCGAAACCGCTCGCCCGCGCCTTCTCGATCAGCCCGAGCTTGTCGTCCACCTTCGCCAGCGATTCCTTCAAAGGCTTCACCAGTTCGTCGATCGCCTTCTGCCGCTTCTCCAGCTCGCTCCGAGCGCCCTCCTGATACTTGTCCAGATTGGTCTTTGCCAGCTCCAGGAATTGCGTGCTATTGCTCTTGAGCGCCTCCTGCGACAACGCCTTGAACGCGTCGGACAGCTTCGTCCGCGCCTCCTCCAGCAGCGCCAGCTTTTCCTTGCTGGCCTTTTCCTGTTCTTCGAGCCTCGTCATGAGCCCGGCGCGCTCGGCCTTCAGCGCCGAGCACTCCTGCTGCAAGTCGCTGATTTGTCCCTCCCGCGTTGCGATCTGCGTATCGAGTTCACCCATCCGGGCGCTGCGCTGCTCGGCGATGATCCGCGCTTCGGTCTCGGCAGTACACTGTTGCTGTAGCGCCGCAATCCTTCTACTGCTGATCCGATGCGACACCAAGGCCGCACTGGCGGCGCCAAAAACGATACTGATAACGGCGATCAAGGCATATTCCATGGGCGGACCTACACAACAAAGTCGGTTCGCCCGGATTATACGCGAGGACGGACCCGATGTACATAGGGACCACACGGGCGACGGCGGCTGCGGCCGGAACGCGGTGGCACTTGAGTCTGCGAGATCCGTTTTCTCATGCCCGTCGGGATGATCCGTTGGGGGGGCAGGCCGATCCCAAGCGTGGCGATCAGGGCTGTGGCCCGAATCCGCCACCATATGCCGGTCGCATCCCATAAGCTGTGCCTCCCCGGTATTGACCGGCGTGCTTCTAGGAAGGATAATGGCACCGGATGGCGCGGGCGAAAGCCCAGGTGACGTCGAGTCGTGCAAGGGCAGGAGCAAGAAAGATGACCATACAGTCGCGAAATACTCTGGGCAGTTTGATCGTCGTGCTCCTGGTGGTGGGCTGTCTGTCGGGGTGCGCGGAGCGTGAGGAGGGGGCAGTAGCGGAATCGAACGAGGCGGTTTCGGAACCGGCGGCATCGGCGCCGATGACCGAGGCAGTGGAACCTCGGGCCACTGCGCCGGCGGAGGGACCGGCCTCTCTGGAGTCGTTCCTGGCGCGACGGGTGCGAATGCGGCCGATCGCGGCGGGGCAGGAGATTCGGGCGTTTTTTGCGTCCTGGGAACAGATGCTGACGCGTCGGTCAAGAGAGCCGGTGGACGTCCACTTCGAGGTGGACGCGGAAGGGACGTTCGGGAAGGAGCATCGTTGGACCGCCTCGACCAACCGGGGAATTCTGGATGAGCTGGCCCTGGAATACGACTTGGCATGGACGATTGCGGAGCCCAACACGATCCGCATCACGAGAGAAGGAGCGTTATAATGCCGCACCCCGAGACTGCGCTCGCTACGATTGGGGAGGTCGCACGCGGTGTGGTGCCGGGTGCTCGGGTCCTGCTGTTTGGTTCGCATGCACGGCGAGAAGCGCGTCCGGAGAGCGACTATGACATTCTCGTTATCGCCGAGCAGCCCTTGGAGGCCAAGAGGAAACTCACGTTGCCGACGCAAATTCGGAAGCAGTTGCTCGCGAGGGACATCCGTTGTGACGTTCTCCTGCAAAGCGAGCACGAGACGCAGGTAAAGAAGGATCTTCCAGGGCATGTTGTCCGAGCCGCCTTGCGGGAAGGGGTTCCGCTGTGAGCTACGGTTTTTTCGGGCGAGAGCCATAGTGTGTGCGCGACCGTTTTGTCGGGACGAGTGTGAGGGCGACGCATGCGTCGCCCCTACCGGTGGGCAACGGGGGCGTCGGTTGCTCTCGTATGGTAGCGAGGAAAGGGAAAGATGTTCAAGACGGTGAAGAATCGGGTGTGGGCGTTCGATGCGGAATGGATTCCGGATCCGGTGGCGGGTCGGATGCTGTACAAATTGGGGGTGGAGACGGGTGACCGGGAGGTGGTGGAGGTGATGTGGAAGAAAGGGGGCGCGACGGAGGAGGACCCGACGCCGTACCTCAAGACGGTGCTGTGCCGGATCGTTTCGGTGGCGGCGGTCGAGCGACACCAGACGGGCGGCCAGGTGAAGCTGCACCTGCTTTCGCTGCCACGGGACAGCGAGGACCCAGCCCAGGTTGCCGAACGGCACGTGGTGGGTACGTTTCTGAGCAAGGTGGGGGAATACAAGCCTCAGTTGGTGGGGTTCAACTCGGCGGGGGCGGACTTGAAGGCGATGATCCAACGGAGCGTGGTGCTGGGGCTCTCGATGCCCGAATTCTGCAAGCGTCCGAACAAGCCGTGGGAAGGCGAGGATTATTTCGACAGTCGCAACAGCGAGGCGAGCGTGGACCTGAAGGACATGGTGGGAGGCTGGGGCAAGAGCGCCCCTTCACTGAACGAGATCGCGACGCTGTCGGGCATCCCGGGCAAGATGGACGTCGACGGCGAGCAGGTGGCGGGGCTGTGGCTGGGCGGAAATCTCCGTCGGATCGTCGAGTATAACGAGTTCGATGCGCTGACGACCTATCTGGTCTGGCTGCGGGTCGCGCATTTCGGGGGACATTTTACCGGCGAGCAGTACCAGCGCGAGCAGGCCCTCGTGCGCGAGATGATCGAGAGCGAGATTCGGGACAACGGCAAGAGTCACTTGCAGGAATTCCTCGACGAGTGGAACCGGCTGGGAGCCTATCTGACAGAGGAGGAGCGATCGTGAGAACTTCGTGCGGATTGACCGCCCTGCTGCTGGTCGTTCTGGCTATCGGCCCGGTTTCGGCGGGGCCGGTGGATGCGCAGGGACGGCCTGTGATTCGGAAACTGGGGACGATCGACTGCGACCTGGTCGAGACGACCCCGGTGGTGTTCCAGGGCAAGCTGTACCGGTGTGAATGGGTGCGGACGAGCTATCAGGGCAACGAGCTGGGCGAGAACTACACTCGGCTGGTGGACGTTGCCAGCGGGCAGTGTACAGCGCCGGTGGCGCGGGGGTGTGCGTTTTCCAGCGCGTTTGTCGACGGCGATACGGTGTATGTCACGGGGACGAGCACGGAGCAGGGCTGGACGGGTCAGCGGGTCGAGATGTTCGCGTCGAAGGACCTGAAGAACTGGGAGCGCTGGACGGCGCTGGACCTGGAGGGGTTCGGCATCTGCAATACGTCGATCTGCAAGGCGGAGGATCGGTACGTGATGATGTTCGAGATCCACAAGCCCGAGGCACAGGCGGGCGTCGCGTTCACGGCGCGGTTTGCGACGTCGGAGGATTTGCGGAGGTGGGAATTGACGGGGGCGGAATGCGTGTACGCCAAGGATCGCTATTCGGCGCCGCATTGCCTTCGCTACCTGGATGGCTATTTCTATGATTTCTACCTGGAGGCCCATGACGGTTACGAAATGCGCGTGGTGCGGTCGAAGGATCTGGTGGAATGGGAACCAAGCCCTCTGAATCCGGTGTTGAAGGCATCGGCGGAGGACCAGCAGATCGCCAACTCGAAGCTCACCGACGAACAGCGGCAGCGCATCGCGAAGGCGGAGAACATCAACAATTCGGACATCGACTTCTGCGACTACCAAGGACATCTGGTGATCTATTACTCCTGGGGCAATCAGCGGGGTGAGGAGTTTCTGGCGGAAGCGGTGTACGATGGGTCGAGCGAGGAGTTCCTCCAGGGGTGGTTTGCGGCGGAGGGTGGAAGTGCGCCGAGGGACGTGTTGCTGACAATCGAACCGAACGAGGAATATCCGCGTCATTCGGAGGGGGACCTGGTCGAACTGAAGGACGGGCGGCTGTGCCTGATCTACACGCGGTTCACGGGGGGCAGCGGGGACCATGCCAAGGCCGAGCTGGTGAAGCGCGTCTCGGGCGACGGGGGCAGGACCTGGAGCGATGCGGAGATCGTGGTCCGTCCGACGGGCGGGCTGAACGTGATGTCGGTGTCGCTGCTGCGGTTGCAGAACGGGCGGACTGCGCTGTTCTACCTGCGGAAGACGTCGCGGGAGGACTGCCGGCCGATGATGTGCGTTTCGACCGACGAGACGCGTACGTGGAGTGAACCGAGGGTGTGCATCACGGACGAGGTGGGCTATTACGTTTTGAACAACGATCGGGCGGTGCAGTTGACGTCGGGACGGATCGTTCTGCCGGTGGCGTGGCACCAGGGTCCGGGCAAGCCACGCGACAGCACGGGCGTGGTCATGTGCTATCTGTCCGACGACGATGGCGCGACGTGGCGGCGCAGCACCGATTCGTTCAAGGGGTACGACCCGAGCGGAAAGCGGATCATTCTCCAGGAGCCCGGCGTGGTCGAGTTGACGGACGGGCGGCTGATGATGTTCATACGGACAGACACCGGCAGCCAGTACGTCTGCCACTCGAGCGATGGCGGGGACACATGGTCCGAGGCGCGCCCGTCGAAGCTGGCTTCACCGCTGAGCCCTGCTTCCATCGAACGGGTCCCCTGG
>CAZTGH010000277.1:0-7372 GCA_964612985.1 uncultured Pirellulales bacterium
GTCTGGGGACGGAGAACCCAGCAGCTACCGAAGTACGCAAGAACCGGATGAGCCGGAAAAAAGACCGGCCCCCCGGGCGGCATCGCAGCCTCAGTATCCGCCAGAACCTGCAATCGGCGCAGCATGCATGGAATAGGACCCGCGAGCGGATTGTTCCTACGACATGTGACAGCCGCCCTTCAGGAAGGCTACCGCTTTCTTCAAAAACTGTGAACGGTTACAAACAGACCTGTGGCTGGACCGTGTCGAACTCGAACTGCTCGAAGCCCCGTGAAGCCTTTGCACCAACGTAGATATCGAAGGTTGCTGGCACTCGCCTTGCTGATCGCCATTGTGCTGCTGGTCCTGGAGTCGGCTCAACCTCAGTGACGCCGAAGGCTCCGCTCAATGGAACTGGAAGGCGAGCGTGCAGGAGCCCTTGCCTTGCGTTTCGATGAGTGTCTGTTGCTTGGTTGTTGGTACGTTGATCTGTTGGCGGTTCCAGGCGACCGTGGTCTTGCCGCTTACATCAGGTCCTTGGGCCGCGTAGGCGCGCAACTGCTCCCGACGCTGCTTGGCCTTGAAGTGCTCGACCGATGCAGACAGATAGCACGAGCCCTGGAGCAGCCGGCCATACAGCGCCAGAGCCCCGTCGGCGCCTTCGGTGGTCTGCGCGGTACGCAAGAGACGCTCGAAGCGACCAGCCAGATATTCCCACTGATCGGCCGAGGGGGCCACATGGCTTACCAACGTGGGCGTTAGCGCGACCCCTTGGGTTCGCGACGACGATGTCGACTCCGTCGCGCTCCGTTCGTGTGCCTCGTCCACGGCCACTGCCTCGATGAACTCGGCGCCGTTGAGGTAGGCGTGGCATAGTTCCAGCAGCGTCTGGCGATCCAGCGCAGGCGTCGGCTTGCCCCCCTGGACAAGGGACGGCACCGTCGAATCTGTCGTTTGCCGATAGCTCTGCCAAAGATGCCGATGGGCTTCGAGATCCTGCCGTTCGCCCTGTAACATCGCGATGCGGGTCTGGAGCGCCGCGACCTTGGACGGTTCGCTTCCGCCCGGCAGCGCCGCCAGTTGCTCCGTCAGTGCCGGCAGTTCCTCCATCACGGCTTGCAGCCACGCCTGGTGATCGGCAGTGTAGATCGCTGGAGGCAGATGGTCCGCCAGGGGTTCCCAGCCCTCGCTTGCCCCTTCGCACCGCCGAGCAGACGCCAGTCCCAGTGCCAGCAGTCCCAGCGTCACCATCCAGGTTCCTCGTAAGCTCCATGTGCCGCTCAACATGGCCACTTGCCCTTTCAGTCGCAGGATATGCATCGCCCAGGCCCGTCAGCGCCTCTGGTTGTCAGAGGGCCTGTCGGCCATCCAGATTGTAGTGATATAATGATATCATTTTGGATCGCTTTTGACAAGCCGCGGTGACACAAGGGCGTGAACCCATGGGACACGCGAACGACAGCAACCCAAAGAACCGGCATGAACGATGCAGACCGTCGCGGCCGGCTCAGTCGCCCGATACGGCCGAGCAGAGCCGCTTGAGATAGCGCAGAACGAGTTGCGCCTTCGACGCCACGCATGGGTTCAACAAGAGGCCCCGTGCCCGAGAGGGACCTGCTCGGTACCTGCGAGGCCTGGTCATATGAAATCCCCTCCGCCCACCGAACCGCGAACCGTTCTTCAGCTACAACATTTGACAGTAGCTCGATTCGAAGCCTCAGGTAACAGTCATCCGTCGTCTCATGCATGTTTCAGAGCCCTGCATTGGACAGCAGTGTCGATACCGAGTACCATGTACAAGAACAGTAGAAGACAACTAGAGAAGAGAGATGCCATGCACACGATTGTTTACCTGCGACGTAGTCTTCTGAAGCAGCCTGGTTGGGTTGTTGTACTGTTGGGCGGGAAGGTTTTGGCGAACTGGCTGCGCTCGCTCTACGGCCACTACTACGAAAGAGGCGAGCCCAATAGGCAGTCGGCCAGACCTGATCGGTCGGTTTTTATTGCGTCGTGCGCTGAAGCGTGAGGTCTGCAAGAGGCGGTGATTTGGCAATACCGCCCGGTAGACATCGTTCATTACTTCGTTGAAACCAGAGAACCAATGGTCAGTGTCATCAACTATGACAAAAGAACCAATGCCTGTCAGTATTTTCAACGATGTGATCGGCCCGGTGATGCGGGGGCCATCCAGCTCGCACTGTGCGGCCGCTTTGCGCATCGGCCGACTGGCCCGGGACGTGATGGATGGCGTCCTCGAAGAAGTCCTCGTCGAATACGATAACCATGGCTCCCTCGCCACGACGCATCAGAGCCAGGGCTCCGATATGGGCCTGTGTGCCGGCTTGATGGGATGGGCCCCTACGGATGAACGTCTACCCAATTCCGAGCAGGCGATCGGGGGGAATGGAATCCGGGTCACCGTTAAGACACGAGATCTCCATGATCCGCACCCAAATACGTATCACCTGACACTCACCAGCAACACAGAGAGACATACCATGAAGGCCATATCATGTGGCGGCGGTATGATCGAGGTCATTGCTCTTGATGACTTCCGCCTGTCGACCCCTGGTGATTACTACGAGACCTTGGCCTTTCTTGAGACCGGCCTACGGACCCTGCCCCCTTGCCCTCTTGAGGTCGATCACCTTCTGGTTCACGAAGGTCGGGATGGCTGGCTCGTTCAGATCAAGGCCCAGCGGTTCATCGATGATCTCGAAGTATTTGCCTGGCTGGGCCAAGAGAACATCGGGTACACAAAGCGGCTTTCCCCTATCCTGCCTGTTCTGTCTCGCCAGAATATGCGTGTGCCGTTTTCGACGGCCACAGAAATGCTCGATCACGCTGCGGGGAACTCTACAGCTCTCTGGGAATTGGCTGTGCAGTATGAAAGCGAGCGTGCGGGTCTATCTCCCCAGGAGGTGATGGGCCACATGGAAGAAATCGTGTGTATTCTGCGCTCGTCTGTGGCGTGTGGACTGCAAGGCACCGTGCATACCGATCGCATTCTCGGCCATCAGTGCGGAACGTTCAAACAGCGGATGGAGGCCCGAGAACTGCTGGATGCAGGCGTGCTCAACCGGATCGTGCTCTATGTGACGGCACTGATGGAAGTCAAGAGCAGCATGGGCGTCATCGTGGCAGCCCCCACGGCCGGGGCCTGTGCTGCTCTGCCCGGTGCGTGCCTGGCCGTGGCGGATGCTCTCGGTCTGACGGATGATGATGCCGCGAAAGCCCTGCTGGCTGGCGGTATCATTGGCGTGTTCCTTGTCACGAAATCTTCCTTTGCCGCCGAAGTGGCCGGCTGTCAGGCTGAGTGCGGTTCAGCTTCTGCCATGACCGCAGCCGCCTTGCTGACGCTGGCTGGGGGAAATGCCACGCAGGCGGTTGCGGCCGCATCGATGGCCCTGCAGAATTCGCTCGGCATGGTCTGCGATCCGGTGGCCAACCGTGTGGAAGTCCCATGCCTGGGAAAGAACGTTATGGCGGCCACCAATGCCCTGGCGTGTGCCAACATGGCTCTGGCTGATTACGATCCCGTCGTTCCTTTGGACGAAGTCATCGAAGCAGCCGACCGCGTCGGACGGGCCATTCCGAGGGAACTGCGCTGTACGGCACTGGGAGGATTGTCTGTGACCGATACATCCGTGAAGATCGAGGATCGGCTCCGGCGGCAACAGAACCGGCAGCTGAAAAGGGAGAGTTTTTGATGGAAACGTCATCTGGGACCCTGCTTATCCTCTCCGGCGATGATGTCCAAAGGGCACTGCCCATGACCGAGGCCATCGCAGCGATGAGAACGGCATTTTTGCAGTTGGCGGCCGGAGCCGTGCAAATGCCTATCCGCAGTCACATAGGCATAGCGGAGCACGACGGCACCGCCCTCTTCATGCCTTCCTACGCATCGTGCTTGGGGTACGTTGGCGTGAAAGTCGTTAACGTATTCGGAGCCAATCCGCCCGGACTGCCGAGGATCCACGCCCTCGTGTGCCTTTTCGACAGCGTAACCGGCGTTCCCCGAGCCGTTCTGGATGGTACCTCGCTCACGGCTCTGCGCACGGGTGCCGCCTCCGGCCTGGCCACGGATCTCCTGGCGCGACCGAACGCATCAACCGTCGCCATTCTTGGGGCCGGGGTCCAGGGTCGGACACAGCTTGAAGCCGTTCTGGCGGTCCGATCCATCCGTCACGTCAGGATTTACGACCGCCTGCCGGCCGCCGCACAGGCGTTTGCCACCGAGATGAACGCGCGTTTTGCAGTTGAGACTCAGGTGGTCTCAACACCTCGAGCCGCTGTCACCGGGGCCGATATTGTATGCGTTGCCACCACCTCGCTCACCCCTGTGTTCGGCGACGCGGACATTTCGCCGGGGACTCACATCAATGCGGTCGGTTCCTATAAGCCGGATGTGCAAGAGGTCCCTGGGGAGACAGTGCGACGGGCAATGGTCATCGTCGACCAGCGGGAATCTGCTCTGGCCGAAACCGGTGATCTGATAATCCCGATTGAACAAGGCCTGATTGCCGAAACGGATATTCATGCCGAACTCGGGGAAGTCCTTGTTGGAAAAGCGGTTGGACGGACAAGCCACACCTGCGTCACCCTCTTCAAATCCGTGGGCCTGGCCATCCAGGACCTCGCGGCCGCTACTTTTGCGCTTGAACGGGCCGAAGCCCAGGGACTGGGTGTCACGGTCCCGATGAATAGGAGAGATTCATGACCACACGATACAGGATCAAGGCGACGTTGATGCTCACTGTAATGGCAACTGTAATCCTCGTTCTGCCGGTCACTGGCCAGGAAGCGTCGGCTTCGTTGCGCGATCCGGGGACCAACCGCGCTGCGGTCTTGAAGCCACTGAAGGTGTTTATTCTCGCCGGACAGTCCAATATGCAGGGGCATGCGCATATCAGCACGTTTGACACCATGGGCCTGGACCCGAAGACGGCCCCGTTACTCGAGGCCATGCGCCATACTGACGGCACGCCGCGCGTCTGCGAAAAGGTATGGATCTCCTCGATCGGCTCCGCTGCGCAAGAGCAGGTTGGCAAGTTGACCGCCGGCTTTGGTGCGCAGGCGCGGGGTCCCAAGATCGGCCCTGAATTTACGTTTGGGATCTATATGCAGAAACGGCTGGATGAACCGATCCTGATCATCAAGACCGCCTGGGGCGGCAAGAGCCTGCATACCGATTTCCGTCCACCCGGTGCCGGACCATATGAATTCAATGAAACGCAACTGGAGGGATTCCAAAAGCAAGGTAAGGACATTGCCGAGATCAGAGCGGAAAAGGCTGAGGCGACGGGCCGTTATTACCACTTGATGATAGACCACGTGAACAAGGTCCTGGCGGACATCAAACGGGTCTATCCGGACTACGATCCCCAGCAAGGTTACGAACTGGCTGGCTTTGTCTGGTTCCAGGGCTGGAATGACATGGTCGACCGCGGCACCTACCCCAATCGAGATGAACCCGGAGGCTACGACAAGTACAGCAAACTTCTGGCCCAGTTCATTCGTGACGTCCGCAAGGACCTCTCGGCACCGAAAATGCCGTTTGTGATCGGTGTAATGGGGGTCGGAGGTCCCGTCGAGAAGTATCCGCCGGAAGAACAACGCTACAAGGGCATTCATCAACACTTCCGCAACGCCATGGCCGCACCGGCCGCTTTGCCCGAGTTCGAAGGCAACGTCTCAGTGGTCCTGACGGAAGAGTACTGGGACATGGAAGTGGTCGAGCTGAGACAAAGGGAGAACCAAATCAAGCCCCAAGTGGAACAAATCAATGACGACATGAAAGAAGGCACGTTGACCCGTGAGCAAGGGAAGGCGGCCCTCGATAGACTCTATGCAGAAACGTTTACGCAACGTGAAATGGAGATTCTCAAGAACAGCACCTCCAATTTTGATTTTCACTACATGGGCTCCGCCAAGATCATGGCCCAAATCGGCAAGGCCTTCGCGGAGGCGCTGGCGGAGATGATATGAAGTTCAATGACCTAAAAGTGTGGACTGCGTTCTCTTGCGCGCTGCTTCTTGCAACCTATTGCGTACGTGCGGAAAGTGTTTTGACAACACTGCCGCTGAACGGTACTTGGGGCTTCCGTCTGGACGGTGGGGATGTTGGTGTTGCGGAAAAGTGGTTTACTCAGGAGTTTGACGATACCGTCCAATTGCCCGGGACGACCGATGAGAACCACAAGGGGATCAAGAAAGATGAAGAATGCATCGATCGACTCTCACGGGTGTGGTATTGGAAAGGTCCGGCCTGGTATCAGCGTCGCGTAATGATTCCCGATGACTGGACGCACAAACGAGTGACGCTGTTTCTGGAGCGATCCAAGCACACCCGAGTTTGGGTCGACAAGACCTTCTGTGGATGGGAAGACACACTCAGTGCCCCTCAGATCTTCGATCTGACCGACGCGATAACGCCGGGTGAACATACCCTGACCGTGCTCGTCGATAACGCCAAGCTGCCGCCCGTCGGCCCATCCCACGCGGTCGATGAACGGACCCAGACCAACTGGAACGGCATCATCGGCAAGATGGAACTGCGCGCGACCCCGCCGATCTGGCTCGATGACATTCAGATCTATCCAAACGCAGAGGAGAAGAAAGCACTTGTTCGTGTAGTGATCGGCAACACAACGGACCAGGCGGCCTCGGGACAAATCACGACTCGATGTAAGAGCTACAATATTGTCAAGCCGGCAGTCTTTGAGGCTCAATCGCTCGAGGTCACGGCTCCCGAGTGTGAGAACGTCGTCGAGTTCACTTACAGCCTGGGCGAGGAGGTACCGGTATGGGACGAATTCCAACCAGCGATGCTCCGCTTGACGATCGATCTGGAAACGACAGCAGGCGGAAAGCAATATCGCGATCGGCGATCTGCTGACTTCGGCATGCGTCGCTTCGCGACAAGACGAAACCAGTTCACCATCAACGGTCGCCCTGTTTTCCTCCGGGGCAAACTCGATTGTTGTTTCTTTCCTTTGACCGGGTACCCTCCTATGGACAAGGCCGGGTGGCTAAAGGTACTGTCCATCGCCAGGTCGTATGGGATCAATCACTATCGTTTTCACTCCTGGTGTCCACCCCGCGCGGCATTCGAGGCCGCCGATGAACTGGGCATGTATCTGCAGCCGGAACTGCCCAACAAGCGCAGTGCCTTCAATGCCCCGGAAAGCGAGGAAGCCGCGCAATACAACATCGACCGATTGGACGTGGAGAGCAGTGAAACCGACGTTTCACTCTATGATTACGCCAAGCGCGAGGGTGAACTGATCCTCAAACACTTCGGCAATCATCCCTCGTTCGTCATGTTCACCCTGGGCAACGAACTGGGCCGCGCGCCCGCTATGTACGACCTGCTTGCCCACTTCAGGAATAT
>CAZTGH010000278.1:0-7359 GCA_964612985.1 uncultured Pirellulales bacterium
GCATCGCGCAGCCAGAACCCTTCGGGGACAAGCTGCAGCATGGCATCGAGGTGGATCAAAGCAGCATCTTTCAATAATGAAAAGGGCCACTCCCACGGATAGCTCACCATGGGGATACAGGGATGCTCGAGACAGATACGCGTGCCTTCGGGCGCCCAGTTGCCGGCGGTCACTTCCTCATGGGGGAGCAGCAATCCGGATTCCATAAGGCGATCATAAGCGCCTGAATCACGGGTTGCCAAAAAATCCTCCACCCCTTGAGTAAAAATGCTCCTATACACACGGCCGTCCAAGGCAAAGATCCGGCCCGACGGATCTCTGAATGAGCCGCTGTTAATCTGCATCTGAGTTATGCTTTACATCACGGCCACGGCCGAACAACCGCCCGAAAAATGTCCTGAGCCTTCGCCAGAATATACCGATGGATACGCTGGCCGCAGCAACTGCTGCGATCACTGCCTGCACCACCATGCTTCCCGTCCCAGGATCAATGTAAGCATCAGCATGGGAGACAAAAATGCAAGGTAAAACCACTATTGATTGAATAATCAAAAATCTTCTCATTCCTTACCTCCTCAAAAGTGTACCCTTCATTCCAGATGTTTTCCTTTGCCGGCCTAAGCCGGACAAGCCGGAACCAAAAGTGTTCAGGTTTCAGAATTCGGGTTTGCTGACACCTGACACCAGAAACCTGACATCTTATTGCCAATGATTTAAATCGCTCAACTCCAACAAAACATCTTCGCTTTTTGCATAGAAGTTGTGATCTAAGACTCTAACAACATGGCGCATACCAATAAGATCAATATTTTCACATAAGAGCGCAACTTTTTCAAAAATTGATCCAATCGGTTTCGAATTTCTCTTTTGGTTTTTGACGATGTTGAGCCCAGTGGACAGCTTCCCTGATTTTTCCTTTAGTTAGAGGGATTATTTTCCTTTTTAAGGAAGACCAATTCTTGCGCCGCGATACCAAGCTTTCTAGAATCAGCTGATTCACCCACTTCCAGCGGGCTCGTAGGATCGCTGATATTAAATATGACTTCAACCAGCCCGTCTTTGGGTAGGAGACCCGAAGGGATAACCGCTTCATACCAATCTAAGCCTCTCATTTGCCATGTCCCTACTTTCTTATCATTTACCATTACATCGATTGTTTGATGAGAAAGGCCTCCACCTAAATAAGCAAAGGCTTTTAGCCGCAGTAGTAAATCCTTTTCTGATTGATTGTTTAGCTTGAATATCAGCTTTGCCTGAGGACCCACGGTCCACCGGTGATTAGGTTCTTGATTGCTCCACCCAAATCGAAGGAGGTCAGACGCTTTTCCATCCATTGTGAAAAAAATGGGCTCTGAAATTCCCAGGCTGCGATCGGGCATACTTTGCGAACGAGAATGTAGTTCAACCATACCACTTAACTCTAATATTTCATGAAGACTCCTCGCACTTCTTTCTAGGGAAATTGTCTGGTGAGTATCAAACTGAAAAGTGGATCGAGGGCCTGTCACTGTCTCAATATAAAAGTTAGGACTATCAGACAGCTCATAGGGTCCCAGTAAATTCAAACCAGGAAAGATACTACAATCTTGACCCGCCATTTGTGCGGAAATACATAATGTATTCGCCAAATCACCAATAGTTACGAGGTCAGAGTTATATGTTATGTGCTCCTTATTACATGAATAATCTTTAATCATAAGGAGTGGCATGTATCTATCAATTCCCCATAAATCATTACCATTAATTTGTAAATCATTTGGAAAAAAGTCGTAATAAATAGCTGGTTTTCCATGATCACTTTTAAATACGATCAGTGACTTATTATAAATATCCAATTCTTTTAATTTATCAATAAGACATTTAAATTGCAAAAGCACTCCCACACACTGATTATATAGCCCTCTATAATTTTGGTTATCCCTATACCATACGGGATCATCACCGCGAAAAATATTTTGCTTATCGAAATCAACTGGATAGTGAGAATGCAAGAAATGCATATACCTAATGGATAACTCATTTTTTGTTGCGACAAGATTATCAACAATCCAATAATAATCTTGTATGTGGCGAATATAACTTTTTTTCCAAGCTGGACCAACATAATTGTATAATTTCGAAGAATACGCCACATCTGCACCATTCGAGGAAGCAATCCAGTTCATGATAAAATCATAAATGCCCATCTCTTTCAGTATATGAGGTAATCCAGGGGTACCAATTCTAGCTGACAAGAGCGTCATCCAATATATATGGTAACTGATCTTTTCCTGTTCGGTAGTAAAAGAAAAGCTTAATGGCGCGATTCTATTTTTGTTATTTAAGTTGTAGCCATTATAGGATCCGTAAGTGAAAGAATCTTCCACGTTATTGATTAATAGAATATTAGGATCCAGTAATGCATCCACATCTTTGTTTGATAATGCGATGGCATGATAGTTCCTATTCCCATAAAGTTCGCTTCGAATAGATGCGTGTGTCGCTGGCGCTTGAGCAACAGCGTTAGGGAAGAAAACAAAATCTTTAAACACATCAGAAAGCTCAGAATTATCTGCAAGTATATTCCTTACTACAATACTTGGGATACCATCAAAGCTGATCACAAAAATGTTCCTCTCAGTTGATACTTCAATACATCCAGTAGGATTTTCGGTTTTTTTACAAGCACCGAAAAATACCGGTAGAGATTGGACAAGAGAGGTGACTATTACTATAATAAAAAAGATTATCGGAGCTAATTTAAGTTTAGTCAATACCATCACTGAACAAATAAGTGAAAGTAACGAAACTAAAATTATATTTCTATTATCAGTAAATGTTTCTGAGGCCTCAATCATCCCATTAGATTGAACTGTTGGAAATATAAAACCGGAAAATATAATCCAACTTAATATAAATATAGATAAAAATCTCGATACTTTTCGTAAGTTAATTAGATGTAGAATAATTAAAATAAGTAATGAAATAACAAAAAATAATGACATAAATGAAAGACTTGTTTTTAGAAAAACGGGACCATCTATAAAGAAAAATTCTTTAGGATCCACACTTACATGAAAAAAAGGAACAAAAACAAAAAAAGTTAATCCAGATAAAAATAAAATTAACGAATCTATTATAAAATCTTTACTTAAAAAATGTCGCAAAACAGGAACCATGGAATCTTCCTCAACGTTCGTTCAGTTTAGAGTGAAAAACTCAAGGACTTCCCAACAAGCAGTCAATTTTCTCCCATTATAATTTGTCTTTTTTGCATGTTTCGCTAATTCTACCATGCGGTGAAATATCTATTCTAATCAGCGCATAACCTTTGCTTCATTCTGCATACAATGCTTTTTAGACGATAGGGCCCCAGCCCAAACCCCGTGGTATCGCTTTTGATTTCAAAATCAAACCAATCTCCGAGAAAAATATTCTTCTTGATGGTCGGCCCCCGGAAATCAAGGAGCACCTCATCCGGATGCCTTTCGTGCATAACTCGCACCCCTATTTTGTATGCTTCTTCTTCAGCCGAATTTTCACACAACCATGGTTGGTCCTCTGTATTTTTGACCCTTCCCTTGAGGATCAACGAATCTCCTTCCTGAAGCTCAAAAGCAGTCAGCGGTTGGCGTTTGCTGAAGCCCGAACCCTCGTCATCCCGCCCACGGCGGCATTGGGCCGAAGGCCTGCATTGGGTACCATGACTGACCATTTGGGTTCTCCTTTTTCCCTGAGAGCGTATCGGCGACACTGACAGCAAAATGACCCGGATTATCCGAGAGTTTCAAAAGTTTCTGTCCCTTCGGGCCTTTTCTTCTGTCTCCCTTGAGACAAAACTTTGGATAGATTTTTATCCCGCTTTATCAGTCGGGCTAAATCCCATGCCTTACCCTTCTCCGCATCATCCATTATCAGAAATAGATTTCTGATGTCCTCTTCATCCTGTCCACCCCCTGCCATTAATTTCATAGCTGCCAGGTACGGTTTTGGGAATGGCTGAAGAGGCCCTTTAGACGGTGAAGCCATCTCCCGGAACCCTTCCAGTTCCCATTCGTAGTTGGCAATGAGGATATCAAGCTTCTTAAAACGATTTTTTGTATCTGTTATTATGATCAGATCGTGCCTCAGCGGGTCAAAGGGGTCTTTGGCTACTGCAAACTCCTTGACTTCGAACCGGCTCCCCAGTTCTTTCCGCAAAAAAGATGCTAATATTTCCACAAGGTTGTCGATGGAAGATTTCAGGTTTTCCGGGAAATAAAGAATGTCCAGATCAAGGGTTGTTCTTGGAATACCGTGCAGGATGACGGCTTCTCCACCAACGATGGCCCCAAATCTGGTGACGTTCTCTCCTTTGGAGAAGCTGTCAATGCATTTCGTTACTATTTCTAACAAGTTTTTCATAGGCTTCTTCCGGTGAAATGTTATGGACGTGTGCCATCCTCTCCAGGGTTTCATCCAATCGTTTTTCTGCCTCAGCCGCCCTTTCCTGAGGCGTAAGCTTCAGGAAAGCCTCAATCATTTCGAGCCATTTTTTTTGCATCAAGTCTGACATGACATCTCGGAATTTCTATAATTATGCTTAATCACTTCTTCAAAAGCCGCACCGTGACATTCACCGGGTGAGCGCCTCTCTGCTCAAACCAGCCTAACCCCTCTCGGACAATATCAAGTTTTAGACGATAGGGCCCCTCCCCAAACCCCGTGGTATCGCTTTTGATTTCAAAATCAAACCAATCTCCGGGAAAAATATTCTGCTTGATGGTCGGCCCCCGTAAATCAAGGAGCAACTCATCCGGGCGCCTCTCGTTCATAACTTTCACCCCAATTTTGTATGCTTCTTCTTCAGCCAAATGTTCACACAACCATGGCTGGTCCTCTGTATTTTTGACCTTTCCCTTGAGGTTCAACACATCTCCTTCCTGAAGCTCAAAAGCTGTTTTATCCAAAACCATTTTGTATGGGTTAAGTCCCTTCAAGACATTGAATTTAATTTGTTTACAATCAGCTCCCCGATGCTCCAGCCAGAACCCTTCAGGCCCGTCTTTTAGGACATCCAGCTTCATAAGATAGGTCTCGGGGGACAGCAGACAGCCGGCAACATCGATTGTAAACGCACAAGCGTATCCGGGTAATATATTCTGGGAAGGGAGATGGGTCCGCACGTCCAAAAGGATATCATTTTCATTTCCGAAACGCATGACTTTCAAGCTTATTTTAAATGCATCGGGCTCTTTCAATATCTTGTTCGGCCACGAAGCGCTTCCCGTATTCCGGACTTTTCCCTTAATGACAAAAGGAGACCCTTGTCTGATATCAAGCGCCTGAACATCGGTTTCGATATGGTGATTATACTCTTGGAATTGGACGGTTCTGGATGTCGTCACTTTATCCATGAACTGTTGTTCCGGCTCGGAGAGTTTTGCAAAAAAGCCACTATGATCGCCTCCACACCAGTAGTCCACATGAAAGGCTATATCATGAGCATGGCACCATTTTTTGTATTCTTCCGCCATAAAGAGTTGTAAGGGATATCCGACAAAATTTACACAGACATTAAAACCATTGTTTTTTAAACAAAGGAGTGTGCCGAAGAACAATTCCTTGTTAAAGCGGCTGGAGGTGGGATGAAGACTGGCCGTAATCAGTGAGGGCCTGCCGATATGCCGCATAATCCCCATTGCGTTCACGCTCAAGTTAGAGGTAATATCATAATATTGACACTTATCTTCAAGCAGGTTAATAATGGGCAGCGTTGCTGTGGACAGAAGCGGTTCTCCCCCCGAGATACTCAACCCGATAGAATCGTACATCCCGTATATCCCTCTCCATACTGCGACCCATTCTTCGACGGACAACTCCGGAGATGCGGACCGGATGTCCTGAAGCTTGTGCCTTCCGGCTGCATATTCACAGTATTTACAGGTATAATTACATCTGAGCGTGGGCAACCATACGATTTGGATGTGTTGTCTGAATGATTCCGGTACCGGCTGATGGGGAAAGCGAAGGTAGGCGGTATCCTGCTGACCACTCTCCTCATACCCGATGATTTTGGGTTCATCGCTGTCAGGACCGAAGATGGCCTTTGTGGTATACCGGGTATCACAGCTCGCCTCGCATTTGGAATGCGAGCACATCAATGCCTTTTCCACTTTATGCCATCCGTGTTTTACATTGAAAAGGCGCGCACGGTTTGCTCCATAGTCGGCCATACAGCGATAAACGTCGCCATTGGGACAAATCACTGCATAATCTATTCCTGCCGAACAGTACACCTTAGAATTCGTAAACGCCATCTTACCTCCCGATATTGCGATACAGCCGTACAGGACAAATCCGATTACTGTCCGGCACCCCATTTCGGAAGTGCCATTACCTGTCTATAGATATCAAGGACTTTCCGTGCACTCTGCTTCCATGAAAACCGCTTTGCCCGCATTACGGCCTTGTTTCTGAGTGTTTCACGATAGCTGCGGTCTGAACGCATTCTTACAAATGCATGGGTAATATCCTGTCCCTGCAAAGGATCCACATAATGGGCCGCATCCCCTGCAGCCTCAGGCAGACTCGTCTTATCGGATGTGATAACCGCGGCCCCCTGACCCATGGCCTCTACAACGGGCAACCCGAATCCTTCATATAACGAAGGGTAAACAAAGCAAAAACAATTTCGGTACAACCACATGAGTTCGGAATCGGTCACATACCCCAGGATACGGACCTTGTTTGAAAGGCCCAGGGTCTCGATAAACTCCTCCAGATCCTCTTCCAGCCATCCTTTTCCACCTGCAAGCGCCAGGGGATAAGCATCATCGGTTCCGTTCACATAATCCGCAAACGCCTTCAGGAGGCGACGCAGGTTCTTTCGCGGCTCCAGGGTGCCCACCGCCAACCAGAATCGGCGGGGTTCAAGGCCTTTCACCTCGGTTTCATTCACCGCAGGCATCTCTCCTTCAAACCGGCTCCCCAGCGGTACCACTTGGATACGGTCCTGGGGATAATGGGGAAATGTCTCCAGGAATTTGGTCCGGGAATATTGGGAGATGGAAATAATAAAGTCGGCATAAATGGTTGCATCAAACACGCCTGCAAAACAATTATACCGGTTTTCCTCGGTGGTCAATTCAGGGTACTCTAAAAAATTAAGGTCATACAGGGTATAGACCACTCTGGCTCCCATTCCCTTGGGACAGTAATAGTTGTTGCAATGGATGATGTCCGGATTCCCCAGGCGGTGTTCCGCATCCGAAGGGAGCCGGCTCCAGAAGGCCATGGCGCCCGAAAAATCCCTGCCGATTCGCATCCTGGAGACATGCGGCAGGTCGATCTTCCGGGTGGCCTGGTCGGCATCCGGGTCCCAGAAGGTGGTCCCAAAAT
>CAZTGH010000279.1:0-7340 GCA_964612985.1 uncultured Pirellulales bacterium
AACGGAGGCAACGACAGCAACGGCAACCGGGCGGATCGCATGCTCGCCTGTGTCGCCTACCTGGATGGAACCCGACCCAGTGTGGTGATGTGCCGAGGGTACTATGGTCGATCGGTGCTGGCCGCCTGGGACTGGCGTGACGGCAAGCTCACTTCGCGCTGGGTTTTCGATTCGGCGACCCCTGGCCTGGAAAGGTACTCGGGGCAGGGCAACCACAACCTGACGGTGACGGACGTGGACGGCGACGGCAAGGACGAGATCGTCTACGGATCGATGTGCGTGGACGACGACGGGACGGGTTTGTACTCGACCGAGCTGCGGCATGGAGATGCCATGCACGTCAGCGATCTCGACCCATCCCGCGACGGGCTCGAAGTGTGGGGCATTCACGAGAACGAGGTGCCGGTGCCGGGGTACGAGAACGGATTCGGCGCCGCGATGTTCGAGGCGCGGACGGGAGAGATTCTCTGGGGACGCGATCCCGATCAGGATGTCGGACGCGGAGTCGCTGCCGACATCGATCCGAGATATCCCGGCGCCGAATGCTGGTGGAACCGGTCGTCTGTCCTCTGCACCGCCAAAGGCGAGGAGATCGGTCCCAGACCCCGTTCGCAGAATTTCGTCGTCTGGTGGGACGGCGACCTGCTGCGCGAGACGCTCGACGGCACGCGCATCGCCAAGTGGGATTGGCAGAGCGGGACGGAGTTGCCTCTGTTGCGAGCGGAGGGCTGTTCGTCCAACAACGGGTCGAAATCCAATCCGGCGCTGAGCGCCGACCTGCTCGGCGACTGGCGGGAAGAGGTGATCTGGGGGACCCGGGACGGCAAGGCGCTGCGGGTCTACACAACGACGATTCCTACCGGGCACCGCCTCTACACGCTGATGCACGATCCGCAGTACCGCCTGAGCGTCGCCTGGCAGAACGTGGCCTACAACCAGCCGCCGCACGTCGGTTTCTTCCTCGGCGCGGACATGTCCCCGGCGCCAAGACCAGACATCCAATTGTCCGAAACCAATCGATCCTCCATGGGAGCAAATAAAGATGACAAATCGTAGCAGCATGATCTGTGTTTTGTGTACGACCGTTGTGATATCCCTCGCTGGGACCGTTGGCGCGTTTGAGTTGCGATCGCCTGACGGCAGGATCAGCGTCTCGTTCGAGGCGAAAGATTTCGAAGGGACGCCTTCCTGCCTGGTCTACAGCATCCGGCACGGAGAGACCCCCATCGTGGACGAATCGCGGCTCGGACTCGAGTTGGAGGACGGACATCTGGGCGACGGGATGGCAGCCACCCTGACCTCAATGGGTCGGCATGAGGTGATCTGGAAGCCTGTCTATGGCGAGCGGAGTATCATCCGCGACAGTTACGTCGAGGCGGAGGTGCAACTGAAGCAGATTGAAGCGCCCCATCGGATACTGACGTTCACCATCCGCGCCTATGACGCAGGCGTGGCTTTCTGCTACACGATCCCGAAGCAGGAAGGGTGGGACGGTATCACGATCGCGAAAGAGTCGAGCGAGTTTCGCTTTCCCGCCGATCATATCGCATGGGCGACGTACAGCGCGCAAGGGGCCTACGAGAAAGTACCATTAAGCGAGATCAAGGCAGGGTGCGAGCGTCCCCTGGTGATGCAGGCGGCGGACGACCTCTATGTCGCGATGGCCGAAGCGCGGTGTGTGGACTACGCGCGGATGAAGTTGTCTCCGCTGAACGGTCACGACCACGGTCTCGTCAGCGATTTGAGCAGTACCGTTACGGGCGCGTTGCCGCTGACGACGCCCTGGCGCGTGGTCATGGTGGCCGAGAGTCCGGGGCAGTTACTGGAGAACAACGATCTCATTTTGAATCTCAATGCGCCGTGCGCGATTGCCGACACATCGTGGATCAAGCCGGGCAAGGTGATTCGCGAAGTCTCTCTGACGACGGAAGGGGGCAAGCGCTGTGTCGATTTCGCCGTTGAGCACAACCTTCAGTATATCGAATACGACGCCGGCTGGTATGGTCATGAGTACTCGGACGAATCCGACGCGACGACGGTGACCGTCGATCCGAAACGCTCCAAAGGACCGCTGGATTTGCCCGAGGTGATCCGCTACGCGGACGAGCATGGGATCGGAGTAATCGTCTATGTGAACCGGCGGGCGCTTGAGAAGCAGTTGGACGAGATCCTGCCCCTGTATCGTCAGTGGGGGATCAAGGGCGTCAAGTACGGCTTTGTCAACGTCGGCTCGCAGCAATGGACGAGTTGGCTGCACGAGGCGATCCGCAAGGCCGCCGACAACCGGCTGATGGTGGACGTGCACGACGAATACCGACCGACGGGCTATTCGCGCACCTACCCGAATTTCATGACCCAGGAAGGCATCCGGGGCGACGAGGAGCGCCAGCCCAACGAGATGAGCCTGACGACGCTGTTCACGCGGATGGTAGCGGGCGCGGGCGACAACACGATCTGCTATCTCGACAAGCGGGTGGATGAGCAGTCCACGCACGCCTACCAACTGGCGAAGGCGGTCTGTTTCTACAGCCCCTGGCAATTCGTTTTCTGGTACGATCGCCCGTCGGCCTTCAGCGATGAGCCGGAACTGGAGTTCTTCGACCACTGTCCGACAGTGTGGGACCAGACCAAGGTGATCGAGGGGCGTATCGGTGAGTACGCGATCATCGCGCGACGCAGCGGCGGCGACTGGTTTCTCGGTTTCATGAACAGCGGCCAGGCTCGTTCGTTCGACGTGCCGCTCGATTTCCTCGATTCCGACCAGAAGTACGTCGCCCATATCTATGTCGACGACCCCGATGTGCCGACGCGAACGCACGTTCGAATCGACCGCTTCACGGTGGACAATGAAACGGTCCTGAAGATGGCGGCCTCGGAGAAAGGGGGCCAGGCCGTCCGCATCGTCCCGGCCACCGACGCCGACGATTATCCGTCGTACACGAGATGACCGTTCCGGAGCCCAAACCGGGTGTCGTCAGTTGGTAAAGAGGTCGAAGATATTGCCGGGATTCGGCAAATGGAGAATTGAGATGCAATATGTGCCGTCCGATAAGCGTCTGTAGACGCGGACGCGGTGTCTGCGTGCAACGCATGCGCCGGGCATCATGGAGGATGGGGCGGATTGCTTGCTGTCCGGAGGGGTCTGTAGGCTTTTTGTTTTTTGGAGATGTGACGTGTACATCGGACAAGACTCTGGCGGGCCTGTGGGTCACAAATCGTCATCATTGCCTCCTTTCCGCTTCGAGGCAGGGTATTCGCTCAATATCAGCGATCTGGGCGGGGCGGGAGTCAAGCTGGAACTGAGCCACAATGGCGATGTGGGTGCGGCGGTGATGCTGCCGCCGGAAACGGTGCAGGAGCTGGGACGATGGCTGCTGCGCACGCTGGGCCAGGACGAGCATGGTTTTCCCGTAGAGTTAGGGGGGATTCTCGAGCGGCTCAGCAAAGCGAAGAAAACAAACCCAATCTTGCAGCGGGGCGACAAGACGCGTATCCGTGAGGCCTTGCGGGCTCTCAAGAGCGACTCGCAGCTCCAGAGCTCACGGGTCTAGGGGCGGGGGCTGAGAACGCCAGCCTGAAAGGCGGGGGTGCTGGCCAGTTGTTGGGCGAGGAGCGCATATCCTTGTGCCAGGGGGTGGCTGGAGTCAGCGTATAAGGCGCTCGGGAGAGGCGTAGCCATCAGGTGAGGGATCCGGCTTTCGGTAAGCCAGCGGTCAATTTCTGCCTTGACGACGTCAAGGGTGGCGGTGTTTTCCGGCGTGAGCATGTGCTCGTTAAATGGGCCGACGAGAACGAAGACGGGATTTCCCCTGGCCTGCAACTGTTGGACGGTGTCGCGGAAGGAGCGCCACTGGAGGGATGTTTCCAGATTCACCCAAGCCATGCTCCGTTTCTGCCCTCCGCCTTCCAGCCAGGAGGCGCCTTGCTCTGCCGCTGCGTTTTTCGGTTCGGGCAGGGATGCATCCAGCGCCGCCAGCGGGTTCTGGTAGGGGTTTTCTATCGTCCAGGCGGGCAGGTCCATGCCCTGGAGACAGGCGATTCTCAGGTGGCTGGTCCAGCGGAAGAACGGCACGTGGCGCTCGATCACCACGCCCAATCGATCCGAGAAGGGGGCTCTGTAGCAGGGGATTTCACCGCCAAATTGCGGCACGAGCCTGGGGTGGTTGAAGTGGAATTCCTTGGTGGTTTGCAGGTCGTGCTTGGGCGAGCTCAACCAGAGCGGATTGAACTGGAGTACGACGGGCCGGGCGGAGAGACCCGGGCTGTAGTGCTCGATGAGACCGTGTAAGGCGGCCGGGTGGGCGCCGTCCAGGCCGAGATTGGCGAATCGTTCGTCCCCGATCGCTTCGTTGAGATAGTGCGAAAGCGTCTGATCGGGACGCACGTAGTGACCCCAGATAACCGAGTCGCCGATCACGGGGATCTTCTCCCGGTGGCCCGCTGCGCGACTATGGCGGGCATACAGCCAATAGTCGCTGCCGAGGGCATAAGGAAGGCGATAGTCGGGGCCAGGATCGAACGGCTCGATCTGTTTCCAGAGCGACGGCGCCGTGACGAGCAGGGCCACCAGGATCAGGCCCACCATGATCCACTGATGGAGTGTCAGCCATACCGCGTTTGAGTTCGGCATGCCTGTTCTTGTGTTGTCCTTGAGATTCTCTGCCATCGCTTAGAACTGCATATAGATGAAGGGTTGCTCTCCCGAGGGAGCGAACAGTGCCAGGTAGCTAAGCATGAGAACGATGAGCCCCATGCGAACCGCCCTGAATTCCAGCGCCCGGCGCAGGCGGGATTCGAATACGAACTGATAGAGCCAGACCGCTGAGATCAGAGCCAGCGCCAGCAGCGGGCAGTACGGATTCGCCAGTCCCGAGGTGAAGATCCGCGTCACGATCAGCCAGGCGTCGCCAATGCTGGTGGCGCGGAAGAAGATCCACGCGAAGGTGACGATCGCGAAGACAAACGCCTGCTTGGCGAAACGGGGGACCCGGTCGCGGTAAAAGCGTGTTCTCTCCAGTTCCCGCGTGGCGAACCGCCCGAGGGCGTGGACCGCTCCCCAGAGAACGAAGGTCCAGGCGGCGCCGTGCCACAAGCCCGAGAGCACCATCGTGATAAAGATATTGCGGTACGTGTTGAACTTGCCTTTGCGGTTGCCCCCGAGGGGGATGTAAACGTAATCCTTGAACCAGGACGAGAGGCTGATATGCCAGCGATTCCAGAACTCGCCCAGGCTGGTGGCCAGGTACGGATTGTTGAAGTTGAGCATCAGGCGGATGCCCATCATCGCCGCGATGCCGCGCGCCATGTCGGTATAGCCGCTGAAGTCGAAGTAGATCTGCCAGGCGAACAGGAAGGTGGCCAGGATCAGCGCCGGCGCCTGGAACTGGTCGGGCGCCGCGTAGACCTTCGTGACATAGAGGGCCAGGTAGTTGGCGAGGGCGACCTTCTTGAAGAGGCCGACGACGAAGAGGGACAGCCCATCGGCAAAGTCTGCGCCGGTGATTCTGGGAGTCTCTCGCAACTGGGGCAGCAGGTTCCCGGCTCGCTCGATCGGGCCGGCCAGCAGACGGGGGAAATAGGCGACGAACGTGGCGTAGCGGATGAAGCTCGTCTCCCGCTGAGCGGTGCCTCGGTAGGTGTCGATCACGTAGCCCATCGACTGGAAGAGATAGAACGACAGGCCCGCCGGCAGCAGAATGCCGGGCGCGGGAACCAGGTAAGGAATGTGCAGCGCCGCAAAAAGCGCGTTGACATTGTCGGCGACGAACCGTCCGTATTTGAAGAACCCTAGCAGAAGCAGGCTGTTGGCGATGCTGACAAAGAGCCAGAGGCCTTTGCGACGACTGCGGGCCATCCGCGCCGTGACGAAGTAGTCCACGACACTGACGTAGGCGATGGGGATCAAATAATGCCAATCGAGCCAGGCGTAGAAAACATACGAGATGGCCAGCATCCAGGGCAGGCGAAGTCGGGTCCCCTTCACCAGCAGGTAGAGGGGGTAGACGATCAGAAAGAAGATCAGGAATACCCACGTCTGGAACAGCATGCGAGGTTCTTCTTACTCCATCAGGGCACAGACGTGGGCTTCGACCGAAGCAGCCAGACGGCTCGGCCCGTATCCGCCTTCCAGCACGGAGACGAGGCGGCCCTGGCAGCACTTCTGGGCGATGTCCTTGACGGTGCGCGTCAGGGACGCGAAGCCTTCGGGAGTGACTTCCATGCTGCCAAGCGTGTCGTGGGCCTGTGCGTCGAAGCCGGCGGAGATGAAGACGAAGTCCGGGGCGAAATCCATGGCTGCGGGACGGAGGCGCTGTTCGAAGATGCGAAGGTACTCTTCGTCTCCGGAGCCGACGGGCATGGGCACATTGATCGTGCGATTTCGCCCTTCGCCTGTCCCCGTCTCGGAGGCGCTGCCTGTGCCCGGATAGAAGGGCCACTGGTGGGTGCTGAAATAGAGCACGTTGGGGTCGTCGTAGAAGGCCGCCTGCGTGCCGTTGCCATGGTGGACGTCCCAGTCGGCGATGAGGACTTTGGAGAGGCCGTATCTCTGCTGAACGTAACGTGTACCGATGGCGACGTTGTTGAACATGCAGAACCCCATCGCCCGATCGCGCAACGCGTGATGCCCCGGGGGGCGGATCGCACAGAAGGCGTTGGCGACTTCGCCTGCCATCACGGCATCGACCGCTCTCATCACGCCTCCGGCCGCCAGCAGGGCGGTGTCGTAAGAGTGGCGGCAGACGGGCACGTCGCCCGAGTCGAGGTAGCCGTCTCCGTCCTCGCACGTGGCCTTGGCCCGCTCGATATAGTCGGGGTCGTGAATGGTCTCGATCCACTCCTGTGAAGCAGCGGCAGGTTTGAGATGCGCGAGCTTTGCATCCAACCCCGAATCTCTCAACCGCGTGACAATGGCAGAGAGCCTTTCGGGAGATTCCGGGTGGCCCGGCGTCGTCCGGTGCTCCAGATAGACAGGATCGTAGACCAGGCCGGTCTTTGGTCGTGGGTTGTCGAGCTTTGCGGGGCGGGTCTGTACCTGAAGACCATGCCCCAATCCTGCGGAGTTGAGGCTGGCGCTGGCCGCGTTCGCATCCGGGATCTCTTGCGGGGCGTTTCGCACGCAACGGAACCCGATGGCGTCGTTGGCCAGGCAGGTGTCGTCGATGGCGGGATCGCTGGCTCGGTACGCAGACCGGCAGGCCTCGGCGCTGGAATTCCAGGCGCCGCCTCGGATCACGCGATCGACTCCTTCGGTCGGGCCTCTCGGGTTCTTCTCGGGGCTGCGGGCGTAGTAGTCGGCTGCGTAACGGTCGTTGCACCATTCCGCGACGTTGCCGTGCATG
>CAZTGH010000280.1:0-1773 GCA_964612985.1 uncultured Pirellulales bacterium
GAAGTGACCGAGGATTTTCGCGCGCAGGTGGAGTTTCTGGCGAAGGAGAAGGTGGGGTATATCGAGCCGCGGTTTATCAATCGCAAGAACATCATGGACCTGAACCAGGGCGAGCTGAAGGAGGCCCGGCAGATGATCCGGGATCACGGGCTGAAGGTCAGCGCGATTGGGTCGCCGATCGGGAAGGTGAAGCTGGATGAACCGTTCGCGCCGCACCTGGACAAGTTCAAACACGCGGTGGATCTGGCGCAGTATTTTGAGACGCCGTTCATTCGGATGTTCAGCTATTACGCGCCCGAGGGCGAGAACATCGACGAGTATCGCGATCAGGTGCTCGAGAGGATGGCGGCCAAGGTGCAGGTGGTCGAGGGCACGGACGTGACGATGGTGCACGAGAACGAGGCGCACATTTACGGGCACACCGCGAAGAACTGTGTGGATCTGGTCGAGGCGGTGGGCTCGGAGCGTTTGCGGCTGGCGTACGACCCGGCGAATTTCGTCTGGGGCGAGAAGATCACCAACAACGTCGAGGTCTGCTGGCCGATGATGAAGCCTTACGTGGTGCACATCCACATCAAGGACTGGAAGCTGGGTTCGCCCGATATCGGCAGCGTTCCGGGCGAGGGGGATGGGCAGATCAAGGCGCTGCTGGCGGAACTGGCGTCGATGGGCTACGATGGGTGCATGACGATGGAGCCGCACCTGAAGACGGGCGGGCAGTTCGGCGGCTCGACGGGGCCCGAGCTGTTTGCCAGGGCGATCGCGGCGGTTCGCGAGCTGGCGAACGAAGTGGGTCTGGAATGCGACTGATTCCTTGTGCAACAAGAGAAGCTTCCGCTGTTGTCGTCCTGAGCAAAGCGAAGGATCTGGCCGGCGATCTTGATTCCAGCCCAGATTCTTCACTGCGCTACGCTTCGTTCAGAATGACAAGTGGGGCGGTTATGAAGGCTGGTTGTGGAGAAGACAGACGATGAAGACGTGGAATTTTGGAATCGTGGGAGCGGGGTTGATCGCGGATTTTCATGCCAGGGCGATTGGCGATATCCCGAATGCGAAGTTCACGGCCTGTTGCGACAAGGTCGTCGATCGGGCTCAGGCACTGGCGGACAAGTATGGCGCCAAGGCCTACGACAGCTACGAGGAGATGGTCCGGAGCGACGACGTGGACATCGTGACCATCGCGACGCCAAGCGGGCTGCACATGGAGCCGACGGTCGCGGCGGCCAAGGCGGGCAAGCACGTGTTGTGCGAGAAGCCCCTGGAGATCAAGCTGGACCGCATCGATGCGATGATCGAAGCGCACCAGAAGGCGGGCACGCGCCTCGGAGGGATCTTCCCCTACCGGTTCAACAACCTGATGATTCCGTTGCGCGATGCGATCAGCACGGGGCGGTTCGGGACGATCACGTATGCCAGCGTCTACGTGCCCTGGTGGCGGACCGACGAGTACTACCGGGATTCGTGGCACGGGACCTGGAAGATGGACGGCGGCGGAGCGCTGATGAACCAGTCGATCCACATGATCGATATGCTGTGCGATCTGATGCCGCCGATCGAGTCGGTGCAGGCGTACACCGCGACGCTGGGGCATACGATGGAGGCGGAGGACACCGCGGTGGCGGTGCTGCGGTATTCGACGGGGGCGCTGGGCGTGATCTACGGGACGACGTCGTCGTTTCCGGGGCAGTTCCGGCGGTTCGAGATCACCGGGACCAGGGGCACGGTGATCAACGTCGAGAACAGCATCACGCTGTGGGAGTTTGCCGACAAGCA
>CAZTGH010000280.1:1873-5491 GCA_964612985.1 uncultured Pirellulales bacterium
GCGCGTCGATCATCCCCAAATGCTGGCGCTTGAGGCTGCCACCCGGGCGAAGGGGTGCTGGCTGTGACGAGGACACGTCTCTCTTGCGCTGGGGAGGTCCCTTCGGCTACGCTCAGGCAGGCTCTTCACTGTGTTCAGGATGACAGGGGTGGGGGGTATGGGTGCGGGGCGATGTTTTTGTCTCAGGAGGTTTCGTCGGGCTGGAGCTCTCCGGTGAGGGCGTCGACGGTGGCGGTGACGCTGCTGCGGCGGTACTTGTGAACATCGAGGCGAGAGGGTTTTTTGCGGACGAACTGGAGTCCGCGTCCGGTGACGATCTCCTTCTGGTCTCGGACGAAGTCGATATACTGGAGCAGAGCCCAGGCGCTGTTGTTCCAGCGCATCTGATAGCCTCTCTGGTGGGCCTGGCGCTCCATCATGAATCGCTTGTGGTCGCTGAAGACGAGATAGTCGAGGGCCTGGGCGATCTGCTCGACGGAGGGCTCGCCCGGGTCGACGAGGATGCCTCGTGCGAAACGGCCGATGATCAGACCTTCGGGGCATTTCTTGTTGGAGTGGATCAGCTCCTGGGCGTAGCGGAACTTGGTGGTGATGGCGATACGGCCCGCGCCCAGCGTGTCGGCGAGGATGCCGCTGGAAATCTGCTGCATGTTCAGATAGGGCAGCAGCATCACATTCGTGGCGCCGTAGAGTTTGAGCAGGGTATTCTCGTCGAGGAAGGTATCCAGGAAGACGATGTCGTAGTCCGCAAAATTGGCGGTGCCCAGTTCCTTGACCTTGCACCACTTGACGTCGGCCTCGGCGAGGGCTTGGTGCAGCGTGTGCGTGAAGTCCCGATACAACCGGCCTCCTTCGGCCTTGACGAACTCGGGGTGCGACTGCCCGGCGATGAGGTAGACCATCTGCTTGCGCTGGTCATCGGTGCAGGATTCCTGAAGGAAGCGGCCGTAAGCGCGGATGCCGTAGTGAATTCCCTTGTCCGGAGAGAGCAGGCCCAAGGTAGTGATCAGAAAGCGTCCTTCGAGCCCGTATTCCTGCTTGATGTCGAGGCGGTTGAACTGGGAGGGATTCTGCATCCGGATCCCGTGGTCGATGTGCTTGAGCTTGGTATGGGCGATGCCGTAGGTGTCGGATTCGAGGATGTGAATCGCGCTTTCGGTGGTGACGACGAGGCCATCGCTGTAACGGGCCAAGTCTCGGATCACTTGCCTCTGATGGGTATCGGGTTCGTCGAGGACGGTGTGCAGGTAGACCAGCGTCTCCAGGCCGCGATCGCCGAAGGCTTTGACCATTTCGACGAAGTTGGTGCCTCGTCCGTCGTTGCCCTGGGCATCGGGGTCGAGCCCGAATTCGTGTTGCAGGACGACGACGGTAGGGTTGCGGCTCTCGACTGCCCGTGTGCAGATATGGACAATCGTATCGTGCCAGGACCTTGGATTGTACTGGTCGATGACGAGGTCGACGGGGATCTCGTAGGGTCCGTGCCCATTGTCGATGGCGGCGATGCGGATGTGTCCGACCTCGGCGGTGAAATGGGCCAGCGCCGTGGCCAGATCCCGCGAGAAGGTGCCAATTCCGCAGCGCCTGGGCGGATACGTGCTGACGATTCGAATGTTGTACGGCATAGAGGGTCTACCTCTTTCGACCCCTTCGAGTTCGAATCCCGGCATCAGATTCAGTGGGCGGGGGCAGGGCTAGACCGTGGCTATGACCCCGCGGACGTAGCCGACGGATTCGGCCAGGCCAGGCATCGGATCGTTTTCATCTTTTTCGTATTCGAACGAAACGATGCCGGCGTAGTCGATGTCGATCAAAGTCCGGATGAATTCGGGGATATCGATCACGCCGCGACCCACCTCGCACGTGCTGCCCCGAGCGGTGGCGGCGGTGACATCTTTGATATGGACGTCAAGCAGGCGGTCGGCGTACTTGCGAGTCGATTCCGAGGGGTCCACGCCGGAACGCATGGTGTGCCCGATGTCATTGCACAGGCCGATGCGCTGGTCAAGGTCTTTGACTTTCTTGTAGGCGGTCCCCGGCAGCGGGTAAACCTTGTCGCCCGGGCCATGGTTGTGAATCGCGACCATGATGTCGTACTCTTTGACCAGATCATCGACCAGCGGCAGGAGATCGTGTTTAGGCACGCCGATGATGACCTTCATGCCGGCGGCCTTGGCGTAGTCGAAGGCCTGGCGGACTTGGGCCTCGCTGTTCATGTAGATGACGCCGCCGCCGTAGAGCTTGAGTCCGGCGTCTTCGACCTTGGCGACCACGTCCTTGATCTGTTCGGGGCTGCTGTCCAGGGCCAGGTGGAAGCTCTTGAAGGCGATGTAGTCCAGGCCGACCCGCCTGGTCATTTTCAGGGTCTGGTCCAGGTCGAACTTCCGCAGGGTGTACGAGGCCATGCCGAGGTGGAACCTGGGTTTCTTGCCGGTCACGCCTGCGGCGCGGGCGATGCCGGTCCCCAAGCCGGGAACGCCGGCCAGCGAGACAGCTGCGGCAGCCGATGCGACGTGAAGAAATTCTCTTCTGCTGTGCGTGGACTTCATCGGTTTTCTTCTCCTAACAGGGCGAACTTTCCACCGGTCCGCGCGGGCCCCGACCCGGTGCAGACAGGGGCTATCATACCACACGTCTGCACAAAGGTTCAGGGCAAAAAGTGCAGTGCCACAGGGCAGTACCCGTTGTAAGGGCGAGGCATGCCTCGCCCCTACCCTTGCAGGCAGGCATTGTGGGATGGAGGCATGCCACACCCCCCCTGCGCTTGGCGGCAGCAATCGTAGTGCGGCGGATGCGGAGAGGGGTTTTGCGGGCGTTGACAGCGGTGGTGGGGCGTGGTAAGCTCAGGCTTTGCGTCACTGAGGTCGTCTGCTCATATCGAGGAGCTTATCATGAACGAGAAAACAGCGGAGCCTGCGAGGACTCAGACCCTGTGGAAAAGTCGGGATTTATCGCGGCGGGGATTTCTGCGCCGTTCGGCCCTGCTGGGGGCGGGGTTGGCGGTGCCGACGGTGGTTCCTTCGCGGGTTTTCGGGGCTTCAGCTCCGAGCGAGCGGATCACGGTCGGTTGCATCGGCGTCGGTCGCATGGGGATGGGCGATCTGTCGGAGGCAGTGGGGATTCGTGAGGTGCAGGTGGTGGCGGTTTGTGACGTGGACGCCCATCGCGTGGAGAATGCCAAGCGATTCGTCGAGGGGCGGTATCGCGAGCGAAGCGGGGACGCGTCGTACCAGGGTTGTGCGACGTATGGGGACTTCCGCGAGCTGCTGGGGCGTGCAGATATCGACGCGGTGCAGATTGTGACGCCGGACCATTGGCATGCGATCCCGGCGCTCGAAGCGGCGCGGGCGGGCAAGGACATCTTTCTGCAAAAGCCCCTGTCGCTGACGCTGGAGGAGGGGCGAGCGGTCAGCGATACGGTGCGCCGGTGCGGGCGGATCTTTCAGATCGGCAGCCAGCAGCGGTCGGACAGCCGGTTCCGGCAGGCGTGCGAACTGGTGCGCAACGGGCGCGTGGGCAAGCTGCACACGATCAAGGTGGGCTTCGGGATCGATCCGGGTTGCGAGCCGCAACCGGTGATGCCGGTGCCCGAGTGGCTGGACTACGACATGTGGCTGG
>CAZTGH010000280.1:5501-7280 GCA_964612985.1 uncultured Pirellulales bacterium
AGATCGTCGTCAACGTCGGGCCGCTGCACCGCAAGGGACCGCCCAGCGACTGGAAACCGATGCCGATTCCCGAGGGCTTCGATTACGAGATGTGGCTGGGGCCGGCTCCGTGGGCGCCGTATACCGAGAAGCGGGTGCATCCCGAGAAGATCAGCGACCGTCCGGGGTGGCTGCGCATCAGCGACTACAGCGCGGGGATGATCACCGGGTGGGGCAGCCATCATAACGATATTGCTCAGTGGGGCATGGGCACCGAGCACACTGGCCCGGTCGAGATCGAAGGGCGGGCGGAGTTTCCGAAGGATGGGCTCTGGGATGTGCACGGGCGGTTCCACATCGAGTACACCTACGCCAACGGCGTGAAGGTGATCTGCGCCGACAACGCGGAGAACAAGCAGGGCGTGGTCTTTGAGGGCAGCGACGGGTGGGTCTACGTGCGCCGGGGCTTCATCGACGCGAATCTCAAGTCGCTGCTGGAAGAGACGATCGGGCCCGACGAAACGAAGCTGTACGTCAGCAACAACCACAAGGCGAACTTCTACGAGTGCGTCAAGTCTCGGGCCGAGACGATCGCGCCGGTGGAGGTGGCGCACCGTTCGTGCTCGGTGTGTCTGCTGGGCGATATCGCGATGCGTCTGGGGCGCAAGCTGCGGTGGGACCCGCAGGCGGAGCGGTTCGTCGGAGACGACGAGGCGAATCGGATGACCGCTCGGACGTTGCGCGCTCCGTGGCATCTGTGATGTGCGAACAAGTCTGTTGCTCGACGGGATGGGAGATTGGTATGAATCGATGGCGTAGGTTTCTGTGGGCGGTGTTACTGCCCGTTATCGCGGGCGTGCCTGCGGTGGCGGATGGCGCGCAGATTACGGCGCAGCTCGAGACGAATCGGATGCGTGTGGTCGTCGATATCGACGGCGAGCGTTTCACCTGCTACAAGTACGGGTCGCTTCAGAAATATCCGTATTTCTGGCCGGTGAACGGGCCGACGTCGGGTAAGTCGGTGACGACGCAGACGTCATGGCCATATCCTCACCATCATTCGCTGTTCTTCGGGTGCGACCAGGTCAACGGCGGCAACTACTGGCAGGATTCGAACGAGCGCGGGCAGATCGTTTCGCAGGGTCCGAAGATCGTGGTTTCGGAAGGGCCTTCGGTGACGATTGCCGACGAGTGTTTGTGGCGGCAGCCTGGGAAGGACCCGATCATCCGCGATCGGCGCACGATCGTGATTTCGGCGCCGCGGGACGACCTGCGGCTGATCGATTTTGAGATCACACTCGATCCGCTGGTCGACATTCGCATTGGCAGAACGAACCACTCGCTGTTTTCGGCGCGGATGGTGCCGGAACTGAGCGTCGATTCGGGCGGCACGCTGATCAATGCCCAGGGCGATTTGGCGGAGAAGGGCACGTTCGGTGTCGCTTCCCCCTGGTGCGATTACAGCGGCACCCGCGAAGAGATCACCGAGGGGCTCGCCATCTTCCAGAACCCGACGAATCGCTGGTATCCGTCGAAGTGGTTTACCAGGAACTACGGATTCTTCTCACCGACGCCGATGTATTGGCCGGAAGGCAAGTACACCGAGATTGCGAAGGGCCGGCCTCTGACGTTGCGGTATCGCGTGGTGGTGCACGATGGCGACGTGAAGGAGGCGGGGATCGCCAAGTTGTTTGCGGAATACGAAGCTGCGGCGAAGGAATCTGCGAATCGCTGACGAATGTCACGGACGGACAGAGCGTCCATCAGAAGGAGAGCAGCATGAACAAGAAGACCGTTCGC
>CAZTGH010000281.1:0-7264 GCA_964612985.1 uncultured Pirellulales bacterium
CAGACGCCGGCCGAGCGCCGGGATCACGCCCTTGCCGAGGACTTCCCGGGGCTCCCCATCGAGCTGATGGTCCTCGAGCAGGCCGGCCAGTGCACCTCCCGAAACGCCGGCCTGGCACGCGTCACGGGCGACGTGGTCCTGTTCCTCGACGACGACGACGAGATCGAGCCCGACCTGATCGAGCGGCACGTGGGCCGGATGGCGGAGACGGGCGTCGACGCGTCCTGCGGGGTCGCCGACGAGGTCGGCGCCGGCCCGCTGCCGGAGGACTTCGAGCTGAGCCGGCTGAGCGACGTCTTCCCGACCAACAACACGCTGCTTCGGGTGGAGGCGTTGGGGAGGTCCGGGCTGTTCGACCTCGCCTACGACCGTGGGCCGCGGGCGGACGGCGACCTCGGTATGAGGCTGTACCTTTCAGGCGCGACGATGCTGCTCTCTCCGGACATCCGGGTGCTGCACAATCACGTGCCTCGGGGAGGGCTCCGGACCCACGGCGCGCGGGCGGTGACGTACGCCGGAAGCCGGTCGCGCCTGCTGGTGCGCCACCTGCCGGCGGTCACGGAGCTGTACCTCGGCCGCCGCTACTTCTCGCCACGGCAGCGCCGCGAGGGTGCGTGGATCCGGCTGGCGGGGACCTTCAGCATGCGGGGCGGCCGGTTGCAGCGGCTCGCCAAGGTCGCGGTCGCGCTGGTGCAGCTTCCCTCGACGGTGTGGGCGTTCGTGCGGCGCGACCGCGAGGCGCGCCGGATGTTGCGGGAGGGGGGGTTCCCGAAGATCCAGGCGTGGCGTTCCGGGGAGTCGACCGGCGTGCACGGCGTGCACGGCGTGCATGAGGAAACGCGGGGTGCGGACGCATGAAGGTGGTGATCCACGCGTCCGAGTACCCGCCCGGGCCCGGCGGGATCGGCGCCCACGCGTGGAACCTCGCGCGCGGCTTGCACGTCCGCGGTTTCGGCGTCCACGTGATCGCGCCGCAGCCCGGCGCCGAGAGGCCCGAGATCGAGGAGTTCAACCGGACCGAGCCCTACCGGATCACCACCGTGCCCGCGGTCGGCCCGGCGTGGCTGGACGGCCTGGGCCGGGCGCGCCGGCTCGCCGTGGCGGTTGTGGCGGCGAGGTCCGGGGCCGAGCCGGTGGTCGTCGTCGCCAGCGGGCAGCGCCCACTGTGGGTCGCAGCCTTGGTGGCCGCGCCGGCGCGTGCGCCCTGGCTGGCTGTCGTCCACGGGACGGAGCTGGACTCGCGGGTGCGGTGGCAGCGCGCGCTGACGGGCTGGGCTCTCCGGCGCGCCGACATGGTGGTCGGTGTGAGCCGGTTCACCTGCGGCTTCCTCCCCCGGTACGGGGTGGACCCGTCGCGGGTCCACACCGTTCCGAACGGGGCGGATCCCGCGACCTTCGCGCCCCGGCCGGCGGACGACCCCACTGTCACCGCCCTGCGGCAGCGGCTCCACCTCGGTGTCGGCCCCGTGCTGGTGACCGTCGGCAACGTCACGGAGCGCAAGGGCCAGGACGTCGTCATCCGGGCCCTCCCGCGGCTCCTCGCCGAGTGGCCCGATCTGCGGTACGTGGCGATCGGCCTGCCCACCCGCGGGGAGGCGCTGCAGCGGCTCGCGGACGACCTCGGCGTCGGCCACGCCGTGCGGTTCGCCGGGAGGCTGCCCCAGCGGGAGCTGGCCGCGGCGTGCAGCCTGGCGGACGTGTTCGTCATGACCAGCCGCCACACCGCCGACGGGGACTTCGAAGGGTTCGGGATCGCGGTGGTGGAAGCGGCGTTGTGCGGAACGCCGGCGGTGGTGAGCGGAGGCTCGGGGCTCGAGGAGGCGGTCGCCGACGGCGCCACCGGCCTGGTCGTCCCCCAGGAGGATCCCGAGGCGACCGCGGCGGCGATCCTCGCTCTTCTTTCGGACCGGCCCGCGCTGGAGGCGATGGGGGCCCGGGCACTGGAGCGGGCTCGGGGGGAGCAGACCTGGGACCGCCGGGTGTCCGAGTATGCGGCGTTGCTGGAGTCGCTCGGCCGCGGTCCGCGGAGGGGCTCATCGTGAGCGCCCGGCGGGTCGGGGGGCGTCTGCTGATCGTGTCGCACACGCCGCACTACCGCGACGGCGGCGCGGTGCGGGGATGGGGCGCCACGGTGCGGGAGGTCGACCACCTCGCGACGCTGTTCGACGAGGTGGTCCACGTGGCGTGCCTGCACGCCGGGCCAGCGCCCGCGAGCGCGATTCCGTACCGGGCCCCGAACGTCCGGCTCCGGCTCGTGCCGGCCGCCGGCGGCGCGACCCTGGGGGCGAAGGCCGGCGCGCTCGGGCGGGTGCCGACCTATGCCGCCGCCGTCGCCAGCGAGCTGGGGCACGCCGACATCGTGCACGTCCGGGCGCCCGCCGCCATCGCCATGGTGGCCATGGCGCTGCTGTCGGTCCGGCGACGGCCGCGGCGCCGGTGGTTCAAGTACGCGGGGAGCTGGGCGGCGGCGCCAGGCCAGCCCCGCTCGTACCGGCTGCAGCGTTGGTGGCTGCGCAGAGGGTTCCGGAGCGCGCTGGTGACGGTGAACGGGGCCGTGCAGGGCGAGCGGCCCGGCGTCCGTTCGCTGCTCAACCCGTGTCTCGAGGAGGAGGAGCTGGAAGCCGGCCGGCGTGTCGCCGGGGCGAAGCGTCTGTCGGATCCTGTATCGTTGCTCTTCGTGGGTGCACTCGTGGAGTTCAAGGGACCGCACCGCGTGGTCGAAGCCGCTGCCGGTCTCCGGCGGGACGGCGTCGCGGTGCGGGTCGAGCTGGTCGGCGACGGGCCGATGCGTCCGGCGATCGAGGAGCTGGAGGCGGCGACGGGTCCGGGGCTGGCGACGATGCACGGCTGGATGCCGCGGACCCGGCTCGGCGAGCTGCTGGCCGCCGCCCACTTCGTGGTGCTTCCGAGCCGGTCCGAGGGATGGCCGAAGGTGCTCGGCGAGGGGATGGCGTACGGCGCGGTGCCGATCGCCTCCACCGCCGGAAGCATCCCGCACTACCTCGGCGAGTTCGGAGTCGGGCGCGTGGTCGGCGCCGATGACGTTGCTGGGTTGCAGGCCGCGATCCGGGGGTACGTCGAGGACCCTCCACGCTGGCGGGCAGAGTCGACGAGAGGCGTCGTGATCGCCCCCGAGCTCGGCTACGCCACGTTCGTCGAGCGGATCGGAGCGCTGCTCGGCGCGCTGCCGGTGACCGGCGCCCACTGGAGCTGAGATGGCGACCAACGTTCTTCCCCAGGCCCGAACACTCCCCGCCGCGGCCGGCTGGCGGCAGCGGACGCTCGCGGCGGCCGCCGACTCGGGGATTCCGTTCCGCTTCCTGATCGGGTGGTCCGTGCTGCACGTGTTCGTCGCGGTCGCCATGAAGTACGTCCCCGGAGTGTCGACCCTGCACGGGCTGCTGGTGATTCTCGCCTGTGTGGCGGTCGGCGCCTCCGGACGGACCCAGCACGTGCTCAGCATGGCGGCCTACGCGGCAGGGTGCGAGGTGATGTGGCGCAGCGGCGACGCCGCGATCCCGTGGGAGTCGGGCAAGTACCTCATCATTCTGGTGCTCGGGCTGTCGATGCTGCGGCGCGCCAAGCCCCCGGCGGTGCTGCCGTTCCTGTACCTGGCGGCGATCATGGTGTCGATGCCGCTCAGCTTCGGCGCCGCCGCCGGCCTCAACCACGCGCGCAAGCTGATCCTTTTCAACATCTCGGGGCCCCTCGCCCTGTTCGTGGTGCTGTGGTTCGTGTCCGGCAGGCGGGGTTGGGCGATCGACCGCTGGAAGATCTTCGCCATCGCCCTGGGGCCGATCCTCGGCACAGCGGCCGTGGCGTCACTCAAGCTCGCGCGCGCGACGAGCGTGCAGTTCCAGATGGCGTCGAGCTCGTTCGCCGCCGGGGGGTATGGCGCCAACCAGGTGGCCTCGATCCTGTCGTTGGGGATTCTGTTACTGTTCATCGCCGTGGTGGCGAGCCGCCGGGCCGGGCAGATGCGGTGGCTCCTCGCCGGTCTGATGCTCTACCTCATCATCCAGACAGCTCTGACCATGTCGCGTTCGGGGCTGGCGATGGCCTTGGGAGGAGCGGTGATCCTCGGCCTCCACTCCGTCCGCTCGCGGCGCAACCGGTCGGTGCTCGTGCTGTCGGCGGTGGCGGTGTTCCTGCTGTTCAATGCCGCGTTGCTGCCGTTCCTGCAGGGGTTCACGGGCGGCGTATTCCTCGAGCGGTTCGCCGACACCGGCCTGAGCCAGCGCGACCTCATCATGCGGACTGACATCAAGATGTTCCTCGAGAGTCCGCTGCTGGGGGTCGGTCCCGGCGTGGGCGCCATGCGCCGGCTGCAGATGCTCGGGATCCCCTACGCCTCCCACACCGAGTTCACCCGCATGCTCGCCGAGCACGGCATACTCGGGCTGCTCGGCCTGGCTGCCATGATCATCGCGCTCTACCGTCTCTACCGCCAGATTCCAGACGTGGAGTCGAGGGGTATCGCGGGCGCGCTGCTGACGTGGGCGCTGCTCTTTCTTTCGGTCAACGGCTTCCGCCTCGCGACCCCCGCCTTCGCGGTGCTCCTGGCGGCGTGCTTCCTGCCGCAGGCGGAGGCTCCGCGGCCGGCGCGAAGGCGGAGCGTGTCTCCGTCGATGCCGGGCCGGGCGGTGATGGCCCGCCACCCGGGGACGGCCTTCCGACGGCCCGGCTGAGCCGCAACGTGGAGGCCGGGGTGACCTTCGAGTGCGGTTCCCCAGGTGCCGGCATCGGATCCGCGACGGAGCTGCTGACGGTCGGCAACTTCTTCAGGTCCGCCGGGACGGTCCAGTACTGCGAGGAGCTGGCACGGCGGCTCGAAGCGTCGGGTCACGTGGTGATCCGGACGTCGGCAAGGGTCGCGAGGCCCCTCCGCCTGCTGGACATGGTGGCGACCGCGGTCCGCCGGCGTCGCGAGTACGTGGTGGCGCACGTGGACGTGTTCAGCGGGCGCTCCTTCGTCTGGGCCGAGGCCGTCACCGCGACCCTGAGGATGCTCGGCAAACCCGTCGTCCTGACGCTGCACGGCGGCTCGTTGCCGGAGTTCGCGGCGCGGTTTCCCGGCCGCGTGCGGCGGCTGCTGCGGGCGGCCGACGTGGTGACGGCGCCCTCGCGGTACCTGTGCGAGGCCTTGCGCTTCGCGCGCGAGGACATCGAGTTCGTGCCCAACGCGATCGACCGGTCGGCCTACCTCTCGCGGGTGCGCGGTCCGGTCCAGCCGCGCATCGTGTGGCTGCGCGCCTTCCACCGGATCTACCGCCCGGAGGACGCCCCCCGGGTCCTGGCCGCAGTCAGGAAATCCCATCCGGACGCCGTGCTGTCCATGGTGGGCTCCGACAAGGACGGGAGCCTGCGGTCCACGCGAAAGGCCGCGCGGGACCTCGGCGTCGAGGACGCCGTCCGGTTCACCGGTCGGGTGCCGAAGGAGGAGGTGCCCGCGGTGCTCGCCGGGCACGACGTGTTCCTGAACACCACGTCGGTCGACAACACGCCGGTCAGCGTGATGGAGGCGATGGCCTCCGGGCTGTGCGTGGTCAGTACCGACGCCGGAGGTGTTCCGTTCCTCTGCCGGCACGGCGAGGACGCGCTGCTCGCGCCGGTCGGAGACGTCCCGGGCCTGGCCGCGTCGATCGTGCGGCTGCTGGAGGACCCTGAGCTCGCGTCGCGGCTGTCGGGGAATGCGCGCGAGGCGACCGTCGCGTTCTCATGGGACAGCGTTCTCCCGAGCTGGGAGCGACTTCTCGCGCGGGCGGTGGAGGAGAGGGGCTGATGGCGCGGTTGGGAGAGCGGGTGTACCGGATGTCGCCGACGGGGCTGCAGCACCTCTGGGTGACGGCGTACGGCGCCTACTGGAACTGGACGCGGTTTGGCCCCGGGTTCCACGACCGCGTGGCGGAGTTCGGATGGCGCGAGGGCTACTCGGCCCACCGTTGGGCGGAGTGGTCCCGCCACCGCCTGGCGCAGGTGCTCGCTGCCTGCTGCGAGCACGTGCCCTACTATCGCGAGACCTGGACGGCCGGCGAGAATAAGGCTGCGGCGGAGGGGCGCCTCGAGGAGCTGCCTCTGCTGGAGAAGGACCCTCTCCGCTCGCAGCCCGGCAGCTTCCTGCGGACAGACCTCCGTCCGCGCCGGACCCTGGTGCACCACACCAGCGGCTCCTCGGGGACGCCGATCGCCGTCCACTGGCTGGTGCCCGAGTACCGAGACGCGATCGCGCTGCGCGAGAGCCGCTCGGCACGGTGGGCCGGGGTCTCGTACCGGCTCCCGCGGGCGACGTTCTCCGGGCGGATGGTCGAGCCGGAACCGGACAGCCCCGGCCCGTACTATCGGTTCAACGCGGTCGAGAAGCAGGTCTACTTCTCAGCCTTCCACCTGCGGCGGGAGACCGCCCGGCAGTACGTCGACGCGCTGTGGCGCCACGGCGTGCGGTGGCTGACCGGCTACGCGGTGTCGTACTTCCTGCTCGCGCAGCACATCCTGGAGGACGGCCTCAAGGTGCCGCCGCTGGACGCCGTCATCACCACCAGTGAGAAGGTCACGCCGCCGATGCGGACGGTGATGGAGAAGGCGTACGGCTGCCGGGTGTACGAGGAGTACTCCACGGTGGAAAACGTGCTGTTCGCGAGCGAGTGCGAGAGCCGTTCGCTCCACGTGAGCCCGGAGGCCGGGCTGGTCGAGATCCTCGACCCCGACGGCCGGCCGTGCGAGCCGGGCGTCGAGGGCGAGGTGGTGGCGACCTGCCTGCTGCGCGCCTACATGCCGTTCATCCGCTTCCGGCTCGGCGACGTGGCGCGGTGGGCGTCGGAGCCGTGTCCCTGCGGGCGCCCGATGCCGGTTCTCGAGGAGGTAGTCGGGCGCCTCGAGGATGTCGTCGTGGGTCCGGACGGCAGGCGCATGGTGCGGTTCCACGGGCTGTACGTCGGCCTGCCGAAGATCCGGTGCGGCCAGGTGGTGCAGGAGGCCGTAGACAGGATCACGGTCCTGCTCGAAACCCCGGGAGAGATCGACCCTTCGACCGGAAACGAGGTGGTCCGGAGGGTCCACGAACGACTCGGGTCCGGCGTCGAGGTGCGCGTCGAGGCGGTCCGCGAGATTCCGCGCGAGCCGAGTGGGAAGATCCGGGCGGTGGTGTCACGTCTGGACTCGGGCCTGGCGGGAGGCCGCCCGTGAGAGTGCTGTACTTCTACCAGTACTTCACCACCCCGCGCGGCTCGTGGAGCACGCGGGTGTACGAGTTCGGGCGGCGCTGGGT
>CAZTGH010000282.1:0-7263 GCA_964612985.1 uncultured Pirellulales bacterium
CATCGACAAACGCCTGGAACTGCCCATTCGTGACCTCGTATTTGTCGATCAGAAGTTCCGGCATCAGGATATTGCCCTCCGTATCAAGACGGGCCGGAAGCCACAGCATCTCACCGGCAGGGTCTTGCGGCTGGAGGCGAACGGAGAACGACTCCTCGACGACGCATTCGTGCGTCACAAAGCCCTCCAGTTCAATTTTCCAGCGAAGCGGCCCCTGCGGCAGCGTCAAGCGCTGCAGTGGTGAACGGCCCAAATATTGCCACGGGTTGTCCATGCCATCATATTCCCGATAGTAAAGATTCGCGCCGGCGGGGTCCGTGGCAACAGAATACTCCCGGCAGATGTGAGGCCATAACGCCTCAAGACCTTCATCCTCCGGGATGTACCTCTTGGCCTCCAGGGCTAGGGAGAAGGCCTCAGAATAGCGCTGCTGGTCGACGAACTGGGCGATCTGTGGCACGGCCTGCCCTCTCGCCCATCGGATGCGCTCCGCCTGGCGGCTGCTTCTGTACAGCCAGCCCATTGCCAGCAGACCCAGAAGGAGTCCGGTCAGTGCACCCGCAACCACGATACGCGAACGGTTCCGGCGGGCGAACTTCTGAAGCCGATACCCGACACTGGGCATGCGGGCGAGAATCGGCTCGTTCTTGAGATACCGCTCGATATCCTCGGCCAACGCATGTGCCGTCTCATATCGCCGAAGCCGGTCCTTTTCCAGACACTTCATCACAATACAATCCAGATCGCCTCGAATGAGCCTGGGCAATCCTTCGCTTGTGGCACGACGCTTTTGCGCCACGGCCATGCGTTCCTGCCCCAACCGTTGCAGTCGGGTCGAAGGCTTTGGCGGATCGGTCTCGCGGATAATCCGTTCAATCTCCGCGTACCCCGCCCCCTCCAGCGTTCGCGCCTCGAACGGCGTCGTACCCGTCAGCAGTTCATAGAGCAGGACGCCCAGCGCGTAGATATCCGTCCGCGTATCCACATCCAGACCGCTCATCTGGGCCTGTTCCGGGCTCATGTACGCCGGCGTACCGATCATCTGGGCATAGCGCGTAAAGAGGGTCTTTTCCGTCAGTCGCTGGTTGGTCGCCTTGGCAATGCCGAAATCAATCACCTTCGGCACCGGCTTATCATCGTGCATTGTGACCATGACGTTTGACGGCTTGAGGTCGCGATGGATGATCCCCTTCTGGTGGGCATGTTGGACGGCACGACCGACCTGGACGAAAAGCTCCAGCCGCCGGCGTGTGTCCAGCTTGTTCTGGTCGCAGTAGTCCATAATGGATACGCCGCGAACCAGTTCCATGACGAAATAGGGCCGACCCGTCTTGGTGGCGCCGGCGTCGAAGACCTTGGCGATATTCGGATGATCCAGTAGCGCCAGCGCCTGCCGTTCGGCCTCGAACCGAGCGATAATCTGCCGGGTATCCATGCCCAGCTTGATCACCTTCAGGGCCACGTTTCGATGCAGAGGTTGCTGCTGTTGGGCCATGTAGACGACCGCCATCCCCCCTTCCCCAATCTGCTCCAGCAGCTTGTATCGCCCGATGACGGTCCCCGGTCCCTCAATCATCGCGGCACTGTCCAGGGTAACCGCAGGGTCCAAATCGGGCGACGGAAGAAAGCTGTCCGAGCGGTCATAGGCGATCAACAAGGATTCCACCTCAGACCGCAAAGGCGTGTTCCGGCCACAGGTGTCATCGAGATATGCCACTCGTTCCTTCGCGTCCGCCCTCTCCAGGGCCTCCGCAAACACCGATTTGACATCAACGGGTCCAGGCTTCATAGCACACCTCAGTCCAAGCTTGCCTTCTATGGTGGAATGCGAAATCCACTGTCGCAGAGGGCACGGAAATTATCGAGAAAATAGAAAAGTCTTGGTCTGGCCTACGGATTCGGGGCAGAAATCACACCTCTGACGGCCGTACAGGCGGGCCCGATCCTTTCAGAAGCTCACTCGGAGTGGCGTGGATCGGCTCCGTCAACTTCCCGACGGAGCCACGCGCGAGCGTATGCCAAGTGCTTGACGGCCGTCCGACGGCTAATGCCCTGGAGTTGCGCCACCTGATCCAACGTAAGACCGCTGAAGTAGTGCAACTTCACCAGATCAACCACACCGGGCTCCGTCGCCGCCAGCTTGTCCAGGGCTTCACTGACCGCGATGATGTCTTCCGACGGGCCGGTGATGGACAGAGTCAACTCGTCGAGATTTACCCTTGCGCGTCCTCCCCCATGCTTTTGGCCCCTCTTGCGCCGCGCGTGTTCTACCAGAATACGACGCATCGCCTCGGCTGCCGCGCAAAAGAAATGCCCCCGATTTTCCCAGCCCGCGGAGTCGTTGCCAACGAGTCGCATGTAGGCTTCGTGGACGAGGGCCGTGGCCTGGAGGGTTTGTCCGGGTCGCTCGTGGGAAAGCTTCTTGGCCGCCAAGAGGCGCAGCTCGTCATAGACCAGCGGCAAGAGTTCGTCCGTAGCCCTGGCGTCCCCCCGTTCGATGGCGTTCAAGATGCGCGTCACATCCGTCATGCCAATTCCCCACCGTGTCGGACCTCTGACGCGTCCATTCTGCCAAAAGCGGGGGGAGATTTCAACAGGTTTCGGCACCAGACGAGCAGGCCATGCGCCCTTCTGCCTGCCGCCTTACCGGGATTCTGCTCTGATCCGATCGGCCTTGCCCCCAGTTCGCGCCAGCGAGCAAATGGCACCCTACGCGCACGGAAACACGTGGTGCCCTCGGTACATGCCCTCAACTGAAAGATGCGGGCCTGTGTGATCATGGGGGCCGAACGAGTGCGCCTGCAAGTGGCCACGCGAGGCCTATTTCTTCATCTTGGCATGGCCGCCACGCTTCGTTTTCCTGACGACGGTTTTGGCCTTCCGGGTCGTCCGCTTCTTCTTCGCCTTCTTTGCGGAAGCCCTGCGCCGAGGTTTCGCCGAGGCGCTGGGCTCGACGGTCGTGGCTTCGGGACCGTCGTTCTCTGCCCTCATGGTGGGTTCCAGATCGATACCGAACACATCCCCCAGATCGGTGTCGTCGATCACGCGGGAGGTCTTCTTTCTCGCCTGTTTCAGCAGTCTTTCGGACTTGTCGCGAACAGCCTGGGTGATGAGGTCGTCCATCTTCATCCTGCGAAGAACGAAGAACAGGCTCGGGTCCTCGTCCAGCCGCGTTCCTATGCCGTAGAGGACGGCGGCGACGTGCTTGCACATGGTGGCCCAGTCGGGGCAACTGCACTTGAACGCGATCTCCTTGGGTGAGGGAAACAGGCCACTGCCCTTGGCCGTGAACAACTCCGCGAGGCCCTTGGGGAATCGACCCTCCAGCAATTCCTGCAAGGAGGCGAGCTGACCCTCGCAGGCGGCCCGGATCTCCGTCCAGACGGCCTTGCTTATGGGTTTGATCTTCACGGTCACGGTGTAAGGGCTCTGTCGGCTGCCTTGCACCAGCGCATCGACTTGCCCAGGCTTGATCTGCAGGTCCAGGACCGCTCCATGCCGCACATAGCTGCGCCCGCGCCCGACCCGATTCGAATAATCGGCATATTTGGTGAGATTGCCGTTCCACGCCTTGCCCCACCACGTGCGGACCAGGGTGTTGCCTTCGATGGCGACCGGGCGAATATCCGGGTGCTTCTTCTTCAATTGTTCGAGCTTGCGCCGCGCCTTGGCCCTCTTTTCGCCAACGGACACATATCGGGGGTAACGGTGGTAGCCGTAGTATGCCATCGCAGGTCCTCTTACAGGGATAATGTGAACAGCCTCATCAGTTCTTTGTCATTCATTTCTGTAATCCACGCCTCACCGGAGTCCGGGACGATCTGACGGGAAAGCTCTGCCTTCTCCGCCAGCATCCGATCGATCTTCTCCTCCAACGTGCCCTTGGTGACGAACTTGTGGACCACCACGTTCCGGCGTTGTCCGATGCGAAAGGCCCGGTCCGTTGCCTGATCCTCCACAGCGGGGTTCCACCAGCGATCAAAGTGCACCACATGATTGGCAGCCGTCAGATTCAGTCCGACGCCGCCCGCCTTCAGAGAAAGGACCATGAACGGCACATACTCGTCGCTCTGGAATCGCTCAATCATCTCCCTACGTTTTCGCACCGGCGTACCACCATGCAGGACCAGGCCCTCGTGCCCGAAGATCGCATCCAGGAATTCCTTCAGGGGCCCCGTCATCTCCTTGAACTGCGTGAAGACAAGCATCTTCTCTCTCTTCTCGAAGATTGTCTCACAGATCGGGCGGAGTCGCTGGAATTTGCCGCTGTCGGGTTCTGCGAATCCACCTTGACCCAGATACTGGTCCGGATGGTTGCATAACTGCTTGAACTTCATCAGCGAGGCCAGGATCAGACCCTTTCGCCGAATGCCATCCGGCTGTTCCTCCAAGACCTGCCGAAGCTGTTTGACCAGGTCCTGATACAGAACGACCTGCTTGCGACAGAGCTCCGCGTAAGTCTTCATCTCGATCTTGTCGGGCAGGTCGGAGATCACGGTCTTATCCGTCTTGAGCCTGCGCAGGATGTACGGACCCACAACTCTCTTCAATCGGGCATAGCCGCTCGAATCCCGATTGAGCTTCCTGCTGAATCCGCCGAACTCCTCAGCGCTGCCCAGCAGTCCAGGATTGAGGAAATCGAACAACGACCACAGATCGGACAGGCGATTCTCGATCGGCGTACCCGTCATGACGATTCGATTCCTGGCGTGCAACCTCTTCACCGCCCGCGTCTGCTTGGCCCCGGGATTCTTGATCGCCTGCGCTTCGTCCAGTACGACAAGGTCCCACTGGGCCTCCTGAAGCCAGGCATATTTCCGGCACAGGCCATACGTGGTAATCACCAGATCGACGTCATCCAGTGCAGGGCCGCGTTGTAGCACGTCTTTTTCAGCCCCGCTGGATGGATGGGCCACAAAGTACTTCAGGGATGGCAGGAACCGCTCGATCTCGCCGGTCCAGTTGCCGATCAGTGAGGCCGGCAGGATCAGCAGGCTCGTCTTCGGGCCTTGCCTCGATTTGGCGGCTGTCCGAACACTGAGCATGGCCAATAACTCCACGGTCTTTCCCAGCCCCATGTCGTCGGCGAGCAAGGCCCCGAACCGTAGACCATCCAGGAAGCACAGCCAGTCCAGGCCCTGGCGTTGATAGGGCCTCAGTGTAGCCTTGAATCGGCTGGGCAATCGAACCGAATCCATGCGCCGTGGATCGCGGAGCCGTGCGACCACAGATTCGAGCCACTGCCCCTGTGAGACCTCGACCTCGACGCCGTCTTCGGACAAGCCCAACGTCCTGTCGGCATCCAGTTGCAGACGCATGGCCTCGCGCAGAGTCAAATCCCCGTCCGCCATCAATTCCTGGGCCTTCTCATAGGCACGCAGGGTCTGTTCCAGCCGCTCGCGGTCCACCTCCACCCATTTGCCTTTGATAAAGGCCAGGCCCTCAGATTCGTCCAGGAGCCTCCGGGCCTCCTGGTCAGAGATCGGCGCATCCCCCAGCAGCAATCCGGCATTGAAATCGAGGATCGCGTCCATCCCCAGCGCGCTGGGCCGGGCCTCCCCAATCTGGATGTTCAGGCGAAGGCCTGCCGCTCGGTTCTTCCACCAGTTGGGGATGCGGCACAGGATACCGGACCGCTCGTAGATCGGGATCTCCTTCAGGACCGTGTACGCCTCGCCGGCTGAGAGGGCCAGCGGATAAAAGATCTCGCCGTTGTCCAGGATTCCAGAGAGAAACTGGCTCTCGGCCGCTGCCTGGTGGACGGTGGCAAGCAGGTCGAGGAGCTTGCGGCTGTCGGAGCCGTATTCGGCCAGGGCGTGCTTCAGCGGAACATGTTTGCACCCGCTCTTCTGGTCCAGGCCGGTGGAGTACGTGGCGAGAAAGGCGAACGGATACGCATCCTTCTTGCTCTCGACGAGATGGAAGAAGACCCGACCAACAAGGTGTACCTTCGGGCTCAGGGTACGAATGAAGTCGGCGACCGACCCCTTGTAGGACTTGATCTGCCGTTGGTACGTGGCGTTCAGGAGAGACCACAGATTGTCCAGCAGGTCCCGCTTCAGGTATTCCAGTCCCGGCATGAACGGCGCCATATCGAGCAGCTCGGCGGCTTCGGCATCCTCCAGAGCGACGGTTGCCTTGTGCCGGAGGACCTCCAGATCGGGTGTCCGCACCAACTCCTCGGCAAATCGCCCTGCCACCTTCCGCCAGTAATCCAGCGAGAGCGACAGCGGCACCGACCGATCGGAAAAACCCAGGAACAGCAGGGCCGACTCGTAGTCCTCGCCCATCCGCTTGCACAACTCATCCTGGAGCAGTCGCTGGTCTCTGCCAACGAGAGCTTTGACAGGACTCCACTCGAGTGCTATATGCCCGTTTGGCAGTATTGCGGCATTCAGCTCACTGGACCCGTAACTGGATGTCTTGCTGACCACAGGACGTTCCCCGAGTATGGACGCAGAAGTAAGGCAAGAAACGGTCCTCACCGCACCGCTTCTGCTCCAACCGGTATTGCACCGAGAGGCATGGATATTGTCAAGCAACCTTGCTCCCATATTTGGCCCGTGGCCGCCTCGATTGGACAAGACGTGGCCACATAGTACGCTCGACTGCGTAGCCTCAGGACAGACAATCGCCACTGCCGGTCCAGCGCGCGAATGGCGAGCGATCATTCCGGCACTATCGGACGCGGTGCTGTTCAATCCCGGTATGGGGCTTTACCTGGCCGGTGGCAGCGGTCTGGGCTACCAACCCGAGCCCGACGCCCGGGTCCTGTCGCTGTGTGACATCGTCTACTTTCGCCCCACATGGAACGACCTCGAAGCAGACGGTCCGGGGGCGGGTTTTGACGCCTACTTCGATCCGATCTTTGATTTCTGGGTTTGGCAGCGAGGCAAGCGTGTGGCATTTCGCGTCATGTCCCAGAGCACACACTATCGTGGCAACTACACCACGCCCAAGTGGGCCTTCGATTGCGGCGTGCCGAGCGTGCCCCACCGCGGCTTGCGCGGTCAAGCGGGTCCGCTACGGCGACATCGGACGCATCGGCTTCGGTGAGGCCTGCTTGAACGGCGGTGATGTCTGGAACAGTTGGAACCCCGTCGGACACTTGCTCCATGAGAGCCCGAACGACCCCGAGGGCACCGCCGACAACATCGCCGAGTTTCACAACAGCATCACCACCGGTCGGTTCCGCAACGCCACGGTAGCGCCGAGCGTGCGCAGCAATCTGGCGTCGATTCTCGGTCGCGATGCCTCTGGGGC
>CAZTGH010000283.1:0-1456 GCA_964612985.1 uncultured Pirellulales bacterium
CAACCGGTCAACCGTTCCAAGGCCCAGATGTAGGCCAAGAGACTGACTTCTTCGCGGCCAGACCCTTCGACTCCACTTCGTTCCGCTCAGGGTGACAAGAGAAGAAAGGCTCCGATCGAGACGAGAGACAGAAGCCCGTCCGTCGCAGAAGGGATACCGAGGAACACTGCGGAAATCCGCCACCACTTGCCGGCCGCACGCGCCATGGGTGCGGAAGGGGCAAAAAGGTTTGCGTGCGCGGCACCGCCCAGGTAAGATGTGGATGGATGCTGTAGTGTCAGTGAGATGAATGCGGCAACCGGATTCGGGGGATTCACGCAGGCTATGATATCGACGCATCGTTCAACCTGATTCTGCCGTCGACCGCAAGGCCTTCCGGCAGATGCCGCGCGCTCGGAGGCGCGCGAGGTTGAGAAACTACGGAAGGGTCGAGAACATTGGTCAAGGAGGACGAAGCATGGAAGGGCGGAGAACGTACGATGTGTGGGTGTGGGTCGCGTTGATCATCTTCTGGCTGGCGGCTCCCGGGCAGGCGGGCGGTCCACGGATGGAGGAGTCCGGGTTGGTCCCGATCGATGATCCCCTCTGCAGCGCAGAAGCCGGCTGTAACGCGCCTTTGCCGTCTGATTATTTCAGCGACGGTCGGATCGGACCCCTCTGGCGGCTCGAAGGCGACGATCTCGACAACGTCTGGCTGGATGAGACGCATCAGCGGCTGGAACTGAGCAGCACCGGGCGCAGCGAGGCGTCGGCCTCGTACGTCGCGGATGACTGGGGGCTTGTCACGACGCGGGATTTCGCCTTGCGGGTGGATTTCCACCATGAGACGAAGTCGGATGGCGCCAGTTGGCTCCTGCTGTCTCTGACGGCCCATGATGCTGAGCGGGACGTGCAATACATTGACTTTGGCGTCGGCAACGACTATGGCTACACGTACTTCTGGTTCGAGGCGGCGGACAAAGGGGGAAAATGGAACCGCAAGCTCGGTCGAAACCGCACCGACGGCACGCTCTATGTGTCCTATGATGCCACGCTGGACGAGTTGTACGTGAGCGAGGAAGGCTACGGTCCCTATCATGCCTGGGCGACCGTCCGCAACGTCTTGCAGGGACCATGGAGCAGTTCCGCCGTGGCGGTGGCGCTTCGGGGAACGGCCAGTCTGACGCCCATCCGATCGGGGCAGGCGTACTTCGACAGCTTCGTCGTCGAAGCAGGGCGCCGAACCCCATCGCCATTCACGGAGGTGTACCGCTTCTGGTCGCCGGTCACCGAAGCCTATTTCTATACCACCAGCGAAGCGGAGAGAGACCGGCTGATCCGGGAATTCGCCGATGTCTGGACTTTCCAGGGAGTGGCCTTTCGCGTGGCTCAGACGCCCTCGGCCCTCGGGTTGGTGCCGGTCTATCGCTTCTGGTCGGACGCCGCCGGCAGCCACTTCTACACGATCAGCGAAGCC
>CAZTGH010000283.1:1466-7257 GCA_964612985.1 uncultured Pirellulales bacterium
GGAACAAGTTCCTTGGCGACCCCGGTAGCGTCTGGACGTATCAGGGCATCGCCTTCTATGCCCATCCAGAAGGGCGCCAGCCGGCCGGAGCCAGACCGGTGTACCGATTCTGGAGCAAGGCCAAACTGGTGTATTTCTACACCATCAGTGAGGCCGAGAAAGACAAATTCCTGTGGGAGTATGGCGACATCTACGCCCTCGAAGGCATCGCCTTCTATGCGTACGACTAGCGCCACGCAGAGCACGGGGGTGCAAGTGCGCCTTGCGCCCCCGTGCGTGCTGTCAGTGCCTGAGGTGGCTGCTCCTGCTATTCGTCGATGTCGTCGGTATAGCTCTCGAAGCCATCGATCATTTCGTATTCCTCCGTCGCGAAGGTCCAGAGATCGCTTTGACAGACCGTGACAGCTTCGGCTTCGGTGACCTCATCGACGTGTCAGTAATATGTGGTCCCGAATTCGAGCCCCTTGGGCGCCAGGCGGTCGACCGCGTTCGTGTCGATCAGAGGCAGCGTCTCCGGGTCGGTGCCCAGATCCGTCGCCTCGTCTAAAGTCATCAGCAACTCGGTCAGATCCCCCGGATCCGGTTGCACCACCGAATCCACGGCGGGCGTCGGATCGTTCATGCCGCCCGGCGCGTTATTCCAGGTCAGAGCCTCGATCGCCAGCGACTCCTGGCCTCGGCCAAATCGTACGTCAGGAAGGCTGCGCGGCGCCGCCCCGCAATATCCCGAATGAGCGGGGGTCAGAGATGCTTCCCGCAAGCGTTCGGCGTCAATGGCACGCCAGTTGGGTCGAAACGGATCTCGGCTCTCTCACCAGAAACCATGGTGCCACCTGCATCGCCCGCCCGTCAACTCGAAACGCCTGAACGCCCAAGGCGGTTGTTGCTCGGGAACCGCAATTCGGTTACAGTGAGGCGGCTTTTGGACGAGCCGCTCAGGCTCGCGTACCAGGAACAGACCGACATAGAGGAGACAGATGCGATGGGCGACAACGATGGTGTATCACGGCGACGTTTCCTCAAGGCATCGGCAGGTCTCGCGGCGGCCGCTTCGCTGCCGGCCGGTCTCCCGGCGTCGGCCGCTTCCGGCAGGGGGCTTCGGCTCGGCGGACCCGTCTTCGAGAAGACGAGCGACCCCGAGGCGTGGGCCCGCGCGGTCAAGAAGCTGGGGTACAACGCCGCGTACTGCCCGGTAGGAGCCGATGCAAGCGATGACGTCGTCGGCGCCTATGAACGGGCGGCGCGAGACGCCGACATCATCATCGCGGAGGTGGGCGCCTGGAGCAACCCAATCAGCCCGGACGAGGAGAAACGCAAGGCCGCTCTGGAAAAATGTCGTCGGCAACTGGCGCTGGCCGATCGCATCGGGGCCTGCTGCTGCGTCAATATCACTGGTTCGCGCGGCACCGAATGGGACGGCCCGGCGGCGGAGAACTTCACCAAAGAGACCTTCGAGATGATCGTCGAGACAACGCGCGGCATCATCGACGACGTCAAACCGAAGCGAACGTGGTTTGCGCTGGAGACAATGCCGTGGGCCTATCCCGATTCCGCCGATTCCTACCTTCGCCTGATCCGGGCGATCGACCGCGAGCGTTTTGCCGCGCACTTGGACCCGGTGAATCTCATTTGTAGTCCGCAACGATACTATGGTAACGGCAGGCTGATCCGTGAATGCTTCGAAAAGCTCGGACCCTATATCAGGAGCTGCCACGCCAAGGACATCTACCTGCATCCAAAGCTGACGACCCATCTCGACGAAGTCCGTCCGGGTCAAGGGGGACTCGACTACGCCACCTACCTGAAGGAACTGAACAAGCTGCCCGGCGTGCCCCTGATGATCGAGCACCTCTCCGGCGCCGAGGAATACCGACTGGCCGCCGAGCATATTCGGTCGGTCGCGCAGAAGTTGGGTCTCTCCTTTGCGTAATCGCGACGCCGTCTCGCACCGAGTCACCTGCCGCGACGGACCGCGCGTTTGCCATAACGGTCGCGAATGGCGTCCATCGTGCGGTCGAGCCGCTTGAGCTTCTCCGCTTCGGGATCGGGAAACAGGCTCCCCTGTCCGCCTCGCTCGGGCCCCAGGCCCGTGGCGGCAAATCCGAGCAAACGAAGCGCCCCCGACCCATTGCGCCGCCATTGCCCGAACACTCGCTCGGCCGTTTCCCACAAAACCTGCGTCAGGTTCGTGGCCTCGGGCAGGGTCTCGCTGCGTGTCACCGTGCGGAAGTCCCCATAGCGCAGCTTCAGCGAAACCGTCCGAGCCTTGAGCTGCCGACGGCGGAGCCGTTGAGCGACCTCCTCGACCTGTTCGAGCAGGACGCTTCGCAAAACGTCCGCGTCGCTGACATCGGTTGCGAACGTCTGTTCGCTCGAAAGGCTCCTGGCCTGCCGGACCGCCTCGACCTCGCGGTCGTCTTCGCCTCGAGCCAGTCGCCGCAGTTCGGTCGCGCCGCTGCCCATGATGCTCCGCAATTCGATCTCGGACGCGGCGCGAAGCTCGCCGATCGTGCGAATGCCCCGCGCGTGGAGGGCCCGTTCCGTGACCCTGCCCACGCCCCAGATTCGCCCGACACTCAGTGGATCGAGGATCGCCTGCTTGTTCTGCTCGGTGACCACCACGAAGCCATCGGGTTTCCGCAGATCCGAGGCGAGCTTGGCGAGAAACTTGCTCGGCGCGACACCCACAGAGGCCGTCAAACGGGTTTGCGAAGCGATCTCTCTCTTGATGGCTCGTCCGATCTGCTCGGCGGGCCCGAACAGGTTCGTGCTGCCGGTGACATCCAGAAAGGCCTCATCGAGCGAGATTGGTTCGACCAATGGCGTGTATCGCTCGAAGATCGCCTGGATCTGCTGGGAGACCTCGGCATAGCGCTCCATGCGCACCGGCAGCAGAATGGCGTGCGGACACCGCCGCATCGCCTGGGCGGTGGGCATGGCGCTGTGGACACCGAAGGTGCGCACCTCGTACGAAGCGGCGCTGACCACGCCCCGCGCCTCGGCCGGACCGCCGACGATAACGGGCTTGCCCCTCAGTTCCGGCCGGTCGCGCTGTTCCACCGATGCATAGAAGGCATCCATGTCCACGTGAATGATCTGACGAGGTCGATCCATACGGACCATTGTACCCGGACCCAACTCGCCCGCAACGCCTTTGACAGAGGGGGATTTGTGTGCTATGCTCAGGGCTTGATATACGTGACACGCACGACCTCGTAGCAAGGGAGCTCCATGAGTTCACGAACACCTTACCTCAGCAGATATTTCCCTCTCTGCACTGCCTTGGCGATAATGAGTCTGCTGCCGCTCCGCGTCACGGCGGAGATCCCCGGCGACCTCAAGATCGCGCTTCCTGACGCAAAGCATCCCTATCTCGCCTGCACCGCCGACGAATTGCAGCGCTTGCGGCAGGCCTACACAGGCGAAGGGACGCCCCAGCAGATTGTTGCCGCATATGTCAAAGACGCTGAGCAGTTTGTTGATAATCGGATCCACTTTCCGCCTCGCGGCGGGCAGCACGGACAGTGGTATCAGTGCGACCAATGCGAGACGGCACTTCGCATGATCGACGCCGCCCACCACCAATGTCCCCAATGCGAGAAGGTATATTCCGGCCATCCTTACGACGACGTGATCTTCAGTCGCCAGCATGGGCGCAATCTCAGCCGGATGAGGAAAGCCGCCTGGGCCTATGCGATCTCGGGCCGCGACGAATTCGCCCGCTATGCCGCCAAAGTGCTCCTGGGCTACGCCGAACGCTATCGAAGCTATCCCTATCATACCGCCTCGCTGGAGACGACCAGTTCCTGGGGCCGGAAGGCCGGTGGGCACCTCTACGAGCAGACGCTCACCGAGGCCTCGGCCCTGGCGACCTCTATCGGGCCTGCGTACGATCTGATCTACGATTCCGGCATTCTCTCGAAGCAGGATCACGAGAAAATCGCCGATGGCCTGCTGCGGCCCATGCTGGAGAGCCTCGGACGCAACAAGGCGGGCAAAAGCAACTGGCAGACTTGGCACAACGCCGCGATGATCTGGGGCGGCGCGCTGACTGGCGAACCCGCTTGGGTCCATAGAGCCATTGCCGACGAGGGGAACGGCTTCTACCACCAGATGAATGTCTCCGTCTCGGAGGAGGGAATGTGGTACGAAAACAGTTGGGGCTATCACTTCTACACGCTCAAGGCCCTGGTGGATATGGCCGAGACCAGTCGCCGGCTGGGCATTGACCTCTGGGGCGACGAACGATTGAAGCGGATGTTCACGCTGCCGATCAATTACACCATGGCCGACGGGAAGCTGCCCCGGTTTGGCGACGATGTGAATTCCTCGGTGCAGCGCCAGGCGTCGCTGTTCGAGCCGGCCTATCACGCCTATCGCGATTTGCGGATGCTGACGCTGCTGCCGGATCGTCCCAGCTTTGACAGTCTTCTGCTCGGCCGATCCATGTACAAAACAGCAAACCTTCCGCCTCTCACGAGCAAGGTATTTGAAGACGCCGGTCACGCGATTCTCCGCATGCCGGGTCCGGCGGGGCTGACCGCCGCGATGACGTTCGGTCCTTACGGAGGCTTTCACGGCCATTTCGACAAGCTCAGCTTCGTACTCTACGGCTATGGTCGTGAACTGGGCGTCGACCCCGGACGCGCCGCCAGCCAGGCTTACCGCCTGCCCGTCCACACGAACTGGTACAAGGCCACCATCAGCCACAACACTGTCCTGGTCGATGGCCAAAGCCAGGCCCCCGCGTCGGGCCAACTGACGCTCTTTGAAAGCGGCGACGACTATGTCGCGGCCGCCGCAAGCTGCGACGCCGCCTATCCCGGCGTCGAACATCACCGGCTGCTCCTGATGACCCAATCCTACCTGCTGGTTGTCGATCGACTGCGCGCCGACCAGGAGCGCCAGTTCGACTGGCTCTACCACAACCGAGGATCGAAAGCCGTTTGCCAGGCAGCCACCGAGGCGGCCCAGCAAATCGCGGATGATTCCGGCGTCGAGTACATACGGAACGCCACGCGAGGCAGGACCGATGAGATTATCCGCATCGTGTTCGATGGCGGCCAGGTGGCGACGCATCTGACGATGGCGGCCGGACATGGGACCGATGTGCTGGTTGGCGATGGCGTCGGCGCTTCCGTAAGCGACCGCGTGCCCATGACCATGATCGGTCGCCGGGGCCTGCAGGTGAACTATGCAGCGGTTCTCGAGCCGGTCCGCAAGAGTGCCGGGCCGACCGCGTCGGCCGTCAAACTCGATGAAGACCGCGATTTTCTTCTGGTCGTTGTCGAGCGGGGTGCCTCCGTGGATCGAATCCGGATCGGCGGTGATGCCGCGCTTATTGTGAATCTGCCGAGATGAAGGCAAGGGTGCTACGTTGACTTGCGTACGATCAGGTGGGTCTGGATGACTTCTGTTTCACTGGCGGAGCTGCGCGAGGCAGTGTCGATCCGCCGCAGGAGCATCGCTGCCGCCACCTTGCCGATCTCGTAGGGGGACTGTGAGACCGTGGTCAGGGGCGGGTCGAGATAGGAGCTGAGGCGGTTGTCGCCGAACCCCGCCACCGCGATGTCGCGCGGAATCGCCAGGCCATCCTGCCGGATCTGAGCGTGAATGCCCCGCGCCACGGGATCGTTGACCGCAAAAATCGCATCGGGCATGCGAGATCGTGAGCGAATCGCATGAAACGCGGCAATCCCGTCCTCTTCTTCGAAGCCGCCGTGAACGACCAGGTCGTCAGTCGCGTCGAGGCGGTGCTTCTTCATCGCATCCAGATATCCTTGGCAACGGT
>CAZTGH010000284.1:0-7256 GCA_964612985.1 uncultured Pirellulales bacterium
CGCGGTTTCCGGCGCGACGGGACGGAGCGCGCCGTCCGCGAGCGCGGGCACGGGGCCCGGCGACAGCGTGACGACCTCGGCGCCGCCCAGGGTTCGCCGTTCCGAGACCCGCGCGGCGTCGGTCTCGGCGAAGGCGAGCGGCACCATCCCCGGCGCGCAGAAGACCCGCCAGGAATCGCCGCCCGGCGTTGCCGGGTCGGGCGCGAGGCAGTCGAGCACGTGGCCCTCCCCCAGGGGCAGGGCCGTCAGTTCGCGCTCGAGGACCGTCATCGCGCCCGCCGCCCCCTCGCCTTCACGCGCTCAGCACCTTCACGCCCGGCATCCGGCGCAACGCGACGAGATCACGCTCGTAGCTCTCGGCCAGGGCGCGCACGAAACCGGCGTCCCAGCCCTGAACGGAAATCACGTCATAAAGCTTCTCGGGCGGGACGAATTTCCTCAGATAGGCTTCGAACACGCCGGCGAGGAACGCAGGGTCCAGGTTGTCCTTCGCGGCGACGAAGGTCTCGAGGCTCTGCATGGCCTCCACGGGAAGAAGTTCGGCAAGACCGTCGCAGAGCCCCTCCTTCATCACCATCTCCGGGAGCCCCGCGGCCATGTGCATGAGCACGGGCCAGACGAAGGGCTGCTCTTCGCGCGACCAGACGATGATCGGAACGCCCGGGTTGGCTTCGGCGAGCCGGCCGATCACCTCCGCCCAGCTCAGCGCCTCCGGGTCGGCGGAGGCGATCTCGCCCCGGAGACGGGCCGCGCTCTCGCCGTCCGGCTCGACCGCCAGCGCCGCGCTGACCAGGGCGAGCGGCTGCGAGACCGCGACCATCAGGGTGCAGGGGATCTCGCCGAACATCGCGCGCCACCAGCTGGGCCGGAGATGCGCGTCCGGCAGAAGCCGCCCCTCGCCCAGCAGCCGGTCCGGCCCGCCGAGCAGGCTTTCGTCCGCGAAATAGGCGTGGCGCGGCTCTTGCGGCACGCGCAGGCGCTTCCAGACCTCCGACAGCGCGGCGCGCGGCGCGGCCTCGCCCTTCAGGGCCTCGGCGAGCTCGCCGAACTGGCGGCGGTAGTAGCGCGGCAAAGGCGCGTCGATCCCGAGCGCCCGGAGAAGCGGCGTGTTGCGGCGCAGCGCCGCGAGGAGCGGCCCCTCGACGCCGCATTGCGGGCCGACGTAGAGCGACACGGAGAAATGCGCCGCCACCTCGCCCGCGCCCTCGGCGCCCGTCGCGCTCGTTCCGCCATCCACGCCGTTCACCTCCTCGAGACCGGGTTCTCAGGCCGCGCCTCCGCCCGGCCCTTCCATCGTCGGCATCGGAAAGGAAGCCGCATCCTATCCTCCACGCTTGCGCAGGTCCGCCCGTGCCGCGCGCATCGCCTTGCGGAAATGCGGCGCGCGGCGGCGCGCCAGGATCGCCTCGCAGTAGCGGATCAGCAGCTCCGGGCGATTCCGGGCCTCGATCCGGCGCAGAAGCTCCTTCTCGTAACGCCGGTTGCCCCGCCGCGCGCGCAGATGCCGGTAGAATCGCGGCGGCGTCATCCGGCCCTCCACGCAGTCGAGCACGATCGGTTTCAGGATGCCGAGCTTCAGCCAGAGCGAGGCGATCCGGTGCCCCATGTGGCGGCAGTAGAGCTTCGTCACGTTCCGGCCCTGGAAGAGCGCGGCGTGCATCGCATCGAGCTGCGCCGAGGGATCGTGGAAGATCCAGACCCGCTCGGCCGCCGCCGTCATCTCCGGCGCATAGCCGTAGCGGCCGCCGAAATCGCGCCGCCAGGCCCGGTGATAGCGCGTCTCCCAGCCTGCGATCTCGCGCGAGAGCGTGGCCTGCGGCGAGATCGCGATCACCGTGGCGCCCGGCGCCGCGGCCGAGAAGGCGCAGGCTGCGTATCCGCCCATCGACGCGCCATAGAAGACCACCCGCTCGAAGCGGTCGAAGAACCCCTCGTCACGAAGCCGGTCGAAGAAATCGAACACCGCCTCGTCGCGGTACCAGGTCCAGCCATGCGCCATGAGGCCCAGCATCGACCAGCCCTGGCCCGAGACGAAACCGTAGCCCCAGGGCATCCGGTCGGCGGCGTTGTCGCGCACGTGGTCGAGGTTCTCGAAGGTGACGATGAGCGTCGGGCCCGCCTCCACGAAAAGCGCCGAGTGCTCGGGCCCGATCTCCTCGTAGAAGCCGCGCTCCGCGCCGGTCCGCGCGAGCGACGCGCGCATTTCCATGCGCGCCGCCGCGGGGCTTTCGGCTGCTGCGTCGAACGCCTCGGCCATCGGCTCAGCCGCCCTTCTCGATCACCACGCGGCGGCGGTTGCCGCGGCGGTCGATCTCGCGGAGCGCGCCGAGAGGCGCGAGTTGCTCCGACTGGCGCGCGAACTGGCCCTCGCGCAGATCGAGGACGATCCGCCCGCCCGGCGCGACGTTGCGCTCGAAGAAGGGCATGTAGGCGGAGACGGGAAAATGGAAGCCGCAGGCGAGAAGGCTGACCGCGAGATCGACCTCGCCGACGGCGTGCAGGTCTTCCCGCTCGGGATTCAGGGCGCGGACCTTCTCCACCGGCACGCCGTTGCGGGTGAGGAAGGCCACGGCCCGGGAAAGGTCGGAATAGGCCGCGCCCTCCTCGGCGAAACCGAAATGGCGGCGGTCGTTGGCCTCGATGTCGATCAGGATCACCTCCGCGCCGGTCTCCCGGGCGGCGAAGAGATCGAAGACGCCGTAGCCGCAGCCGATATCGGCGACCCGGCGGGGCGCCGGGGCGCCGAGCGCGGCCATGAGCGCGCGATACTCCGCGCCGATGTCCGCGACGACGCGGGCGGGGATCGCCGCGCCCTTCTCGGCCACCGCCGCCTCCAGCGGGGCGGGGTCCCCCTCTGTCCACGCCTTCACGAGCCTTCCGGGGCGCTTCACGTCCCACAGCACCTCGGAACGCTGGAGCACGAATTTCAGATGATCCTCCGGCCCGAACATCGCGTAATCCAGCGCCTCGGGCGAAATGCTGCCGGCAGCGCGCGGCTGTTCCGGAGTCATGCGCCCGGCCCTCCCCCGGCGCGGGCGCGGAAGAGTTCGGCCGCGCCACGCTCGATACGCTCGCGGCAGGCCCTCACGAAAGCCTCGTCCACGCTGTGGCGGCGAGAGATCTGGCCCACGCTCTCCTGGCCGCGGAGCGCCGCGAGCCCGATTTCGGCGCGGAACTGCGGATCGTCCGTCCGAGCGGCGGCGGACCGCGCCCTGGGCGGGATCGGCGCGGCGTCGGGGTCGATCCCGTGTTTCGCGATCAGGCCGTGCATGAAACTGCCGCGGCGCGGGCGGTTGCCCTCCTTCTCCTCGAGGCGCGGCTTCATGCGCCGGGCCCAGAAATGCACGCCCCGCGTCTCGGGACCGAGGCGGGAGGGGATGTCGAAGCGGCTCAGGATCATGTGGTTCCGGTCCCGGAAGGAGACGGGATAGAAGACGTTCTGCGGCTGGGCGCGATCGATCTCCCCGGTTTCGCGCAGGAACCACGTGATCGCTGCCGGGCCGGTGAAGCCCCAGTCCTGCTCGGTCATGTGCACGGGCGTCCCGGCCTCGCGCGCCGCCTCGAGGTGCTCGCGCTGCCAGGGCTTGAGCCAGGGCGCGACGGCATACTCGTCACGGAAGAACTCCAGCAGGCCGTTCAGCGCGGGCGAGTCCGGCGGCAGGCCGAGCACCGCGTTGCAGACAAGCCCCTCCTTCTCCCAGCCGAAGACGTGCGGCGCATCGAAGTCGAAGGGGCGCCAGCAGTACATGTCGGCGTCCACCCAGACCTTCCGCGTCCTGCGCAGGAGGTGGAGGCGCCAGAGATCGGCATGGATCGCCGGGCTGCCGGTCCGGGCATGGCGCAGGATCGGATCGCCCGGGAAGATGCTCGCCGCGTCGCCCTGCTGCACGCCGGGCGGCAGGTTCTCGACGGGCGCGTAGCTGAACAGCGTGACGTGATGGCCCGCATCGGCGAAGGATTTCAGGCAAAGCTGCTCGAGCCAGGAAAGCCGCCCGCCGATCCAGAGACTCGCGATTTCGGGGAGTTCCGCCATTCGCGCCCAATGTCTGCCCTGCCGGCTTCCGCCCGCTGCCCTTGCGGCGCGCCGGGGCCTTGCACCCGCGTGGCCGAGGCCCGGCGCCGCTCTGCTGGGCGGTAACCCGCCTCTTGGCGTATACTGCCGGAAGCGGCAGGCTGCGGCAACCGCCCGATTCGCCGCCCGGTCATGGGGAGGTGCGAATTGCCCCGCAATTTCGCCGCAAAACGGCGCTACTTCTCGCCGCGCAGGCCGGCAACAGACCGATGAACGAGTGACCCGATGCCCGACGCTCCATTGCGCGAAACACAGCCCCTGACCGGGCTCGACAGGATGGACTGGCTGAAGCGGCTCGCGGCGACGACCCGCGAGAACGGGCATTTCCAGGTGCTGGACGCGCGCCATCTCGCCGCCTTCATCGATCATGGCGCCACGCTTCTCGTCTCCTTCGAGACGCTCGACGGGATCCGCACGCTCTCGGATCGCGACGAACCGCTGGGCTGGGACTTCGTGCGCGAGGATGGCTGGTCGCACCTCGCGATCGTGAGCGACGGGGATACCTGGTTCCGCTCGCAGGCGGTCTTCGATTACGTGGACGCGCTCATCGACGAGGCGTTCTTCGAGGATTTCGAGCGGGTCGTGTTCTACGGCGCGGGCCCTTGCGGCTACGCCGCGGCGGCCTATTCGGTGGCCTCGCCCGGCGCGGTGATCGTGGCCGTTCAGCCCCAGGCGACGCTCGATCCCGAGATCGCGGGATGGGACGACCGATTTCTGGAGATGCGGCGCACGAACTTCACCGACCGCTTCGGCTTCGCGCCCCGCATGGCGGAAGGCGCGGAGGAGATGTTCCTCGTCCACGACCCCTTCTCGCGGCTCGACGCGATGCACGCGGCGCTTTTCCAGGCGGGCCAGGTCAGGCGGCTCAAGATGCGGCACATGGGGGGCGAGCTGCAGACGGATCTCATGGACATGGGCATCCTGACGCCGATGCTTCGTGCCGCGGCGGACGGGGCGCTCGACGCGAGCCTCTTCTACGAGCTTCTGCGCGCAAGGCGGGAGCATCTGCCCTACCTGCGCCGGCTCCTCGGCAAGCTCACGCAGGAGGGCCGCGACGAGTTCGCACGGCTGCTCTGCGCCAACGTGACGTCCAGGATGAACGCGCCGCGCTTCGCCAAGAGGCTCCAGGCGCTGGAGGAAGCCGCCGCCGCGGACGCCGGGGCCGACTGATCGCACGCCGCCGGCAGGCTCTGGCGCCGGGCGGCGGGATTGTGTAAGCGCCGCAGTCATGACCGAGACGCTGACGCTCCGCCGGCCCGACGACTGGCACCTCCACCTGCGCGACGGCGCCGTGCTCCGGGCGGTCCTGCCGGAAACCGCGCGCCACTTCGCCCGCGCGATCGTGATGCCGAACCTCGTGCCGCCGGTGGTCACCGCGGCCGACGCGCGGGCCTACCGGGACCGGATCCTCGCCGCCCTGCCGGCGGGCATGGCGTTCGAGCCGCTGATGACGCTCTACCTCACCGAGGACACCGATCCCGAGGACGTCGTGGCCGCCCATGCCGAGGGGCTGGTGACCGCTGTGAAGCTCTACCCGGCCGGCGCCACCACGAACTCCGCCTCGGGGGTGCGCGATTTCGGGCGCGTGCGCGGGGTGCTCGAGCGCATGGCCGAGGCGGGCGTGCCGCTTTGCGTGCACGGCGAGGTGACCGAACCCGACATCGACATCTTCGACCGCGAAGCCGTCTTCATCGAGCGCGTGCTCGACCCGATCCGCCGTGCGACGCCGGGCCTGCGCATCGTGATGGAGCACGTCACCACCGCCGACGCGGTCGCCTACGTGAAATCCGCCGAGCGCGACCTCGGCGCGACGATCACCACGCATCACCTCGTGATCAACCGCAACCACATCCTCGCGGGTGGCATCCGGCCGCACTACTATTGCCTGCCCGTCGCCAAGCGCGAGACGCACCGCCAGGCGCTGCGCGCCGCCGCCACCTCGGGTGACCCGCGCTTCTTCCTCGGGACGGACAGCGCGCCCCACGTGGATTCCGCGAAGGAGACGGCCTGCGGCTGCGCGGGGATCTTCACGGCGACGAACACGCTCTCGATCCTCGCCCATGTCTTCGAGGAGGAGGGCGCGCTCGACCGGCTGGAGGGCTTCGCGTCGCTCCACGGGTCGGGTTTCTACGGTCTGGCCCCGAACGAGGCGACCATCACGCTCGAGAAGGGCGCGCCCGCCGCCTGTCCGGAAAAGATCGAGACGGGCGACGGGCCGGTGACGGTGTTCGATCCCGGCTTCGAGCTGCGCTGGCGGGTGGCATGAGCGCCGAGGCGGCCATCAGGACGCGCCGAACGGGGCCCGGAACGCGCGTCCGCGCGGCCCCCCGCCGCTGCGCGCTGATCAAGAGGATGCGAGGAGACAGCCGATGATCCCCACCGCCGCACCGACGAGCCGGGAGATCGCGCGCCTCGCGGCGCGGATGCTGCTCGAGGTGGAGGCCGTCCACTTCAACGCGGCCGAACCGTTCACGCTGGCGTCGGGGCTTCCTTCGCCCACCTACATCGACTGCCGCAAGCTCATCTCCTTCCCGCGGGTGCGGGCGGCGCTGATGGACTACCTCGCCGCGACGGTCATGCGCGAGGCGGGCTTCGAGGCTTTCGACGTGTTGGCGGGCGGCGAGACCGCGGGCATTCCCTTCGCCGCGCTCATGGCCGAACGGCTCGCGCTGCCCATGGCCTATGTCCGCAAGAAGCCCAAGGGCTACGGGCGCAACGCCCGCATCGAGGGCGTGATGGGTGAAGGCGACCGGGCGCTGCTCGTCGAAGACCTCACCACGGACGGCGGCTCCAAGCTCTCCTTCGTGGACGCGATCCGCGAGACGGGCGCGTCCTGCGCGCACACGGCGGTGATCTTCCACTACGGGATCTTCCCGGAAACCGAGGCCCGGCTCGCCGAGCACGGCGTGAAGCTGCACGCCCTCACGACATGGGCCGACGTGCTCGCCGAGGCGCGCGCTCAGGGCGCCTTCGACACGGCCACCCTGGACGAGGTCGAGTCGTTCCTCGCCGCGCCGCGCGCCTGGCAGGACGCCCGGCGCTGAGCCGCCCGAAGTCATCCACAGCCCGGACGAAACCGCGACATGTAGCGGCGAAATTCCGCCCGGGCGCAGCATATTGTGAAAATCGTTTCACATGAAATCCACAGAAACATACAATTTGCCCGCGGCCCCGGGGCTCGCCT
>CAZTGH010000285.1:0-7230 GCA_964612985.1 uncultured Pirellulales bacterium
TATTTGCGTCGCGTGCGCCTGCTGGCGTGAGCGCGGAAGAGAGATGCGTCTATGCAATGGCTGAGCCCTTTGACCGGACTGATTGCGGCGGCGGTGGCGGTGCCGCTGCTGCTGTTGCTCTACTTCCTGAAGCTCAAGCGGCGGGAGATGGTGGTTTCGAGCACGCTGCTGTGGAAGCGGGCGGTGCAGGATTTGCAGGTCAACGCGCCGTTTCAACGGTTGCGGCGGAATATCCTGCTGCTGCTCCAGTTGCTGGCGCTGGTGGCGATTCTGGCGGCGCTGGCGGGTCCGATGCTGTCGCTGGATCGTGGACCGGGGCGGCGGTATGTGGTATTGATCGACCGGTCGGCGAGTATGAATGCGACGGACGTGGCACCGAGTCGGCTGGCGGAGGCGAAGAAGCAGGCGAAGGTGTTCGTCGAATCGATGCGAAGTGGGTCGGCGATGGCGCTGACCGACACTGCCGACCACGCGATGGTGATTGCGTTCGACGGACATGCGCGGGTGATGTGCAATTTTACGTCGGAGAAGCGGAGGCTGACAGCGGCGATCGAGGCGATCGAGCCTGGGGACGGGCGGTCGCAACTGCGCGAGGCGGTGACGGTGGGGCGGGCGTTCGCGCAATCTGGGGGGCTGGACAACGGGACGCAGAGCCAGGCTCGGGCGCAACTGGTGCTGTTCAGCGACGGACGGATCGAAGACCTGGAGGGGATTGCGGTCGGGGCGGAGGAACTGGTCTTTCATTCGATCGGCGAATCGGGGGAGAACGTGGCGATTACGGCGATGAAGGCGCGGCGGTCGTACGAGAATCCGGAGCAGGTGGAGGTGTTTGCGTCGCTTGCCAATTATGGCGGGACGGCGGTGACGCGGGACGTGCAGTTGGGGGTGGACGGCGACGTGCGGGCGGTGCGGTCGGTGACGATCCCGGCGGCGCAGGCGGGCGAGGGGGACCGTCCGTGGACGGCGGGGAAGATGGCGGTGAACTTTTCGCTTTCGCACGAGGGGCAAGGGATTGTCGAGGTGCGGCAGTTGGGGGCCGATGCGCTGGCGTGCGACGATGCGGCGTGGGGCGTGCTGGAGGCGCCGGAGAAGCTGTCGGTGCTGCTGGTGACGGAGGGCAATCCGGTGGTGGAGTCGTCGCTGCGGGCGTGTCCGATCGCGCGGCTGGATCCGTGCACTCCGGCGGGGTTCGAAGCGATGGAGGCGTCGGCGTTTGCGATGCAGCCTTACGACGTGATCGTGCTGGATCGGTATGCGCCGAAGCGGCTGGTGCGGAGTTCGTATCTGGTGTTCGGGGCGGTGCCGACGGGGATCGACGTGAATTCAGCGGGCGAGGTGGAGGACCAGGGGATCATCGACTGGCGCGCACGGCATCCGGTGCTGCACTATGCGAATCTGACGAATCTGTTTGCGGCGACGAGTCTGGCGCTGGAGTTGCCGCGTGATGCGGAGGTGCTGGCGGAGTTCGGGGATACGCCTGCGATCGCGACGGTGCGGCGGCACGGCAGCACGTTTCTGCTGGTGGGGTTCGACGTGCTGGCGAGCAACTGGCCGTTCGAGCCCAGCTTCGTGTTGTTCTGCTACAACGCGTTGAATTACCTGTCGGTGCAGCAGGGCAGCGGGCGGCAGCGGGAGCTGGCGGTGAGCGAGCCGATCGTGATCGAGGACGTGAGGGCGGAAGGCGAGGTCACGGTGGTGTTGCCCGACGGAAGCGAGGTGCAGGTAGCGCCCGATCCGGGTCGGACGGTTCGCTTTCCGGGGACGCATCGGGTGGGGGTATACGCGGTGGAGCTTCCGGGGGAGGCGCGGCGGTTCTATGCGATGAATCTGGCGGATGCGGAGGAGAGTCGGATCGAGCCACGCGATGCGGTGGCGTTCGAGAGTGTCACGGTGGCGGCGCAGGGGGAGGGCGTGCAGCGGGCGAATGTCCCGCTATGGCCTGCGCTGGTGCTGGCGGCGCTGGTGGTTGCCTGTGTCGAGTGGGTGGTCTACAATAAGAAGGTTCGGATATGACGAGAATCTGGAGTTCTGCAAAAATGGATGTTAGTGGTCGTGGTGTGCGGTGCACACCCTACGAACTTGGTTATACGTGACTTACACCATTCTCCCAAGAAATCGGGTTTCCGATTTCTTGGGAGAATACAGGCCTAACATCCATTTTTTTAGAACTCCATACGGATTTACGCGGAAAGCGGGAGCTTCCTATGAGCAGGCTAACGGCTATCGTGTTGCTGGGGCTGGTGTGCGTGGCGAGCGCGAGGGCGGCGGACGACGATGAGTTCGACGTGTCGTTCTCGTTCGGCTGGGACGGATATTACCGGCCGATGGAGTGGGCGCCGGTGGAGGTGAGCATCAGCAGCGATCTGGAGGAGCCTTTCGGGGGGACGTTCATCGTTTCGGCGCCGCAGGACGGACTCAATACGCTGAACGTGATGCGGGGTTTCGTGCTGACGCCGGGATTGCAGCAGAATCTGTCGCTGGTGACGAAGCTGGCGTTCGGGATGGGGCGGTGCCGGATGGAGATTCGGGACCAGCGGGGGCGGATGCGGTGGGACCAGGCGGTGGAGATGTGGGACTATTCGAGTGCGGTGCAGTTGATGCGGGTGGTGCGGGACAACGATCTGCTGATCGGGGTGGTGGGGTCGCCTCAGTTCGGGCTGCTGCGGCTGCCGCGGGAGACGATGTGCGTTTCGGCGCAGGGAGAGGGCAAGGTGTGCGTGGGGAACAAGCCCGCTCGGATGGTGCCGTGGGACTGGACGGGGTTTGTCAGTCTCGATCTGCTGGTGCTGCATGATCCGGACTGGACGCTGCTGCGGGGCGAACAGCTCGAGGCGATCGGACGGTGGGTGTCGAACGGGGGGCGGCTGCTGATCGTGCTGGGGCGGCATCCGCTGGATGAGAAAAACCCCTTGATGGAGTATGTTCCGTTTCATATCGGCGAGCCTCGGCAGATGGTGCTGGACGCGGAGGCGCTGGCGCTGTTGAGTCTGGACGTGACGGGGGAGGAGCGGGTGACGGGTTGGCCCATTTTTCCGAAGGCGGGGGCGGGTTTGCCGACGAGCGTGAAGGCGGAGCAGGGCGGGTATCTGTATGGTCTGAGCTATTCGGGCTTCGGTCGGGTGGCGGTTTTGGGGTTCGATCCGGCGCAGTTGAGTGCGGGACAGGCGACGCGGTCGGCGGGGTTCTGGACGACGCAGATCGGGGTGTGCCTGAGGGCGGGGGGGGAGATCCGTCAGGAGGCGGTCCTGAGTCCTGACGGCGAGAGTGCGGAGACGGTGAGCAGCTATTCACGTTCGATTGCGCTTCGGCCTGAAGGGGAAGAGGCGGACGACGAGGACAATCGCAGCCAGCGGTACAGCCAGGAGAACCGGTTTCGCATCAGCCTGTCGCAGATTGCGGCCAACGGGGTGATGGAGCACCTGTATCAGCTCAAGCAGATGCGGCCGTTGAGTATCTGGTGGGTGATTCTGACGTTGACGGCGCTGGCGCTGCTGCTGGGTCCGGTGGATTACCTGGTGCTCAAGCGTCTGGACCGGCTGCCGCTGACGTGGGTGACGAGCACGGCGTGGATCGTGGTTTTTACGGTGGGCGCGTATTACGGGGTGCAGGCGCTGCGGGGGGGTACGATGCAGTTGCGGGCGGTTTCCGTGCTGGACGGGACGGCGGCGTCCGACGAGGCGTGGTCGACGCATTATGCGGGGTTGTTTTCTCCTCGGAGCGACAACTACGAGCTGGAGGGATTGTCGGAGGGGCAGTGGTGGTCGGGGATCGCGCCGAATCAGGAGGAGATGTGGGCGAATGCGTTGGAGTCGGCGATGCGTCAGATCCGGTGCGTGCAGGAGGACGGGTCGAACCTTCCGGTATCGGTGCCGATCAACATCTGGACGGTGCAGTCGCTGGTGGGGGAGTCGCCTGTGGCGCGGCTGCCGTTTTCGGCTACGGTGGAGCGGGACGGCGAGGGGCTGGTGGTGGAGATTGCGAATCTCTCGGACGTGTCGATCGGTTCGGTGGCGGTGGTGCTGGAGGATGCGTACGCGGAGTTCGGTCCGGTGGCGGCGCGGACGACGCGGGAGTTTCGGGTCAGGGAGCGGCCCTTCGATCCATGGCGGGAGAATCAGCATCGGATGCCGCTGATCGGAGGGGGGCGGGGGATGGTCTCGGTGACGGTCCCTCGGTATCCGAATTCGGTGCCGGCGCCGGCGGCGAATGCGTTTTTGTCGCCAGGGTGTTTCGAGCGGACGCAGACGATGCACGCGCGACTCGCGGAAGGTGCGGCGATCGTGTGCGCGATGTTTTCCGAGGCGCCGCCTCCTTTCGGGGTGGCGAACCGTTCGTACGACGTGGACCACATTCAGGTGGCGCGGCAGGTCGTTTTTCCCAAGGGCATCAAGCGGGGAGAGAGCCATGATTGAGATTACGAAGTTGACGAAGCGCTTTGGGACCCTGACGGCGGTGGACCAGCTGGATCTGCGCATCGGCGCCGGGGACATTTTCGGATTCATCGGGCCCAACGGGGCAGGCAAGACGACGACGATGCGGATTCTGGTGACGCTGATGGAGCCGACGGCGGGGACGGCGACGATCGACGGTCTGGACGTGCGCAAGAAGGGCAAGGAGGTGCGTCGTCGGGTGGGGTATATGCCGGATTTTATGGGGGTGTACGACGACCTGAAGGTGTTCGAGTATCTGGAGTTTTTTGCGGCGGCGTTCGGGATCGAATATCGAAAGCGCAAGGCGATCGTCGAGGGCGTGCTGGAACTGACGGACCTGACGAGCAAGCAGGCGGCGGCGGTAGACAGCCTGTCGCGCGGGATGCAGCAGCGGCTGGGGCTGGCGCGGGTGCTGATCCACGATCCGAAGGTGCTGATCCTGGATGAGCCTGCGAGCGGGCTCGATCCTCGGGCGCGGATCGAGATTCGCGAGCTGCTGCGCGAGCTGAAGCGGATGGGCAAGACGATCATGATTTCGAGTCACATCCTGAGCGAGCTGGAGGAGATCTGCGATCGCGTGGGGATCATCGAGCACGGGCAACTCGTGTTCGGCGGGACGATGGACGAAATTCGGCCCAAGCTCGGCATCCAGAGCAAGGTGCGTGTGAAGGTGCTGGGCGACGACGGGCGGGCGGTGGAACTGCTGACGGCGCTGCCTCAGATTCAGCAGGTGGAGAAGGTGGGGGACTATCTGGCGGTGACATTCTGTGAGGGCGAGCAGACGGACGGGGTGATCGCGCGGACGCTGGTGACCGGCGGGGTGGATCTGGTGTATCTGCAACCCGAGCAGCTCAAGCTGGACGATGCGTTCCTGAAGCTGACGAAGGGGATTGTGCATTAGGAGCAGGCCTGATGTCCATTTTTGCAGAGGTCCAGTTAGAACGTCAAGGTAACCATCCCCAACTCCTTCGGAGTTGAGGCGGCCAACGGTTAGAGGGGACGTGGGAGAATCATGGCGAGATCGCCTGCCATTTGTGCTTGGGAACGGATGAATCCGCTGCGGGTCGCGGGTCCGTTGTTCGACAAGGAGCTGCGGGTGTGGAGCCGGCGGCGCCGGCTGTATGCGCTGCGGTTTGCGTATATTGCTCTGTTCGGCGTGGTTGTCGGGTACGTCTGGGCCATGGTGGTGCAGCGGGACGCGAACGCGTCGGCGGTGGTGCAGGCGTCGCGGATGGCGGAGGTGGGCAAGATCGTCGTGGCGGCGATCGTGTGGTTCCAGTTCATCGCGGCCCAGATCGTGGCGGCGGTGCTGCTGAGCGGGGCGATGTCGACGGAGGTTCGCCAGCGGACGCTCGAGGTGCTGTTCACGACGCCCATCGGCAACGCGCAGATCGTGTTGGGCAAGCTGCTGAGCGGGCTGCTCCAGATTTTGCTGTTGCTGGCGATCAGTCTGCCTCTGCTGGCGATCGTGCGGGTGTTCGGCGGGGTGTCGTGGAATTTCGTGGTCAGCGGTCTGGGGATCACGCTGGCGACGGCGATTCTCATCGGGGCGCTGAGCCTGTTTCTGGGGATTGCGAATCGGCAGACGCACCAGGTGGCGATGAATGCGATGGCGATGTGCGGGCTGTTCTGGATTTCTACCGGCATCCTGTTCAGTGTCCTGGCACATACCGGTTACGTGAAGCGGACGCTGGCGAACTCGATCGTGCGACTGACCGACCCTTACATTGTTTTAGCGGGCCAGACAGGGGCGATGATCACGCCGATGGGGGCGGGGGCGCCGTCGGGTGTGTGGATGTACTGCCTGGTGGCGCTGGGTGCGGCGGGAGGACTGCTGCTGCTATCGATCTGGCGGCTGCGGAAGGTGGCGGCGGGAGCGGCGGTTCGTACGTCGGGCGGGGACAGCGAACCTGTCGTACGGCGACGCACGAGCACCGGGCGAATCGGCTGGTTCGGGCGCAAGGGCATCCGTCCGGTGACGGGTTCGCCCATCGTGTGGAAGGAGCTGCGACGTCCTCGGGTGCCGCGCAACCGGCGGGGGATTCTGAGCGCGATCTTTCTGGCGATTCTCGTCTGCGTGATCGTCGGCTGTGTGGCGGTTGCGGTCGTCTTCGACCCGAGGGCACTGTCGCCTGTCTGTATCGGGATGTCGTACGTGGTGGCGGTGCTCTACGGGGTCGATGTGGCGTCTTCGTCGGCGGGGGCGATCCCGCGCGAGAAAGAGGCGCGGACGTGGGCGATCCTGCTGACGACGCCTCTGGATGATGGCGAGATCGTTCGCGGCAAGGCGATCGGGGCGCTACGACGGAGTCTGCCCTTGCTGGCGGTGCTGCCGGTGTTGTTGGTGGTGGCGCTGGCGTTCATGCCCGAGGATGCGCATGGCGGGCCGGTATTTTATATCGGGGGCGTCTCGGTCGCTCATTTCGTCGGTTCGGTGGTCTTCCTGGTGGGCCTGGGGCTATTTGTGGGCACGTGCGTGCGAACGGCGACGATGGCGGCGGTGGCGACCCTGGGGATTTACGTCGGCATCCGGATGGTGGTCAGTCCGCTCCTGCTGGCGCTGACGATGATGCTGGGAGCGGCAGTCAGCAGCGGCGGTGGCGGGCACGGCGGCGTGTTTTTGATCGGGAGCACGATCTTCTCGGCGGCGGTTTACGTGGGCATGGGGTTGCTCCTGGTGCGGGCGGCAGCGGCGCGGGTGCGACAGAATGTGTTTTCGTGAGGGAGTCTTGGAAAAATGGGCGTCAGGGTCATGTTCTGCAAGAGCGAAGGTGTGCGGTGCACACCCTACGGTTCAGGG
>CAZTGH010000286.1:0-7207 GCA_964612985.1 uncultured Pirellulales bacterium
GTTGCGACGTCACCTACTGCATCCGCGACCACGCGATCCTGATCACGCGGCGCGGGGGCCTGCTCGACCAGCCGGCGACCCGGGAGTACGACATCGCCAGCCTGCTCCTGCCGACCCGCATCGTTCGCGCCAGCTTCGAGGGCGCCGTCCAGATCGATGACACCCCGCTTGGCGACCAGCCCTTCGGCCAGGTCGAGCACGAGGCGGACCTCGGGCCGACGAAGAAGGAGGTCGGCGAACACTGGGCCCAGTTCATCCGATCCACCGTTGCTCCCGACACGTGGCAGGCCGATGTGCTTCAGGAGGCGCCCCGCTACAGCATCAACTATCGCAACGGACGCATCGTCGTCGTTCACACGCCTGAGGTGCACGAGGAGATCGCAGGTCTGCTCGACAATTTCCGCAGGGCCCGGAACCTCCAGGTGCATATCCTGGCCCGATTCCTCGAGATCGACGCCGATTTCCTCGAGAGTATCGACATCGACTTCCTCCATCCCGATGACCAGAAGAACCTGGATCCGCCCGGCCCCGCGCGGTGGGGTATCGAGAGCGTCACGAAGCGGGCCTGGTCCATTGTGGCCGACGTGGACAACGACGACAACGTGGCGGGCATCGAGAACGGCGTGACCGGCAGCGGCGGGCTGTCGCTCAGCTACTCCTATATTGGGGGCGACGAAGTCAGCGCGGTGATGAACGCGGTTCTCAAGAGACGGCGCGGCACGCTTCTCCTCGCGCCGCGGCTCACGTGTTTCAACACCCAGCGCGCCAACTTCCAGGCCGTGACCAACTTCAACTACGTGCGGACCATCTCGGCGGACAACGAGCCCGAAATCGGCAACGTGCCGGACGGCATCATCTTCGATGTGCAGCCCTTCGTGAGCTCCGACCGGCGCACCATCACGCTCGTGCTCCAGCCTCAGCTGCGCACCCTGGTCGACCTGCCGAGCTTCCAGTACGTGAGGCCGCTGGGGTCTGCCTTGGCGGATCCCGATGCACCGGTGCCGATCCTCGTGCTCGGCACGTCGCGATCCGTCCAAGTGCCGGTGGTGCAACTCAAGAGCATTGCCACGACCGTCACCATTCCAGATGGCGGAACTCTGCTGCTCGGCGGCTTGGCGAACGCCCGGGAGGCCCGGGGTTACGCAAGCGCCCCGTTCATCGCCCACATGCCCGTTGTCCAGTACCTCTTCCGGGACTGGACGGAAGCCGAGCGCAGAAACAGCCTGATCGTGCTGGTCACGGCGCAGATCGTGCCGGATGTCTTTGAGGAGTGACGCGCGTCTGCCGGAGCGGCGTCCGCTTTCTTGTCTTCGCGAACTGGCGAGGAGTGCTACTCGCTGTGGTTCAAGTCGGTTTCTCCAGCGCAATGGCGCGTGCGGGGTCTGCCGCGGCTCCTTTGAGCCGCAAGGCCCTTGCGGTCATGGTGGCGGCTCTCGTCCTGTGGGGGGGGGCGGAAGCCGGCGACTCCGAGTCGCGGACAGTCCCTGCGAGGGTCGCCTTGCTGCATGAGAAGGGCAGACGGCGGCTGGCCTTGGGCGACTACGCCGGGGCGATGGCAGCGGCCTCGGACATGCTGCGTCTTCAGCCCGGCAACCAGTTGGCCCTCGCGCTCGAGCGAGATGCGGGCGGCGCGCGACTTACCGCGGCGGTCCCTGTCCGGATGGTTGACGTCTCCGGCCGGAGCGAGGAGTTCGTGCAGTCCGTGCGCCTGGAGAGCGAGGCGCTCAGGCGTCCCACGCCTGAGGCGGTGTCCAGTGGACCCGTGGAGGACGCCGCAATCCGGCGCGCACTTGACCAGCCGTTCGCATTCGAGTATCGCGACGCGTCCCTGAGGGACGTGGCCCGAGACGTGGCGGCGCGGACGGGCCTGCGGATTGCCTTGGCGCCCGGTGTTCGGGAGAAGCAGCCGATCACATTCGGGCCGGCGCGCGTGCCCGCACGCAGCTTGCTTCGGTGGGTCGTGCGCCTGAACGGCCTGTCGTGCCGGCGAAGCGAGGACCGCCTGCTGCTGACGGCCGGGGATGCGCTGGCTATCGAGGTCGTCGAGCGGCAGTACGATATCTCATCCATGGCATCGGCACCCCATCGGGCAGGAAGGGGCTCGGACACCTCCCGGACGCGAGAGGGCTGGGCGGGAGATGCGGAACGGAAAGGCCAAGGGTGGGTGACCTACATCACGAGGACCGTCGCGCCCGAGACCTGGCAGATGCAGACGGATGTGCTCCAGGAGCGGCCGAGCTACACGATCCAGTACCGCAACGGACGGCTCGTCGTCGTGCATACTCCCGAAGTCCATGAGGAGATCGCGGACCTGCTGGCGCAATTCCGCAGAGCGCTACACCTCCAGGTCCACGTACGCGGCAGGTTTATTCTCATGGAGCAGGGCGCCCTCGATGCGCTGGGGCTGGAATGGAACTACGACAGCCTCGATGACGCTCCGTTGCGGCGGTACCGGGCGTCGGGCAGCATCACCCAGGACCCGCAGGTTTCTGCTCTCTCGCGAGTCGGGCTGTTGGCGAACGGTGGCGTCACGATGCTTTATGCGTATCTCGGCGACGAGTTGCTGAGCGCGGTACTCACGGCGGTCCTGAAGGAGCGCCGTGGCATCCAACTGGCGGCGCCGCGGCTGACCTGCTTCAACACCCAGCGCGCCATTCTGCAATCGATCATCAACTACAACTACATCCGGCGGGTCACCAGCGACGATGAGCCGGAGATCGGGAATATCCCCGACGGCATCATCTTCGACGTGCAGCCCTTCGTGAGCGCCGACCGACGTTACATCACGCTCAACCTGGAACAGCGGGTGCGCAATCTGGTCGCTCTCGATGAGGTCTCATTCGCGGAGACGATCGACGACGTCGACACGACAGGAGCGGCAGCCGACGCGTACCTCGGGAACCGCCTTATCCAGATCCCGACGAGCGTGCTGCGAAGCGTCGGGACGACGGTCACGATCCCGAACGGCGGGAGCGTTCTCGTCGCAGCGTACACCGAGGTCGAGGAGCATGCCGGGAACGCATCGGTTCCGTTCCTCGGCAGTCTGCCCGTTGTGAAGGAACTGGTGCGCGGGTGGGCCCGCAACGAGGGCCGGCGCACCTTCATGATCATCCTGAGCGCCGAAACGGTGCCAGACCTGTTCGAGGAACAGTGAGCCCCTCTCCGGGGCGGCTCGAGCGACTGAGCCGTGACCCAAACCAACGAAAGGAGGCGCGGCGTTGAGCGCGTCACATAGCCCCAGCAGAGATACTTGCCTCTCACTAGCCTGTCTCCGGCTGGCGTTTGCGGGCGCGATGGCGCTCGCGTTTGCCGTGCTCCTCGTGCCCTCCGCTGGTGCGGATGGGGCTTCTGGCGACGGGGAGGGCGCCCGGGAGGCGGAGGCCGCTCGCAAGCTCAACGACTTCCGGGCACGTAAGCTCGTGGACCGTGGACGGCAACTGCTCCGTAGCGGAACCTATGCGGAGGCGCGGGACGCGTTCCGGGAGGCGGTCCGCCTGAGCCCCGAGGATGCTGCGGCGAAAGAACTGCTTGCCCGTGCCGAGAAGGTGCTCGGGACCTCGAGCGCCGTCGCGGATGTCAGGAGGCGCCGGGCTGAACAGACGAAGGCACTCGTGCGGCAGGCGAACCTGGAGCTCTTCCAGGCCAAGAAGGCCCTGGAAAGTGGCGACCACGCGACGGCCGCCACGCACGCCGAGCGCGTGCTGGCGAACGCGCGATACATCGACGGTGCCACCGAGGCCACCGGCCTGGTCAACCGGGCCAGGAAGGTCCTCGAAGCTGCCCGGCAGGACGGAGCGAAGGCGGCCGCTGAATCCCGCCGAGGCCGCTTGGCTCAGGCGAAGGCGGCGGCGGACGCGGAGCGGGCACAAGCTGCCCGGGCCAATGCGGCGCGTCTGCGATCCCTTCGTGCCCAGGCGGAGACACATCTGGACGCGAACCGGCTCGACGAGGCCAGCACAGTCGCCGACCGCATGCTCGAGCGTGATCCGGCGGATCCGCATGCTCTCTTCGTCCAGGACGAGGTGCGACGCCGGCGCGCGGAGACCCCGAGCCTGAGGGGCACTCCCGCAGAGCGGCGACGGGCCGAGGACGACCTCCTCCTCCAGACCCTGCGGGAGCAGAAGCTGCCCGAGAAGGGCAGGATCGTCCTGCCAGCAAGAGCGGAGAGGAGCATCCGGCGCGCGAGCGCGAAGCCCATCGAGGCGTGGGAGGCCGACATCCGCCGGCGGCTCGAGGAGCCTGTTACCCTCGAGTTCGAGGGAACCCCGCTGGAGGACGCGGTGGCGAGCATCTCCGCCGTCAGTGGCGTGAGCATCATCATCGATCCCGACGTGAAGAACCGCCGAACCCCCGTCACCATCACACGGGCGAGCGCCAGGATGCCGCTCGGCTCGCTCCTTCGCTGGGTCGCACACTTCGGCCGACTCGACTACGTCCTGCGGGACGGCGCCATCCTGCTGACGACGCCGACCGGCAAGCTGCGGGGGCCGTTGCGTCGCGTCTACGATATCGGGAGCTTCCTGGCCAGTGCGGAGGACGCGCAGGGCCTGGCGTTCGACGGACCCGTCGAGCCGCTGGCCCACCCACGTGCCTACGAGAAGGAAGCGGCGGCTGACCCCGAGACCATCGGCAAAGGATGGGTCGACTTCATCCGGACCACGATTGCTCCGTCGACTTGGTATGCGGAGGGGAAGTCCCAGGTACTCCAGGAGCGCCAGCCCTACACGATCGCCTACCGCAACGGGCGGATCGTCGTCGTGCATACCCCTGAAGTGCATGACCAGATCGCGGAATTGCTGGACAACTTCCGGGAGGCCCGCAACCTCCAGGTGCATATCCAGGCGCGGTTCATTGAGCTTACGAAGGCTGCCCTGGACACATTGAGCGTCGAGGCCGCGTTTGACACCATTCAGCAAGACCTGTCGGAGCCGGTCGATATCCGGCGCTACCGCGCTACGGGCTCTATCACTCACGATCCCAACGTGAGCGACCTCGCGCGTTTGACCGGATTCAGCAACACTGGGGGAGTCGATGTCGTCTACACATATGACGGCGACGACTTCCTCCAGTTGTCCCTGAGCTCGGTGTTGAAGGAGCGCAAACGCAGCATCTTGAACGCGCCTCGGATTACGTGCTTCAATACGCAGCGCGCGAACCTCCAGGTGCTGACGAACCACAACTATGTTCGTCGGGTGACAACCGACAACGAGCCCGAGATAGGGAATATCCCCGAGGGTATTGTCTTCGACGTGCAGCCCTTCGTTAGTGCCGACCGGCGGTACATCACCCTCGTGCTCCAGCCCCAGATGCGCGAGCTGGTCGAGCTCATCGAGTTCATGTACTCCACCGAGCCGCAGACCATCGATCAAGGCGACGACACCCTGGCCGTGTTCCAGGAGTCCTATATCCAGATTCCGACAACGCGCCTGCGCTCCCTGGGTACCACCGTGACCGTGCCCAATGGGGGCACGCTGCTTTTGGGCGGCTTCGCGGAGGTCGAGGAGAATGCCGGTCAGGCGGGCCTGCCATTCATCGATGGCATCCCGATCCTGCGCAGCATCCTGCGCGGCTGGGACCGCAACGAGGGCCGGCGGAGCCTCATCATGCTGGTCACGGCACAAACCGTGCCCGATATCTTCGAGGAATAGGGGCGGCGCGGCATCGGCCCCCGAGCCGGCCGGGGACCGGCGCCCCGGCAGGGAAGGGACCGATCGAGCACGCAATGGCCCCGCCAGGCGCGGCGTCCGCCGCTGGGCGGGGCGTTGCTGCTACTTGGGCGCGCCGCGAGCAGGCTTGGCCGCAAGGCACTGCTGCGGATGATCTTGCGGCCTTCAGCCCAGTCGCCACCGGCAAGGCGGCGGGCCGGTGAACTTTTCGGCCCCCTCAGCGCATTAAACCTGCGCCGGGGCGTGGCCAGCGCAATGGAGCGATTCACGAACCGGGTCTTCCTTGTGCTCGGACGCTGCACCACACGGAATGGAACGGACATGAAGCTCGCGAAACCTACGTTGTTGCTACTGCTCGTCGGCACGTGCATGGTCTGTCTGTGTGGCGCGGCCGAGAGCAGCGACCCCCTCGAGACGGCGGGCGCGTGGCGCTGGCGCCGCCAGCTCGAGTTCGCCCGAATGCTTGCCAACCGACGCTGGTTCGATATCGCAGAGGAGGTGATCGCCGGGCTCGAAAGCGATCAGAGCGTCATCGGGCGGCAGAAGGCGGCCATGCACCGCGACCTCGGCGAGTTCTTCGCCGAGATTGCGCCCGATGCGGTGCGAGGCTCCGGCGGGATGGATCGCTTCATCGATTTCGTCAACCGCGGACGGGGCTACTACGAGAAGTGCATCGACTACCTCGAGAAGCGCAAGCGCTACCCCGCCGAGGTCTCCCGCCTGCGCTCGCGTATCGTGTGGCTCACCCTCAGCATCGCGGAGGCCCACGCGCGTTTCGTCTCCGACCCCGCCACAGCGGAGAAGGACAAGAAGACCCACCTCGCGGAAGCCACTAAACTCTACAAGAGTGCCATCGACACCTTCGTGAAGGCCATCGCCGACAAGAAGCGTGCCGTGGACACGGTGCGCAAGCGCAAGCCGTCGCAACAGGACGAGAAGCGCTACAAGGCCTGGGACAGGGAGTACAAGGATGTCCGCGCCGACTACTTCCGCACCCGCCTCTTTCTCAACGAGGCGCGGGTCCGGTTCGCCAGGTTCATCCGTAAGGCCCAGAAGGGCAGCAAGGAATGGATGGGCGAACTCAAGAACGCAGAGAGCGATTTGAAGAAGCTGCTGCTGGAGTTCTCGGGGACCCCGGGTGCGAAGCAGGCCAACGTGAACCTCGGCATCGTGCTCTACGAGCAAGGGACGAGCCGCGACAAGGAAGCCATCGAGCGGCTCGAGGAGATCTGGCGTAGCGCGCGCACCTTCTCGGCCCGCAAGGTGCCGTGCGACGCCGGCCACTGGCTCGCGAAGGTGTATCTTCGCCAGAAAAACACCAAGAAGGCCATCGAGCAACTCAACGACGTCCTCAAGTTCCGTTCCGGCGACGCCTGGAAGCCGGAGGAGGGCATCAGCCAGGAGAACGTCGCCGCATTCCTTGCGGATAATGCGGATGCGGATGCGGAGGACTACGACCAAAAGGCTCTTGCCAACACCTTCCTGCTGCTGGCCGAATGCTACGCCACACAAGCCGATAAAGGCAAGCAGACGAAAGCCGA
>CAZTGH010000287.1:0-7202 GCA_964612985.1 uncultured Pirellulales bacterium
GCGTTCATGGCTGTCAAGCGGTTCGGAACTGGATGGAGGCCAGCTCTTCGGCTGAAGCGCGAGCGGAAATGCCGAGGAATTCCACGCCTACTACGCGGTCATTTTCGTCATAGTCCAGGATGACGCCGGGCTCGACTTCCTCGGATTCCACGATCCGGCTCTCGTCGAGGCGGAAATACAGGGCGTCGTTCTCTCTGTCTACGCTAATCCTCATGCGATTTCCTCCGAAGACGCCGGTCGAAGAACGCGGTCACGACCCGATGTGGCTCAACCCGGGTATTGACGATAACGCGAAGCCATCTCTTGTCGTACTGATCGATACGCTTGACGAAGTGCGTCGGCCCATCCGGTTTTTCTTCAATGCGGTCCGCAGACGCAATGGTCTGGTCGACCCATTCCTGACGAATGTCTCTTTCATCCAGCATCTGTCTGAAATGCCTCGTCCAATCCATGGGCCTATTATACCCCATGGTCGGCTTTCATGCAACTTGCAGGGAGAGCGTTCTTTCTGCCTACATCTCCAGTTGGTCGCGGAGGTAGGTGCGGAGCTGGTCGGTCGCGATGCGGGTTTGTTCCATGGAGTCGCGCTGGCGGACGGTGACGGTCCGGTCTTCGAGGGTCTGGCCGTCGACGGTGATGCAGAAGGGGGTGCCCGCCTCGTCCTGGCGACGGTAGCGGCGTCCGACCGCGCCCTTCTCGTCGTAGAAACAGGTGAAGTACTTCTTCAGGTCGTTGGCGATGTTGTGCGCGATCTCGGGCATGCCGTCCTTCTTGACCAGCGGGAAGACCGCCGCCTTGGTGGGTGCCAGCGACGGATGGAAACGGAGCAGGTTGCGGGTCTCGCCCTTGACCTCTTCCTCGTCGTAGGCGTCGACCAGGAAGGCCAGCGTGCTGCGGTCGATGCCCGCGCTGGGCTCGATCACGTAGGGGATGTAGCGCTGCTGCTTCTGGTCGTCGAAGAAGGACAGCGGGCCCTTGTGATAGTCTTCGGGCTCGTCGGCCAGCTTGACCTTCGTGAGGTCGCGGTTGTTCTCGTACCAGGAAGTGGTGCTGCGCATGCCGCGCTGGTGCTGACGCAGGTCGTAGTCGGTGCGGTTGGCGATGCCTTCGAGCTCCTGCCAGTCGCCCGAGCCGAAGGGGAACTTGTACTCGACGTCGACACAGGCCTTGGCATAATGGGCCAGTTCATCGGGGTCATGGTCGCGGAAGCGCAGGTTCTCGGCCTTGATCCCGTGATCGGTATACCAGGCGAAGCGAGCGGCCTTCCACTTCTCGTACCACTGGTCATCGGTGCCCGGCTCGCAGAAGAACTCGACCTCCGCCTGCTCGAACTCGCGGGTGCGGAAGATGAACGCCTTGGTGGTCACCTCGTTGCGGAAGCTCTTGCCGATCTGGGCGATGCCGAAGGGGACCTTGACGCGGGTGGAATCGAGGACGTTGCGGAAGTTGGCGAAGATGCCCTGGGCGGTTTCGGGACGGAGGTACATCGTCATCGAGTCCTCGGCGTTGGCGCCCATCTGGGTTTCGAACATCAGCTTGAAGGGCATCGGCTGGGTGAACTGGCCGACGGCGCCGCAGTTCGGGCAGACCTTGTTGCTCAGGTCGTGCGGCTGGCTTTCGGCGGCGTCGATGGAGACGTGCTCGGTGTGTTCGGCGGCGTGGTTGCCGTCTTTATCCTGGAGGTGGTCGACGCGGGTGCGCGTGTTGCACTTCTTGCACTCGCTGATCAGATCGGCGAACTTGTCGGCGTGACCCGAGGCCTTCCAGACGAGCGGGTGCATCAGGATGCTGCAATCGAGGCCGACGACGTCGTCGCGCATCTGGACGACGTGCTTCCACCAGGCCCGCTTGACGTTGTTCTTGAGCTCGACGCCCAGGGGCCCGTAGTCGTAGCAACTGGCCAGCCCGCCGTAAATTTCGCTGGATTGAAAGATGAAGCCCCTTCTTTTGCACAGCGATACGATATCATCGAGTTTTGCCAGTTTCGCCATTTTTACTCTCCAGATGCTCGGATGTCATCGGTCGTCCCGTTCGCCTGGGCAGTCGCGATCGAGGCCCATCGGACGGCAAACGGGCAAAACCCGATAGTATAGGCACCCGCAGGCAGATTACAAGCGCCGAACGGCTGGCCATTTGCGTCGCGGCCGCCCGACCGGGGTCGATGGCTTGGCGGAGTGCGTCATCGGCTCGGTTGATCCAGCAAAAGGCTTGGAAATCGTTTGGAATACCCCGTGGTTTTCATATGTTTTTGGTATCGAAGGCCTCCTTGGGCATTTTACCATTTCAAGACAATGGCAGCCTCACTTGCGGAGCTAGTGGTATGAATGGGACGGAAGGTGTTGGGGGTGTAGCAGCTCTACGTTCGTTGTTGAACTACTCGGGAGACGATCGCAAACCGGCCGGCATGGAAGGGGCGTTGGTGCTGTCCAGGAAGTTTCTTAGTGCAGCATTGAGCGAGATCGGCTTTGTCGACATTCATGGTAGCAGCATCCAGAGCACGGAGCGGTTTATACAGCAGGATTCGGCCGAGCCGGAGGAAGATGAGAACGCGATCGATCCCTGCATGGCCGCCGAATTGACGGGCTACGTGGGGGGCGAGATCCAGGGCGAGATCAATCTCGTCCTGAGAGTGGTCGCCCGGGTGGATCCCGATCGCGTCGCGCGGCTCTTGCGATAGGCGTTCGATCGGCCCGATGCCCCCGTCCGTACCCAGCGGACGGGCACAGACTACGGGCGGCCCTGCTGAGGGCGGATGCGGACGGGGGTGTTCCCTATCGGAGGGGCCAGGCTGCTCTGCCATTGCGATGGAGCGGTTTCGCGAGAGCGGGGGAAACCATAGGTGCTGCCGGCGGCTCGGCAGAAGACGGGGGCATTGGCGAGCCGGTCGTCGGTGACGTAGCGACCCGCGATGGTGGCCAGGTACCAATGCCAGGGGAAACGGTGACCTCGGATGCCGGGATTGATTGTGGTGATGTCCACGTTGTGGGCGCCGGTCAGCACGTTCTCGGTGAGGTTGAGCCAGTCGCGGGTGAAGTAGTGCTCGGCCCGGCAGCGCTCGGGACGGGTCTGCGCGAGACGGGCGAGGGCCTTTTCGTCCCAGCCGTCGGGGACGTAAGCGTCGAGAAAGGTGATGTGGATCTCGGCGTCCGTCTTCTGCGCGATGACTTCGGCGGCGGCATTGACGACCCACGCGCCGGCGGAATGGCCGATCAAGTGCACGTGCCGCCAGTGGGGCGATAGGGCGACGATCGTGTCGCCCAGTCGGGGCCCGGTTTCGTCACGGCCCACCAAAGCGCTGACGGACGGCCTCAGATGTTTGGCTTCCTGCCGCCAATCGTACCATCCACACCGCCATTGGCGGCAATCCACGCGTTTTGCGATCGCGATCGCCATCTGCGCGGGCCAGGTCCTCTTTTCATACCAGCCATGAGTGACGATCACCAGATTGGGCTCAGTGCACGTGAGCCCCTTCGCTGCGAGGCAGAAGCCTGCGGCGTTGGGATCGGATCCGACCAGGTAGAGGACAACGCGCGGATCGGCGGTTGGGTCGGGCAGCTCGGCGTGCGCGCGAGCGTACAGCGAGAGGAAGGCCCATACGCCCATCGCGGCGACGAGCAGGAGACGGGGGCCCCTGAACCTACAGGGCATGGTGGAGGAGATCGATGATTTCCTGGACGAGGTCGGCATGACGCTGCTCGTCGGCGGCCATGGAGGCGAATGCGGTCTTGACCTTCTGCACTTCCACCTTCGGGCTGGCGGCGATCCTCGTGTAGAGATCGCGGGCGGACAGTTCGAACGACTTCATCGTCTCGAACTCGCGCAGGATGTGGTCCTTGGGTTGGCTATCCGTTTTTGCCATATTCTTTGACCAGGGCCTGGAGGATCTTCTTGTGTTTCTTCGTCTCTTCGATCAGGACGGTGAGGCGCTGTTTGATCCGGCGGAAGGTGTCGTCATCCAGCTCCTTCGGCCAGTGCGTGCGATTCATGTACTCCTCGTAAACGCCTGAACTGATCTCGTCTTCCATGTTCAGGGCCGAGGCGAGCATGTCGTCGATCGTCTGGTGTTCGGCCGCACCTGACCCGCCGGCTGCGATATTATCCGTCGTCGTGCTCATAGAGCAGAAGATAGGGGGCACGGCGGGGCGTGTCAATTCTTCATTTACGGGAAACCTGCAAAACTTATCGGACTCGGTCCGGCCGGCAGGGGATGGTGGGAGTCGCGGGTCCGACCGCTTGCCATTTCCGCCCGCGTCGCATATCCTACCGTGCGGTGCGAGTCCTCCTCGACTTCGTGCCGTACCATCGAGATTCTCACACAGATGAATTGAAGGAGGCCGGAATATGGCGCGTGCGATGGTGGTCCCAGTTGTGGGTGGCATCCTGTTGGTGCTGGCGGCCCAGACGGCGTTTGGACAGACAGCGTGGAAGGTGACTTCACCCGACGACAAGGTGACGCTGGCGGTTCGGCTGGCGGATCCGGGGCAGGTGGCGGATTATCCGACCGGCAAGGTGAGACTGTACTATGAGGTACTTTGCGGCAATGCGGTAGTGCTGCCGCTGTCGCCTCTGGGGATAACGCGCGACGACCAGGATTTCGTCGATGGTTTGCGTTTCGTTTCGGCCTCGTCGGTGCGGACGATCGATGAGACCTACACGATGCTGCACGGCAAGCGCAAGGTCTGCCGGAACCACGCCAGGGAGCAGACGTTGACCTTCCAGAATCCGAACGGGGCCAGGCTCGAACTGATCCTTCGGACGTATGACGACGGGGCGGCCTATCGGTACCGTTTCCCGGAGAGCAGCGACCGGACGCATACGATGATGCGCGAGGCGAGCGGATTCCGTCTGCCGAAAGGGGGCAAGGTCTGGGCCCATCCGTACGACCGGGCCAGCCAGTACACGCCCGCCTATGAGACGTACTGGGTCAATGGTGTCGAGGTCGGCACCGCGTCGCCCAACGAAGAGGGGTGGGCGTTTCCGCTGCTGTTTTGCACCTCCGATGGAGATCGCTGGGCACTGATCACGGAGGCGGCACTGGACGGGTCCTATTGCGGCTCGCACCTGAGCCAGCCGACCCGCGGCGGGGTGCACTGGTTGCAGTTCCCGGCGCCGGGCGAAGGCCACGGGACCGGTGAGGTCGAGCCTTCGTGGACACTGCCGTGGGCGACGCCGTGGCGAGTCGTGATCGTGGGCGAGACGCTGGCGCCCATCGTGGAATCGACGCTGGTGACCAACCTGAATCCACCGTCGATCGTGGAGGATGCGAGTTGGATCCGGCCGGGGCGAGCTTCGTGGAGCTGGCTGAGCGACCATGACAGTCCTCAGGATCATGACAAGCTCGAGACGTTCATCGATCTGGCGGCCGAGATGACCTGGGAGTTTTCGCTGGTCGATGCGAACTGGAACATCATGAAGAAGGGGACGATCCACGATCTGCTCGCGCATGCCGAGGACCAGGGCGTGGGGCTGCTGCTGTGGTACAACTCGGGCGGTCCGCACAACGTCGTCACGGAGCAGCCGAGGGGCACGATGGACCTTCGCCCGGTGCGGCGCTACGAGTTTCGGCGGCTGCGGGACTGGGGCGTCAAGGGCGTGAAGGTGGATTTCTTCCAGAGCGACAAGCAGAACATCATCCAGTTGTACCACGACATTCTCAAAGACGCGGCCGACTTCCAGATCATGGTCAACTTCCACGGCTGTACGCTGCCTCGCGGGTGGAGCCGAACGTATCCGCACCTGATGACGATGGAAGCGGTCCGCGGCGCCGAGTGCTACAGTTTCGACCGGTCGTTTACCGAGTATGCCCCGATGCACAATACGGTGATCCCGTTTACGCGAAATGCGGTCGGGCCGATGGACTATACGCCCACGATGTTCGACGACAACGTGTACAAACACATCACGACCAACACGCACGAAATCGCTCTGCCGATCGTCTTCGAGAGCGGATGGCTGCACTTTGCCGACCGGGTCAGCGCGTACCGCGATCTGCCCGAGGTAGCGAAGCAGTTCCTCCGGACGGTGCCGGTGACGTGGGATGAGACGAAGTTCCTGGCGGGCCGACCCGGCGAGTGCGTCGCGCTGGCCCGTCGGCACGGCGACACCTGGTATCTGGGGGCGATCAGCGGGCAGAAGAGCGAACGTTCGGTGCAGGTGCCGCTGTCGTTCCTGGCCGGTGACGTGAAGTATACGTCGTTGGTCATTGCCGACGGCCAGACGCCGCGTCGTTTGAACGCAGCGATTTCGAAGCCCCAGGCGGGCGAGTACAGCCGCTTTACCGGCGTGACCTCAAAGGACTCGGTGGACATCGATTTCCTCCCCTATGGCGGATATGTCGCAGTGTTTGCCCCCGCGAAGTAGGGCGGTGGCGCATCGACGCGGCGGGGTCACGACGTGATCGCTGTGGGACACAACGAAAACTGCGATTTCGCGGTGGAGGCGGCGCCATTCGGGGTGAGATTCGCAAAGTGGTGAAAAGAAAACGCAAAAATAACCTTTGATTTCGGGCCCGGGAAGGGATAATCAAGCGATTGCCGGCTCCACAACGGCGGTCGTGTCAACTTCATCGGTTCTACATGTATGGAAAGGCGGACCAGAAATGTTCAAGCACAAAACGCGATGGATCGGCTTGGTGGCACTCGTGGTGACGGTGACGATGACGCTGTGTTCGTGTGACGCGACCGATCGATGGACGCGGTCAGGGCAGGGGACCGGAGAGATGGACCGGACCGTCAAGCCGTTCGGCACCACCCCGGACGGCGAGCAGGTGCGCCTGTATACGCTTCGCAACGCCAACGGCATGACGGCCGAGATCATGACGTACGGAGCCACGGTGGTCACGCTGACGGCACCGGATAAGGACGGGAACTTCGACGACGTCGTCCTGGGCTACGACCGCCTTGCGGGGTACCTCGATGTCAGCCCGTACTTCGGCGCCATCGTGGGACGCTACGGCAACCGCATCGGCAAGGGCACGTTTACGCTCGACGGCACGACGTATACTTTGGCGACCAACGACGGTGAGAACCATCTGCACGGCGGCCTCAAAGGTTTCGACAAGGTGGTGTGGCAAGATGAGCCGGTCGATCGGTCCGATGCCATCGGGGTCAAGCTGAGCTATCTCAGCAAGGACCAGGAAGAGGGCTATCCCGGCAATCTTCACGTCAGCGTGACGTATCTGTTGACGAACAGGAATGAGCTCC
>CAZTGH010000288.1:0-7181 GCA_964612985.1 uncultured Pirellulales bacterium
ACCCGCGCCGTCCGCCTCCGAGCAGGCAACCGCCGACGCAGCACGTGAATTCGTCCGTACCGATCCAACGGTCCGCGAATTGATGCAGAGAATCGCGGAACTTGAGGTCGAATTGATCGAAGCCCGACAGAAGTTCCTCCCCCAGAACCCCTTAATCGCCCAAGAGGAACAACTCCTCGAAGCCCTTTACCGTCCCCTCGACGCCCGACGCCACGAACTGCACCAGGAATTCAACGACAGCCTTGCCCCACACCCACCATCCGCTTCCGCCGTGATACAAACGGCAAAATCCAAGCCCTCACGACTGCCTACGGTCACAGCAACGTTCGTGGGCACGGACTTGCGCCAAGCCCTCGAAATGGTGGCCGAAATGGCAGGAGCTAACCTTGTGTACGATCCGACGTTTTCCGGCGAGGTCTACGCCACACTTCACCATGTGCCCATTGAAATGGCTCTCCGCTTGATCCTTGCCGGGAGCCCTTATGTCGCAGATGGGTATGCCATCACGAGGCGGAACGTGCAGCCTCCCACAGCACCACGCCGGGAAGTAGATGCCATCGCAGTGGAAGCGAGGCTCGTGCTGGTGGATCCCGAGTGCCTGGACGCACTGCGGCGGGGATTGCCGATCAAAGGCGTTACCACACCCGCCGGCGTCAACGCGCTGCACGCGCTGGGTGACAACCTCGCCGCAGGTCGCGCACCCCTCCTGGGGCCCGACGGCGTCCAACTGCTCCTGCAAGCGGTCCAGCAGTATGCCGCAAGCAAGAGCCTGGCCGCACCAAAGGTGACCGTGCTGGACGCCGAATCCACGAGCATCCGTATTGGGGAACCGATGAACTATGTCAGCGGATACCGCGAGCCCAACAACGCCTCGCAACAGCCGATCCCGCAACACGCCTCCAAAGAAATCGGCGTCCGACTCGACGCGACACCGCACCTGATCGAAGGCCCCAACAGCATCCGCCTCCGGTTCGACATGGAGGTCACTTCGCTTCTCGCCACCCAGAAGGCCCTCTACCAGGGCAAATACGAGTACGACGTCCCCACGTTCGCGACCGCCACCGTAGACACCGAGATCGTCGTACCCGATGGACAGACCGCCCTGATCCACGTGGGACCAATACGCCCGTTTAGCAACATCCTCAGCAACGAAAACGACCCGCCCGCCCCGCTGCTGATGCTCATCAAACCCACAAGAATAGCGGTCGAACCTCCCGACCCCGCACCCCCTGTACCCGACAGCCCCGGCATGGGCGCCCCGCCGCCGAGCGTAGATCTACCGTAGCGGCGAGGCATGCCTCGCCCTGACGTAACGCTCGAAAGGCGAGAACACCCGCGCAGAAACCTTCGGACATTCAAGCTTAACATTCCGGCCTCGTTGAAAGGACTCGTGGGTGCCGCCAGGCCGACATGCGACATGACCCGTTCTCTGGACAGCACTTGAGAAGCGATAGTCATGTTCGCCTCTTGAAAACAATGACTTCAGCCACCATCCTCTCGGCAAAACCGATTGGGCAGAGGCTCAAATTAGGGCAACCTGGGGGGTAATTTGGGCCTCTGGGGCCCCGAGCGGTTCTGCCGAGAGTAAACTCGCTGAAGTCCTCAACCCACAGATCATTCGAGACAGCCATATCTCGAATTTCGTGCTTCGCGAACCTGGACGCTACGCGAGCATTCCATCGGTCAGCTCCTTCCGATGCCGCCGCAGCCATTTCGTCTTCCGCACGATCATCCGCAGAAAATCGACGCCCGAATGGTCGCCGAAGAAGCCCGTCGCCGCCACCGGCAGCACCGCCTCCGCGATCATCGCCTCGATCATCAGATCGACCAGCGCGTAGAGCTTCCGCTTGCTCAGTCGGATCACCGCGCGATAGCCCGCCAGAAACTGAAACAGCCGCTGCTCGTCGAACGCCTCCGACCACTCCGTCGGATCGGGCGAATCGCCCACGATCGAGAACTGGAGCATCCCGTTGGCCAGGTCCGTCACCGGCGGCGCGATCCGGATGGAATCGAAATCCACCACGCCCACCACCTTGCAGTCCGAGAACAAAATGTTGCCCGGGTGCCAGTCACCATGCACCACCTGCCGCTTCCACGACTCATAACCCAACCGGTTCACGCGGCGGCTCGACCGGTCATACCGCACGATCAGCGAATGCGTCACCGTCTCCGCCCGCTCCAGGGGCCCCGTCCGCGTGTCGCCCCGGATCATCTCCAGATGCTTGCGCACCGTCACCGAATCGTGAAAGCTGCCCCGAAACGGTTCGTAGTCGTGCGCGAAATCCCGCAGACGCACATGCAGGTTCGCCAGTTGCCTGCCCGCGTCCGCCGTCGCCTCCGCCGACGCGTCGCACCGCGACCCCGTGACGAACGTGAACAGCTCGTAGATATGATTCTCCAGGCTCAGCGCCGTCTTGTGCTCGTCGCTCGTCGGCACCAGCGACGAAACGGGAAACGTGCGTACCGCCAGGTGTTTCTGCACCGCATGGGCAAACGCGACCCGCTTCATATCGTCCCGCCCTTTTGGTCGCCGCTTCAGCAGGAACGTCCCCTTATCGGCGTGCACGATCACCTTGGGCGCCCGCCGATTGCCCGCCGCCAGCGGCCTGACGCGATGTACGATCCCCACGTCGTAATGGCTCAGCACGCGGACGAGTTCCTCCGATGCGAAATTGGCTCCTCCTCTGGGCATTAGCAGGGTTCTCGATTCGAGCCGATCGGGCTCATGGACGAGCGATGCAGCGCGTCACAGCGCGAGCATCAGCACGATGATGAGGACGGAAATCGCGGAAACCGCGCCGAGAACGAGCACAGCCAACCGGTACCGATTCAGCCTCTCCTCCGCGTCCTCCAGGTTCTCCGCTTCGACCGTATCGCCCTCTTCGAGCTGTTCGAGCATCGAGACGTCGAACCGCTTATGCGCCTGAAGCGGCGCATGGCCCTCTCGCAGGGCCTCCAGATCCATCAACAGCTCCTCGACGTTGTTGTACCGGTCTTCACGTTTCTTGGCCATCATGATCTCGACGACCTCCGAGATCCCCGCCGACAGCGTCGTATTGATATGGTCCGGCGGAATCAGCTTCTCCCGAAGGTGCTTCTTCATGATCTCCGCCGAGTCGTCCCCCGTAAACGGCACCCGCCCGGTCACCATGTGATACAGGGTCGCGCCGAGCCCGTAGATATCCGCCCGCCCGTCGATGTCGATCTTCCCGCGAATCTGCTCGGGCGCGATATAGTACGGCGTCCCGTACGCCTTGCCCGCCTCGCTCTGCGCCGCCTCGATGTCCGTCGTCTCCCGCGCCAGACCCATGTCCGCCAGCTTCACCACCCCCTGCTTGTTGATCATGATGTTCTTCGGTTTGACATCCCGGTGCACCAGCCCGTGCGAATGGGCGTGCGTCAGTGCGTGCGCCACCTGGATGATGATCTCGATGGCTTCTTTCTCGCCGAACGGGTTGCCCCCGGTCAGGTCGTCCGCAATCGTCTTGCCCTCGACGTACTCCATCACAAAATAGTGATAGCCGCCCGCCTCCCCGACGTCGATCGCCTGCACGATGTTCGGATGGTTCAGCTTACCCGCCGCCTGCCCTTCCTTATAGAACCGCTGCACGTACTCGGGGTTCTCCGTGAACCGACGAGGCAGCACCTTGATCGCCACCGTGCGATTCAGGCTGAGCTGCTTCGCCTTGTACACGAACGCCATCGCCCCCGCACCGATCTTGCCCAGGATCTTGTACCCTGGGATCTGATGGACCGCGACCTTGTTCTCCTTGATGCTCTGCTTGAGACGCTCCGCCTGCGTCGCCGTGATGTACCCCATCTCGATCAGCAGTTCCTGCAGCATCACCGGATTGATCTTGCGACGTTCCTGAAGCTCCTGGATCGAGCGGCGAAGCTCTTTGTCTGTACAGAGCCCCTGATCCACGGCCATCTTGCCAAACACGGTGTCGTAACTCGTTTCACTTGCCATTCAGAATCCCCCAGGTCACCCAGGGGCCGCATCCTTACGCCAGGAAGCCTCTCGTTCAGCTCCGGTAGCCACATCCGATAAAGCCACCGCCGGCGATCATTATCTGGTTGTGCCCGCATCTGTCAAAAAAAAACTCCCTTTTTGACCTGCGCGCGATGCTATTCGACAAATCCATCGTCCTTTTCACCACAGGGGTTTAGCCCTTTTGTCGCGACTTTCCCCCACGACCGGAAAAATCCGCCCTCCCCAACCTCCCGTTTTGGACTTGACCTCAACGCCTGGCGCGATAAACTTGCGCGTTTGTGAAAACCGACGCCAGGCAAGAAAGGACGCACAGGAGATTATACGTGGGCTACAATTGTGTTGTGCTGACCAAGCAGGTGCCCGATACGCACCGGATCACCGGCAAGGTCATGAACGACGACGGCACGGTCAACCGTTCGGCCCTGCCGGCGATCTTCAATCCGGAAGACCTCAACGCGCTCGAGATGGCGCTGCAGATCAAGGACCGCTTCGGCGGCAAGGTCACCGTCGTCACGATGGGCCTGCCCGGCGCGACGCGCATGCTGCGCGAATCGCTCTACCGCGGCGCCGACGAGGCCGTCCTCGTCACCGACGTGCGCTGCGCCGCCAGCGACACGCTCGCCACCAGCTACATCCTCAGTTGCGCCGTCCGCAAAATCGACCATGACATCGTCCTGTGCGGCCGCCAGGCCATCGATGGCGATACCGCCCAGGTCGGCCCCCAGCTCGCGGAAAAACTGGGGCTGCCCCAGATTACCTATATTGAAGCACTGGAAGATCTCCAGAACCGCACCATCCAGCTCCGGCGCAACATCGGCAACGGGTGGCAGTCGGTGCGAGCGAAACTGCCCGTGCTCCTGACGGTCATCGGCGACGCCAACGCCCCGCGCATTGCCGCCGCCAAGCGACTGATGAAGCACAAGAAGGCCCGCACCGCCACAGAGGTCGCCGACGAGATCCGTGCGATGAATCCCGACGCGGTCGAGGCCGAGATCAACGAGCTGGCCGAGACCCGCTGTGCCGCACTGAGAGCCAAGGGCCTGCTCATCCAGGAGTGGAACCTGGACGACCTCGAAGCGGACCTCACCTGGTGCGGTCGCAACGGTTCGCCCACTAAGGTCCATCGCATCCAGAGCGTGGTCCTGGCCGCCAAGGAGAGCAAGGAGATCGAGCCCACCGATGAGGGCCTCGCCGCCATGATCCACGAACTCATCGACGACAAGATCATCGCATAGCGGGCCCAGCGACGATAGCGCGACAGCGAGGGGGTTCCCCATTCGCGGCCCGAAGCCTTCGCACGGTCCGCCTGGAGCGCCGCCGTATGGGTTCAGCATGACGGTGCTGCTTCGCAGGCGAGTTGAATGGCCTTCCTGGGCCTCACGAGATACGAGATACGAACGACGAGATACGAAATATGATCGAAGTAAACAGACAAGGTGAAGTGTGGGTATTCGCCGAGCAGCACGAAGGCAAACTCGAAGAGACCCCGATCGAATTGATGAGCAAGGCACGCCACCTGGCCGACATCCTCAAGGTCCGCCTCGCGGCCGTGCTCCTCGGGGACGACGTGCGAGACCTCGCCACTCCGCTCATCCACAGCGGCGCCGACAAGGTCTACCTCGCCGAGGACCCGCTGCTCAAGACTTATCAGACCAACAGCTACGCCAAGGCGATCCTTGAGCTGATCGAGAAGCACAAACCCCAGATCGTGCTCTACGGCGCCACGCCCGCGGGCCGCGACCTCGCCCCGCGCATCGCCAGCGCCGCCAAGGCAGGCCTCACCGCCGACTGCACCGATCTCCAGATCGGTACGCACAAAACGCCGCGTGATGGCGAGGTCCACGAGAACCTGCTCTTCCAGATCCGACCCGCCTTCGGAGGCAACATCATCGCCACGATCATCAACTACGATCGCTGGCCCCAGATGGCCACCGTCCGCGAAGGCGTCATGCCGATGCCCGAGCCCAATCCGAACCATCATGGCGTGGTCGTCACCGAAAGCGTCACCATCACCCCCGAGGATCTCCCCCTCGAGATCCTCCAGGAACATCGCCGCGCCAAGAAGGTCGATCTCAAGGCCGCCCGTCTCATCGTCGCCGGCGGCGCCGGAGTCGGCAGCAAGGACAACTTCAAACTCATCTATGACCTGGCCAACTGCCTCGGCGCCGCCCCTGCCGCCACGCGACCCGCCGTCGATCTGGGCTTCATCGATCACGATCACCAAGTCGGCCAGACCGGCACCACCGTCCGACCCAGCCTCTACATCGCCGTCGGCATCAGCGGCGCCATCCAGCACCAGGCCGGCATGGCCCAGAGCCAGAAAATCGTCGCCATCAACAACGATCCCGAGGCCCCGATCTTCAGTATCGCACATTACAAAATCGTCGGCGATCTCAACGACGTCGTGCCCCGCATGATCCGGGCCATCAAGGAGAAAAGCATCAAAGACTAGAAACCCGCTCCGTCATCCTGAGCGCAGCAGGGACGACCATAGCCAACATAGCACCCTGCTTGTCCTCCTGAGCGAAGCGAAGGACCTCGCCCGAGGATGAACGGCGGGCACAAAAGCAGCCACAAATCAATAGGACAATGATATAGATAGCCCCTTTGTCATCCTGAGCGAAGCGAAGGATCTCCGCCGGGATGCCTGACGGGCGCCCATACATGCAAAACCGATAAGACGACAGGATAGCCATGGGCAACTTCTACCGCGACAACGACGACATCCAGTTTCTCTTCCAGCACATCGACCTGGGCCGGCTCGCCCCGCTCACCGAAGAGGGCTTCCGCTTCGCCGACGAGTTCGACTACGCCCCCAGCGACGCCGCCGAGGCCGTTCAGAACTACGAAATGGTCCTCGACGCACTGGGCGAGCTCAGCGCCGACTTCATCGCCCCGCGCGCCGAGAGCGTCGACCGCGAGGGCAATACCCTCAACGAAGACGGATCCGTCACCCGCGCCGCTGGCATCGCCGAGGCACTCGAAAAGCTCGCCCAAGCCGAGGTCATGGGCTTCACCCTGCCCTACCGCTTCGGCGGGCTCAACTTCCCCAACCTCCTCTACTCCATGGCCACCGAGATCATCTCCCGCGCTGACGCCTCGCTGATGAACATCTTCGGCCTCCAGGGCATTGCCGAGACGATCAACGCCTTCGCCTCCGAGGAGATCAAGCAGGAGTATCTGCCCC
>CAZTGH010000289.1:0-7167 GCA_964612985.1 uncultured Pirellulales bacterium
GCGGAAGCGGAGTTCGTCTCGGGCGAGATCCTCCGTCTCGTGCAGGAGCAGGGGTGCCGGTACCGTGATATCGCGGTGGTCGCCTCCGACCTGGGGCGGTACGAGCACTACATCCGCGCGTATTTCGAGGACCATAAGATTCCGTACTTTATCGACCAGCGCAAGCCTCTGGATCGCCATCCGGTGATCGAGCTGGTGACCTCGGCGCTCAGTGCGGTCATCGGCGGGTTCGACCACGCGGACGTGTTCGCGTACCTCAAGAGCGACCTGGTGCCCATCACCCGCCGGGAGGTGGACGTGCTGGAGAACTACTGCCTGGCGTTCGGAGTGGACGGTCGCGACTGGCTGCGGAGCGAGACGTGGCAATTCAAGGGTCCCGACGATCCGGATTTCGACGAGACGACGATCGATGCGATTCGACGGCGCGCGGCAGCGCCGTTGCTGGAGCTGCGCACAGCGCTGACGGCGCGGGCGGATGGCACTTCGCAGGCGGAGGCGAAGGATGATTCGCCCTTACAGGCCATCGACTTCACGCGCGCGGTGTTCGGGCTGCTGGATACGCTGGAGGTACGCCGGGTCGTGCGGCGCTGGGTGGACGAGGCGCACGAGGCGGGGGACCTGACGACCGCGGACGAGCACCGCCAGTTCTTCGATCTCTTCGTCGAGATCTTCGACGAGCTGGTCGAGGTGTTCGAACGCGACGCGATGGCGCCTGCGGATTACGTGTCGCTTCTGAACCTGGCGTTTTCGCAGATGACGATGGCGTTCATTCCGCCCAGCCTGGACCAGGTGCTGGTGGGATCGATCGAGCGGAGCCGGCATCCGAACCTCAAGGCGGTGTTTCTGCTGGGCGCGACGCAGAAGCAGTTTCCCGTCCCGGTGCCGTCGGCGGGGGTGCTGACGGACTCCGATCGCGAGCTGGCGGAGGAGGTGGGGTTCCACGTGGCGCCGACCACGACGCAGACCCTGGCGGAGCGACAGTACCTGGCGTACATCGCGTTTACACGACCGTCGGAGTTTCTGTGCATCAGCTATCCAGGCGTCGACGAGAAGGGCGCGCCGATGGCGCGGTCGCACTTTGTCGATGAGCTGATGGACCTGTTCGATGATCTGACCGTGACGGTGCCCTCGGACGGACAGACCACTGCCCGCGACATCCACAACGATCTGGAACTGGCGCAGTGGCTGTGCACCCGACTGGGGCGGGACGTGTTCGCACGCGAGGAGCAGGCGGATGCGCCGCTCGAAGGTCTGCTGGCAGCGATGAGCGAGGATCGGGAGCGGCGCGGAACCGCGGCGTCGGTGGCCAGCGCCATCGCCTATCGCAACGATGCGACGCTTTCGCCCGAGGTCGTGAAGAAGCTCTTTTCCGGCAAGCTCCAGGGTTCGGCGACACGGCTGGCAACGTTTGCCGCCTGTCCGTTCAAGCATTTCGCGCGGTATTCGCTCGATCTCAAACCCCGGCGGGAGTTCCGCCTGGAGCCGCTGGACCTGGGCAACTTCTATCATGCGATCCTCGACGCGCTGACCAGGCAGTTGGCGTCTGAGGGCAAGAGCTTTGCCGACGTGGACGACGCCCGGCTGCTGGAATTGCTGAGCGAGCGGGTGCGGGATTTTGCCCAGCACGATCCCTTTATCTCGAAGTTCCAGGCCCGCTCGGAGCACAACGCCTTCATCATCCAGAACGCATCGGGCGTGCTGGGCGAATGCCTTCTCGACGTCGCGCAGATGGCGCGGGCGGGGGCCTTTCGTCCGATCCTCTCGGAGATGGGCTTTGGCGAGGCGGGGCACGCGGAGCAGAACCTCGGCGCCTTTGAGCTACCGCTGCCCGAAGGAGGCGTGGTGTCGCTGACGGGACGGATCGACCGAATCGACGCATCGCCTGCGGACGGCAAGCGGGTGGCGCTGATCTTCGACTACAAGCGGACGGAGGCAGCGACGAAGTTCGACTGGTCGCGGTTCTATCATGGGCTCAACATCCAGCTTCCGATGTACCTGCTGGCGCTGTCGCAGACGGGCGGCGCCGACATCGACCGCGTGGCAGGCGGGTTCGCGGTGCCGGTCGAGCAGCCCCCCAGGACCGCGACGATCGACGAGCTGGCCGAGAAGGCCGAGCGGACGACGCGCAAGGCGAAGGGCCTGTTCGATGGCAGCTATGCCGACGCGCTCGATCCTGATGCGGACTGGAAGGGAAGTCGGCTGTATAACTTCTGCGTCACGAAGGGCGATGGGCAATACGGTCGCTATGCCACGAGCGGGTCGCTCCGGCCCGACGACTTCCAGCGCGTGCTGGCCTTCGCGAAGAACAAGATCGTCTCGCTGGCGGCGGGCATCGTCGCGGGGCAGATCGAGGTGCGTCCCTACCGGCTGGGCACGGAGGTGGCGTGCAAGTTCTGCGACTACCGCGCGGTGTGCCGATTCGACTGGCAGATCAACGACTATCATTTCATCGACAGCAAGGGCAAGCTCGACGTCGTGGGCGAGGCGGTGACATCATGACCGGCGAACGGAAGATCCAGTGGACCGAGCAACAAGCCAAGGCGATCGCGGCGCTGGGGTCGAACGTGCTGGTGACCGCATCGGCGGGCACCGGCAAGACCGCGGTGCTGTCGGGTCGGGCGGTGAACCTGCTGTCGGATGCGGCGCTATCGACAAACGTGCTGAACATGCTGGTGCTGACGTTCACGGAGGCGGCAGCGGAGCAGATGCGTTCGCGGATCGGGCGGCGCCTCAAGGAGGTGTTCGAGCAGACGCGCGACTGGCGGCTGGGCCGGCAGATCGTGCTGCTCCAGGGCGCCGACATCAGCACGATCCACGCGTTCTGCAAGCGGCTGATCAGCGAGAACTTCCACGAGATCGCGCTCGACCCGGCGTTTCGCGTGATCGATGCCGACGAGGCGATGCTGCTCAAGGCGGAGGTGCTCGAGCAGACCTTCGACTGGGCGTGGCAGCAGGAGTCGCTGGCGCCGTCGCTGGAGTCGCTGTTGCATCGGCGGGACGTGCGGGATGGAGGCGGCTTTCTCGCGGGCATCATTCGACTGCACGATTTCCTCGACGGGGTCGCCTCGCGCGACCGGTGGTGCGAGCGGGCGCGGGCGCTGGCGCAGGCGACCGAGCCCGACCAGAGCGAACTGGGCCAGGCGCAGAAGGACCTGGTCGGTGACGAACTCGACGCGATCCTGGCGCGCCTGCGTGCGGCCAGGCAACTCTACGAACGCCAAGCGTCTGACGGCAAGTGGGGCGCTGCGCTGGAAGCGGACCTGATCTCGCCGATCCAGAACTGCCGCCAGCGATTGGCGAGAGGGGACTGGGACGCGTGCGTCGACAGGATCCGCAATTTCGTTAGGCCCAAGGCCCCACCGCTAAAAGGCTTCCCCGAGATGCTCACCGAATTGCTCAGGGATCATCTTCGTATGAAGGCCGTGAAGGATTTTGCTTCCCTGAGCGATCTGGCGATCGTCCATCCCGACTACATGGATGCGGTCGGGCAGGCGGCGAGCGCGCAGACGGAGGTGCTGATCGACCTGGTCCAGCGGTTCGATGCGCTGTACGCCCAGCGCAAGCGCTCGCTGAGCGGGCTGGACTTTGCCGACCTGGAGCACTACGCGCTCAGGCTGCTGACCAGGCAGGACGAGTCGGGACGGACGCTGCCTTCCGAGACGGCGCTGAGTCTGCGCGAGCGGTATCGGTACATCTTCGTCGATGAGTATCAGGACATCAACCCCGTCCAGCAGGCGATCCTCGATGCGCTCAGCTCGGGCGACAACGTCTTCGTGGTGGGCGACGTCAAGCAGAGCATCTACGCCTGGCGGGGGGCCGAGCCGACGATCTTCCTGCAGCAGTTGCAGGCGTCGGCGGATGCGAGCCAGGGGTTCCGCGTCGATCTCAACACCAACTTCCGCTCCGCGAAGGGCATCCTGGATTTCGCAAACAAGGTCTTCGGGCGGATCATGACCTCGGCGCTGGCGCATATCGATTATGACGAGGCCGCTCGCCTGCGTCCCGGTCCCGATGCGATCGCCCAGGCACAGGCGACCGCTTCGCCCGCGCCGCTGGTGGAACTGCACCTGCTCGATGAGAACGCCGACGATGGCGACGCGCAGGCCCAGGAGGGCGACAGCGACGAGGCCAGTGGCGAGGTGGTGCGCCCCCGGCAGAGGCAGGCGGCGCTGATCGCACAGCGGATTCAGCAACTGGTGGGCGCCGAACCGGGGACGCCTGCGATGAAGGTCTTCGACCAGGACGCGGGAGGCTATCGCGACCTCGCCTATCGGGACATCGTGGTGCTGATGCGCTCCCTGGCCAAGAAGGCCAACGACTACGTCGAGATCCTGCGACTGGCGGGCATTCCCGTCCGTTGCGACGCGACCGCAGGCTATTTCGAGACGACGGAGATCACCGACGTGCTCTGCCTGCTCAAGGTGCTGGACAATCCGCAGCGCGACATCGAGCTGGCGGCGGTGCTGCGCAGTCCCTTCTTTCGGTTCACCGACAGCGAGCTGGCGGCGATTCGCGCGACGGCGAAGGAGAAGATGCCCGCGGCGAATTTCTATGCCGCAGCGGTGGAATACCATGGCGCCGGCGCCGACGCGAAGCTGAGCGAGAAACTCGCGCAGGCGTTTGCGACGCTGGAAGGCTGGCGACGCCTGGCGCGGCGCGGGCAACTGGCGGACCTGCTGTGGCGCATCTATCGCCAGACGCAGTACGTCGCGTTCGTGACGGCGCTTCCGAACGGGCAGGCGCGCAAGGCGAACCTGCTCAAGCTGCACGATCGGGCGATCCAGTTCGAGGGCTTTGCCAGCAGCGCGGGGGTGCCTTCGCTGACGCGGTTCGTGACGTTCGTGGAGAAGCTCCAGGAGGCCGGTCAGGACTGGACGCCCGCCGAACCGGCGGTGTCGGGCAACGCGGTTCGCATCCTCAGCGTGCACAAGAGCAAGGGCCTGGAGTTCCCGGTCGTCTTTCTGGCGGAAATGGATAGTGAGTTCAACCAGCGGGACGTGCAGGCGGACGTGGTCGCCGATGCCGAGTACACGCTCGGACTGCGGGTGATCGACGCGCGTTCGAATACGAAGCTGCGCTCGCTGGCCCACCAGGTGATCGGCGCCAAGAAGCATGCGGTCACGCTGGCCGAGGAGATGCGCGTGCTCTACGTCGCGATGACGCGGGCGAAGGACCGCCTGATCCTGACCGCCTCGCACAGGCACAGCGGATTGCGCCGGGTGCTGACGCAGGGGCTCGTGCTGGCGGACCCGGCGGTGCCGAGCTGGCTGCTGCGAAGCTGCAAGAGTCCGCTGGAATGGCTGCTGTATGGCCTGGCCGATCAGCGGTCGCTGCACGAAGCGTTCGGCACAGACCTGGCGCACGAGGCGGCCGACGAGGACCTGTTCGATCTGCACGTCTATGGCGCCGACGAACTGCGGGAATTTTCGCGCCGCGTGCAGGAGTTGCGCGATCTCAAGAAGGTCCCGGCCGCTGACCCCGAGGCGATGCAGAGCGATGCAAACGGGCGAAAACTGCTCGCGGAGCTGAACGCCCGGCTGGACTGGCAATACGCCTATACCCGAGCGGTGCGCGAACCCGCCAAGCGGTCGGTGACGGAACTGACCCACGAGGACGATGAGTTCGCCTATCGGGACTATTCGCTGGCGGTGCAGCGGCAGCCCGTGGCCCTGGTGACGAGCGATCCGCGCGAGGCGCCGCATGGGCAGGCTCGCCAGATCGGCACCGCAGTGCACCTGGTGATCGCGAACGTCGATCTGACCCAGGGCGTAACGTACGAATCGATCGAGCGGACGCGCGACAGGCTCGTGGAGGAGGAGCTGATCGTGCCCGACCTGGGCGAGCGGATCGACGTCGGCGCCATCCTCGCCTTCTTCGAGAGCGACCTGGGCGCACGGACGCTCGATCGCGACAATACCGTGTTGCGCGAGTGGCCCTTTACGTATGGGGTGCCCGCCAGGGAACTCGTGCGGACCGACGGGACGACCCGCCTGCGCGGCGACGGCGCCGAGGATGGCGGAGGCGAGATCGTCGTCGTCCAGGGGATCATCGATCTGCTCGTGCAGACGCCCGACGGGCTGATCGTGATCGACTTCAAGAGCGATCGCGTCTCGGGCGAGCGGATCGCCGAGCGTGCCGAGGCCTATCGCGGACAGTTGGATCTGTACGGACGCGCGGCGGGCGACATCCTCCGCACGCCCGTTCGCCAGAAGTGGTTGTATTTCCTGTCACCGAGGACGGCGTTTGCGTTGGAGAAATGATGCGGTTGTCGAAGATCGGTCAGCGCATGGCGGCCAAGTCGGGGATCGGGCAGCTCATGGACGATCTCGGGGCGACGCTGTCGAAACCGGGCGAGAGGTTCATGCTGGGCGGGGGCAACCCGGCCCACATTCCGGAAGTCGAGCAGCGCTTTCGCGATAGCGCCATGGCGCTGTTCGCCGACCAGGCGCGGTCCGGACGGGCCCTGGGCGAGTACGATCCACCCGAAGGCCATAGCGAGTTCATCGCGGCGCTGGCGGCCCTGTTGCGCGAGCAGTGTGGGTGGAAGATCGGCCCCGGCAACATCGCGCTGACCAGCGGCAGCCAGTTGGCGTTCTTTATCCTGTTCAATCTCTTCGCGGGCGAGCACGACGACGGGACCACGAAGAAGATCCTCTTTCCATTGACGCCCGAGTACATCGGGTATTGCGATCTGGCGCTGACGCCTGACGTGTTCACCTCGATCCGCCCGCGCATCCAGTTGGTCGGCGAGCACTTCTTCAAGTACCACGTCGATTTCGACCGCCTCGAGGTGGGCGACGACATCGGCGCGATCTGCGTCTCGCGTCCGACGAACCCGAGCGGCAACGTGCTGACCAACGATGAGCTGACCCGCCTGGGCGCCCTGGCCCGCGAGAAGGGCATTCCCCTGATCGTCGATAATGCGTACGGATTGCCGTTTCCGCACATCGTCTTCAGAAAGGCCGAGCCGCTGTGGGACGACCACACGATCCTGTGCATGAGCCTGTCCAAGCTGGGCCTGCCCGCGGCGCGGACGGGCATCCTCATCGCCTCGGAGGAACTCGTCAAGACGATCGGGCGCGTCAACTCGGTGATGAGTCTGGCGCCGGGCGGGGTGGGTCCGGCGCTGCTGACGGACCTGGTTCGCTCGGGCGAGATCCTCCGTCT
>CAZTGH010000290.1:0-2391 GCA_964612985.1 uncultured Pirellulales bacterium
CGAACGTCAACAACGCCGTGCCGTTGGCATCCACCACAATGCGGGGATCGTCCAGTTCCAGAAAGCCGTATGCCGACGCGACCTCTTTAGAATCAGCCGACGCCGGCGCCATTGGAGTGAGCCACACCACCGCCAGAACGACTGCCAGGGGCAGATGCACGTTCGATTGTAAAGGACGCCCCCGCCCCGGGATCACCCGCCACCCATCATGTTGCCTCATCGCTACCCCCGTACATCTATCGCGTCATCCCCTGTCGGACACGCGTTTCTTCTCATCAGAAAATAATGGATCGATTCGCCCGTCATCATAGCACAAACCCACGCCCAACGCCAGTCCGACCCACCCGACGCACTCCTTCCGGGTGCGGTCGGCAAGTGGTGGCGGATTCCTCCATTCCGCTTCGCTCCAGTCGGAATGACAATGCGCATGCAGGCGACACAAGTGCCATCGTATTTTGACCGCCCCCTCCTTCTCCGTTTCTGACTCCAGAGAGGCTTGCCCCGAACGCGGAAAAACCGCATAATCGATGGACGCGACCCGCGCGGGGGCGAGCGGGTCGAAGCAAGACGAACGCAACGGCACAAAGAAAGGAAGCTCCCATGCGACAGTGGGCATTGATTCTTTTGGCGATTTCTCTCCCCGGGCTCTGCCACGGCGCGCACGAGCCGGACCTGCTCATCGCCGATTTCGAAGGCGTCGACTACGCGGGCTGGGAGGCGGTCGGAAACGCCTTCGGCAGCGGCCCCGCCCGAGGCGCCCTGCCAGGGCAGTTGACGGTCACCGGTTTCGAGGGCCAGGGCCTGGTCAACAGCTTCCACGAAGGCGACGCCTCTAAGGGCACGCTGACCTCACCGCCATTCAAGATCGAGCGCCAGTACATCCACTTCCTGATCGGCGGAGGCGGCTATCCCAGGCGGACGTGCGTGGATCTGCTCGTCAGCGGTCGCATGGTGCGCACGGCTACCGGACGCAACAACCGCCCCGGCGGCACCGAGAGAATGAGCGCACGAATCTGGGACGTCTCCGATCTCGTCGGCAAGACGGCTCAGATCCGCATCGTGGACAACCACACCCGCCTCTGGGGCCACATCACTGTCGATCACATCTTCCAGAGCAACTCCCGAACCGATTTCGACGCGAGCAAAGAACTCCTGCTCACTGCCAGGTACCTGAATTTTCCCGTCAAGAATGGAGCTCCGAAACGTCGCGCCAGGCTCATCATCGATGGCGAAACCGTTCGCGAATTCGAGATCGAACTGGCCGACATCGAGCCCGATTTCTGGGTCTTCCTCGACGTCAGTCAGTTCAAGGGCAAGAAGGCCACCATCGAGGTGGACAGCCTGCCAAGGTCTTCTTTTGGACTGAACCTCGTCGGGCAGGACGACAAGATCAAGGGCGCCGAGAACCTCTACCAGGAGAAATACCGCCCGCAATTCCACTTCACCTCGCGGCGCGGATGGAACAACGACTCCAACGGCCTGGTGTACTACCAGGGCCTGTACCACCTCTACTACCAGCACAACCCCTATGGCATTAAGTGGGGCAACATGCATTGGGGCCACGCGGTCAGCCGGGACCTGGTCCACTGGACCGAGCTTCCAATCGCCCTCTATCCCCAGCAGTTCGGCGACTGGTGCTTCTCGGGCAGTGCCGTCGTCGACACCGCCGACACCGCCGGCTTCCAGAAAGGCGATGAGCCCCCCATCGTCGCCGCCTATACCAGCACCGGACGGGGCGAGTGCATCGTCTACAGCAACGATGGCGGCATGACCTTCACCGAGTACGAAGGCAATCCTGTCATCGAGCATAAAGGCCGCGATCCCAAGGTCATCTGGTACGAGCCGGGCGAGCACTGGGTCATGGCGCTGTATCACGAGGTCGACGACAAACGCACCATCGCCTTCTACACCTCCGACGACCTCAAGAACTGGCAGTACCAGAGCCGGATCGAAGGCTTCTACGAATGCCCCGAGATCTTCGAGCTGCCCGTCGACGGCAACCGGGACAACACGCGTTGGATCCTCTACGCCGCCGATGGCGACTACCGCATCGGTTCCTTCGACGGAAAGACCTTCACCCCCGAATCCGACAAGATCAAGTTCAACCATGGCAACTGCTTCTATGCCTCCCAGACCTACAACAACATCCCGCCCGAGGACGGCCGCCGCATCCAGATCGCCTGGGGGCGGGTCGAGATGCCGGGCATGCCGTTCAACCAGATGATGCTCTTTCCCGTCGAGCTGACGCTGCGAACGACCGACGAAGGGCTGCGCATGTTCGCCCTCCCCGTCCGGGAGATCGAACGCATCCAGGAACCCTATCGAGGCTGGACCGACCTGAGCCTCGAGCCGCGAAAGGACCTGCTCTCCGGGATCCGAGGCGACCTGTTC
>CAZTGH010000290.1:2401-5115 GCA_964612985.1 uncultured Pirellulales bacterium
TCACCGCCCGTTTCGAGCCGGACCAGGCAGACCGCGTGGTGCTCGACGTGCGCGGCACGCGCATCGTCTACGACCCGAAGAACCGCATGCTCTCTTGTGGCGAAAAGACCGCTCCGCTGGCCCCCCACGATGGCTCGATCGCACTGGACGTCCTGGTCGATCGCACCTCGATCGAGATCTTCGCCAACGAAGGCCACCTCTACATGCCGATGGGCGTCAGATTCGCCGATGAGAACCGCTCCCTGCGATTCTTCTGCGAGGGCGCCCCGATCACCGTCAACTCGATGGAAGTCTCCAGAATCCTCTCCACCTGGCCCTAGACGCAGCGCCTGCGGGCCAAGCCGATGCCGCCTGTGCGCAGTGTGCGCGGCAAATCTCTATTGTTATTGCTGGTTTCTCTCATTTTCGGTTCCCAGACCAAACAGTAAGGAATTGCTGCGCACAGTCTCGTGCTCTGCGGCGGCCACCTCCGAGTGCGTCCTTCGCCAGACACAATCTCCGACGAAATTCCCCAGTCAAATGAACTGTATATCCATCGGAATAGTAGGATCAATCAAGTCTTACCTGTCGCAACGCGTTGGTGCGAAAATCCGTGTCGACAAACTACTGTGCACTGCAGGGAGATCAAGACGATGGAAGCATTGCGAATCAAGAATCGGACGCTGGTCCTGGCTGTGGCCCTGTCGTTGACCGTTGCCGCCGCCCAGGCCCAGGCGCCGGACGTGACCTGGACATTCGGAAATATCGGCTCCTCCTCCTATCGGCTGGACGCGTTCAGCCCACCCGACGCCGAGTTCGGCGCGATCGGCAGCGCCGACCCCGCGCTGCCTCTGGAACTGGGCAAGCGGTACCAGGTCACTGTCACCGCACACGTCGTTCACCCGTTTGAAGTCATCGCCAAGTCCCCCTCACCGACCCAGGACCGGGTCCTGCTCTCGATGGCAGCGGCCGGCACTTTCGAATCCGACCCACAGGTGAACTGGCACGACGACGGCCAGGGAACCGTCGCCTTCACCCTCACGACAGGCCTGTACCAGGCCATGACCGAATCGGGCCGCACCCCCGGATATCGCTGCCGCCCGCACTTCATGGAAATGCGTGGCGATTTCACCGTCGCCGGGCTGCCAATCGGCGATACGATTGCCCCCTCGCCGATCCGGATCGATCTGGAGGTCGTCGCGTCCGGACTGACCGCACCGGTCGACCTGGTGCCCGACCCGAGCGTCCCTGGACGGCTCTATGTAGTCGAACAATCCGGCCCGGTCCGCGTCATCGACCAGGGCCAACTCCAGCCGACCCCCTTCCTCGACGTCACCGATCGTCTCGTCCAGCCCCTCGGCATATTCGGCACCTTCGATGTCAATGATTACGATGAACGAGGCTTCTTCGGTCTCGCCTTCCACCCCGGGTTCGCCGACCCGAGCAGTCCCGGATACCGGACGGTCTACACCTACACGAGCGAGCCCGTCCAAGGACCCGCCGATTTCACGCTCGATCTCGAACCCGACCAGATCAACCATCAGAGCGTCGTCACGGAATGGCAGTTGGCTCGCGGACAGAACGTGGTCGACCCGACCACCGCCCGCGTGCTGCTACGGATCGACCAACCACAATTCAACCACAACGGAGGCCAGCTCGCCTTCGGGCCCGATGGCTATCTCTACATCTCCCTGGGCGATGGCGGCGCTGCCAACGACGCCGGCGCCGGACATGGGCCCACCGGCAATGGCCAGAACACCGGCACCATCCTTGGCAGCATCGTACGCATCGATCCGCTGCCCCCCGAGGCTGCGCCCGACAGCCGGAATCCCGCCAGCGCCAACGGCCAATACCGCATCCCCTGGGACAACGAGTTCGTCGGTACAGACGGTGTCGACGAGATCTTCGCCTATGGCTTCCGCAACCCTTACCGGTTCAGCTTCGATGAAGTCACCGGCGCCCTCCTCGTCGCCGACGTCGGACAGGGCCACGTCGAGGAGATCAACATCGTCCGCAAAGGCGGCAACTACGGCTGGAACCTCAAGGAAGGCGACTTCCTCTTCGATGCCGAGGATATCGCTGTCGGCGTCCCCTTCGAAGATCCCGCCCTGATCGACCCCGTCCTCCAGTACGACCACGACGATGGCCTGGCCGTCGTCGGCGGACACCTCTATCGTGGTACCCTCGCGCCGCAGTTGCAGGGCCTCTACGTCTTCGGCGACTACTCCCGCGCGTTCAGTTCCCCCCAGGGGCGTCTCTTCGTCGCCAACCTCTGGACGGGACAGATCCAGGAACTGCTCCTCGGCGCCGATCGCACGCCCCTGAACCTGTTCCTCAAGGGCATCGGACAGGACCACGACGGTGAAATCTATATCCTCGCCAGCGGCGCCCTGGGCCCCTATGGCAATACGGGAGTGGTGCTGAAGATCGTATCCACACCGCACGTGGTTCGGTAAGGCCGATCATGGAACGCGAGCGTTCTCGCCATCGACGCTTCTCGCCCCCTGAAACATCTGGGTGGCAGCCTCAAGCCCGTGAGGGCTTGGGGATGGCCGAGTTTTGAAAACAACGACTTCAGCCACTATCCACTCGGCAAGACCGATGGGCTACAGGCTCAGATTAGGGCAACCTGGGGGTAATCTGGGCCTCTGGGGCCCCGAGCGGTCTTGCCGAGAAAGACCCGCTGAAGTCCTCAACTGACAAGTCGTTCGAGAGAACGTTCTTCCTTGACGAGG
>CAZTGH010000290.1:5125-7163 GCA_964612985.1 uncultured Pirellulales bacterium
CCCCGCCCCTTGCCAAGAGCCAACAGTGTCTTCTTCCTTGACGAGGGCCGCTGCCGCTCTATGATGTCCAAGAAACTCCTGGGAGGCTGCTATGAAGTACCCTGCAATGCTGGCCATACTGGCGATCGCCGTCAGCGTCTCGGGCTGTGCGCATGGGCCCGCCCGCTGCCGGCTGGAGCCGCCGGCGCTGGCCCACAACGTCTACTTCACGCTGCACGATGATTCCGAGGCGGCCCGGGCGAAGCTGATCGCCGACTGCTATACGTACCTCAGCGGTGAGCCCGGCATCGTCGCCTTCGCCGCCGGTGAGGTTGTCGAATCGCATGCCCGCGACGTCAACGTCCGCGACTGGCACGTGAGCCTGCACATCGTCTTCAAGGACCAGCAGCACCACGATCTATACCAGCAGGCGGCGGACCATCAGACGTTCATCGCAGAGAACCGGGAAACGTGGAAATCGGTTCGCGTCTTCGACACCTACATCCGCTGACCCGATGCGTCGCGTCAGTTCCTCCGGCGAGGGTTTGGCGTGCTGAGGCGATTGATCCTGCCCAGCAGGTCGGAGCGCTTGCGGTCGCGCAGGAACTCGGCAACGAGCTTGCGATTCTGAGGCTGGTAGTACTGCATCAGCGCCGCCTGGAGGCGCTTCTCCTTGCGTGAGGTGGGGACGTGGATCTTGCGTCCGCCCGCGTCGGCGCCTGAGACATACATCGCCGTCGAAAGCGTCAGCGGGATCGGCACGAAATCCTGCACCTGTCGGGGTCGCCACGAACGGGACACGAGATATTCGGTGAGCTTGAGCGCCTCCTCGGGTCGGCACGCCGGATGGGCGCTGATAAAGTACGGCACGAGATACGCCTCTTTGCCCACCCGCTTGCACGACTCGGCAAACCGCTGCTCGAACTCCTCGAACACCTCGAAGTGCGGCTTGCCCATCCGATCCAGCACGCCCGGACAATAGTGCTCCGGCGCCACCTTCAGGTGACCGCCCACGAAGTGCTTGACCAGCAGGTCGAGATAGTCCCGACTTCGCAGGGCCAGGTCATGGCGAATCCCCGAGGCAACGAAAACGTTGGTCCGCTTCGATCCATTCCGACTCCACCGCACGAATGCCTCCATCATCTCCAGCATCGGCCCATGATCGAATCCCCCGCTCCGACACGGAGACGGAAACAGACAACTGGCCCGCCCGCACGTCTCGCTCTGGTCGCACTCCATGCCGTACATATTCGCCGATGGCCCGCCCAAGTCCTCGATCGTCCCGCGAAACTGCGGGTGCGATCGAATCCGATCCGCCTCGCTCAACAGCGACGTCAACGACCGCGAGCGAATCTGCTTGCCCTGGTGACATCCGATTGAACAGAACGAACAGCCGCCGAAGCAGCCCCGATGCGTCGTAATCGAAAACTGCACGGGCGTCAGCGCCGGAACGCCCCCCTCCCGATCGTAGCGCGGATGCCACGCGCGGGCGAACGGCAGGTCGTACAGCGCATCCAGTTCCTCCCCCCTCAGCGGTTCCGCCGCCGGCATCACCACCAGCGTCCCCGGGTCCTGCTCCTGCACGACAGGTCTGCCTCCCGTCCCCGCCTGCGCCTGATACTGCTGGTGGCTCGTCATGAACCGCGACGCCTCATCGCTCTGCTGCGTCAGCGAAGGCAGAGCCACCGCACCCTCGGGAACGACAGCTCCCTTGTGCGCGATATAGGCCGTACCGCCAATATCGGTCAGTTCCTGGATCGACTGCCCCGCGTCCAGCCTCCTGGCGATCTCGCCCACCGCCCGCTCGCCCATCCCATGCACCAGCAGGTCCGCCTTGGCATCCACCAGCACCGATCGCTTGAGCCGATCCTCGATATAGTCATAATGCACCAGCCGCCTCAGACTCGCTTCGAGCCCGCCCAGCACGATCGGCACGTCACGATAGGCCTCCCGTGCCCGCGCGGAATACACCAGCAACGGTCGACCTGGTCGCAGACCCACCGCACCGCCTGGACTGTAGACGTCCTGCCTGCGACGATGCCCCAGCGACGCATAGTCG
>CAZTGH010000291.1:0-7139 GCA_964612985.1 uncultured Pirellulales bacterium
ACGACCGGACCAGCTGACGTAGGCCAACTATCATCCAATCGCTGGATCGCCCTGCTCGACCGACTGGCCGGCTCGCCGGTCGGCCACCCGCAACTGGCGCACGGCACTCAAGATCGCGGGCAGCCGCGCGAAGCCGCCAGGTTCCTGCCATCCGTCGTGCCGCCTTTGAATCGGTCGCGAAACAGATCGTCTCCGATCAGGCGCGCGACCGAGGCGGTGGCGGTGGCGTCGATCGAGCCGCTCGGGGTCAGGTAGAGCGCGTCGACCGGCTGCACGGACTGCGCCGAGGCGCTGATCCACTTCGCCGGGCGGCACGCCGAACGCGCGCGCGATCTGGCAGCTCAAGAGAACGATCGACAACGGAAGCAGGAGCTGGAACGCATCGCCGCGATCTGCGCGCACGTCCCGGCGCACGCGCCGCGCGACTTCTGGGAGGCGCTGCAATACTACTGGTTCGTTCACCTGGCGGTGACCACCGAGATGAACCCGTGGGACTCGTTCAACCCGGGCCGGCTGGACCAGCACCTCGTTCCGTTCTACCGGCGAGGCGTCGACGAGGGGACGCTGACGACCGAACAGGCTCGCGAGCTGCTGCAGTGCTTCTGGATCAAGTTCAACAATCAGCCCGCCCCGCCCAAGGTGGGTGTCACCGCCGCCGAGAGCGGCACGTACACCGACTTCGCCCAGATCAACACCGGCGGGCTTAAGGAGGACGGCTCCGACGGCGTCAACGAAGTGACCTTCCTCGTGCTCGACGTGATCGAAGAGATGCGCCTCGTCCAGCCCAGCAGTTCGATCCAGGTCAGCAAGAAGAACCCCGACCGCTTCATCCAGCGGGCGACGAAGATCATCCGCACCGGGTTCGGGCAGCCCTCGGTCTTCAATTGCGACCTGATCGTCCAGGAGCTGATCCGCATGGGCAAGTCGGTGGCCGATGCCCGCAACGGAGGCTCCAGCGGATGCGTCGAGGTCGGCGCGTTCGGCAAGGAGAGCTACATCCTCACCGGGTACTTCAACCTGCCCAAGGTGCTGGAACTGACGCTCAACAACGGCGTCGATCCCAGAACGGGACAGCAGTTCGGCCTTCAAACGGGCGACCCCGAACGGTTCGAGACCTTCGAGCAGTTGTTCGAGGCGTTCCGACGGCAGCTCGACCACATCATGGACATCAAGATGCGAGGCAATAACGTCATCGAGCGGCTCTACGCCACGTACATGCCCGCTCCGTTCCTGTCGATCCTGATCGACGACTGCATCGCCAAGGGGCGGGACTATCATGACGGGGGCGCCCGCTACAATACGAACTACATCCAGGGCGTCGGGCTCGGCACGATCACCGACGCGCTGACCGCGATCAAGTACCACGTGTTCGATCGCAAGAGCGTGCCGATGGCCCAGTTGCTGGCGGCGCTGCGCAGCGATTTCGAAGACGAAGAGGCGCTCCGAAGGACCCTGCTGGAGCGGACGCCCAAGTACGGCAACGACGACGATTACGCCGACGACGTGATGCGTTCGGTGTTTGAGGTGTATTTCGAAGCGGTGGATGGCCGGCCCAACACCAAGGGCGGTCGCTACGCCATCAACCTGCTGCCGACGACGGTCCACGTCTACTTCGGCTCGGTCATCGGCGCCACGCCCGACGGGCGCAAGGCGGGCCTGCCCCTGTCGGAGGGCATCTCGCCCGTCCAGGGCGCCGACCGCTACGGGCCGACGGCGGTGCTGAAGTCGGCCGCCAAAATGGACCACGCCCGTACCGGCGGGACCCTGCTCAATATGAAGTTCAACCCGCAGGTGCTCGCCGGCGACGAGAGCCTTGGCAAGCTGACGCAACTGATCCGCTCCTACTTCCGGCTCGATGGCCATCACATCCAGTTCAACGTCGTCGACGCCGAGACGCTCCGCGAGGCCCAGAAGCATCCCGAGCAGAACCGCGACCTGATCGTGCGCGTCGCCGGGTACAGCGATTACTTCGTCGACCTCGGTCGCGACCTCCAGAACGAGATCATCGCCCGCACCGAACAGTCCGCCCTCTGAGAATCGGCTGCTGTACGGGGCTGATTTTTGGAGCGAGTCTGGCAGGTTTCAAGTGGCGGGATGACGCATAGCCGTTGACATGACCGCGCGTATCCACTTAGATGCAGGCTATGATGGTGGCCATCACAGAGCAGAATAGAGTTGCGTTGGCGCAGTTATGCCAACATTACCGGGTCGAGAGGCTTTACGTCTTCGGATCGGCGCTGTCGGGCCGTTGTGACGCCGCCCATAGCGATCTGGACTTTCTGGTTCGCTTCGCCGACCGCGAACCACGCAGCGAATATGCGCAGCGCCACCTCGGATTCGCCGAAGACATCGAGCGGCTCTTTGGTCGCCCTATCGACCTGTTGACGGAGCAGTCGATCCGCAATCCCTATCTGCGGCGGGAAATCGAATCCACGCGTCAACTGATCTATGAACAACCGCACTCGGAAACTGCTGTTTGACGTCTTTCGGGCTCTCTGAAAAACTGCAAACGCTGTCACACCAAGCGGGTCTTCGAGGGCGAGACGGTCTGGCTGGGGCACTTCGAAAGCGAGCCGGAGTTGACGCGGGCGTATGACCGCGGGACGGTCGAGCTGTCTGGCGAGTTCGCGCGGTTGAACTTTCCGGAGGAATGGGCGACGGAACGGCGGGCGCGGGGATGCGGAGATTATCCACTGCCTTGGCAGTGTAGAAGCCAGTCGCGAAGAGACTGGAGGGAGGCGGTGAGGGAGTCGATGCCTCCGGCGTCGAGGAAGGCGTCAGGCGGGACTTCGAGGATGACGCGGTCGTCGAAGGCGTGCTCGATCAGGCGCTGGAGGAAGCGGCGCCAGGGGACGACGTCGTAGACGAGGGGCTGGTGGTCGTCTTTTTTGACGTCGTGGCAGTGGACGTGGGCGATGCGGCAGAGGACGGCTTCGGGGGGTTCGAGCGGGTCGCCATAGTTGTGGGCGTTCCAGTAGCCATGGCCGAAGTCCCAGCAGATGGGGACATCGCTCTGGGTCGAGATTTGCAGCAGTTCGTCGTAGCGGTCGCCGATGCGCTGTCTGGGCTCGTGGGGGTCGGGTCGGATCTGGAGTTCCACGGTGACGCGGACCTGGGGGGCATGGTCCCGGCACCACTGGCGGGCCCAGGTGAAGAACGCGATGGAGCGATCGACGAGGTGGTCGCGGGATTCGGCGGCGGTGCCGGCGGCGCCGTGGATGTTGACGAGCGTGGGGGCGTGTTGCCGGTCGGCGGCCTCGGCAGCGAGGGTGAGGAATCGCTCGTGGAGGAGGCGGCAGGGGTTGTCCTGGCGGTCGGTGAAGTAGGCGAGGTTGAAGATGCTGCCTTCGGAGTACGGGTGCATCGTCAGTTGCAGGCCTGCGTCGATGCAGCGGGCGACGTGGTTTCGGAAGACGTCGGGCTGGGTTTCGGGTCCGACGGGGGTCTCGACCAGCTCGACGCGGCAGCTACGCAGGAACGGCAGGATGTCCCGGTCGCCGTAGAGGCGGCGGTAGGTTTCGTGGTGTGCGAATCCGATATCGAGTTTGAGTCCGATCAGCATCGGCCCATTATGCCAGCCGATCCGTTCGAATCAAGGGAGAGCTTCGTGGAATCGGATTGCAGGCGTATTTCAGCACCTGGCTGGCTCCGGCGCCACAGGCCCCGCGGGGTGCGGTCGGAACAGGGTGGCACTTGAGTCTGACGGATCGCCCACCATACGCCGGTCGCACCGGTGGCCGTCTCAAGATCAGAAAGGTGTTGATCCGGGCGAGGGTTACGGATATCGTCCCGGTACCGATCGTGTGGACCTTTTTGCGAGTGGCGTGCCATGGGACGAATCGAGGCGATCCTGTTCGACTGGGGCGGTGTGCTGATCGACAACCCCGCATCGGCGCTGACGGCGTACTGCGCCGAGGCGCTGGGCGTCGGGGTCTGCGACTATCAGCAGGCCCACAACCGCCATGGCGAACCCTTCCAGAAAGGCGAGATTGCCGAAGAGGTCTTCTGGCAGCGGGTCTGCACTGACCTCGATCGCCCGCTGCCCAATGTCCCATCGCTGTGGGGTCAGGCCTTCCGCACCGTCTATTCGCCCCGCCGGGAGGTCTTCGACTGGGCGCGGCAGTTGCGAGAGCAAGGGTTCAAGACCGCCCTGCTGTCGAACACGGAGGCCCCTGCGATGGAGTTCTTTCGGGAAATGCGGTACGAGATGTTCGATGCGACGATCTTCTCGTGCGCCGAAGGAACGTTCAAGCCCGAGCGGCAGATCTACGAAACCGCCACACGGAAGCTTAGCGTGCCCCCCGTCCGCTGCGCGTTCATCGACGACAAGCAACTCTTCGTCGACGGTGCCATCGCCGCCGGCATGAAAGCGATCCTGTACCAGGACCTCGCCCAGGTCCAGCGCGAGATCGAAGCGATGGGCGTCTCGAACGGAACGTAGCAGTCACCGGAAGCGAGAATGGCTATGGGCTTCCTGAGTCTGTTGAAGAGCAAGTCCGTGGTGCTGCTGGACGGAGCCATGGGCACCGAGTTGGACAAGAGAGGCCTCATGGGCCGGGCCCGCGCCAACCTCGAATCGCCCGACATCGTCCGCGAGATTCACCAGGCCTATTCCCGCTCCGGCTGTGACGCCCTCACGACCAACACGCTGACCATGAACCGCATCTACATCGAAACCCACAACGTCGACGTCTCCGTCGAAGAGGTCAACCGCGCCGGCGCCGAACTGGCCGACGAGGCCACTGGCTGCGCCCAGTACGTCCTCGGCAATCTCAGCTCCACCGGCCAGCTTCTCCAACCCTACGGCGCCTACGACGAAGGTCAATTCTGCATCGCCTTCCGCGAGCAGGCCAGGGTCCTCGCCGACGCCGGCGTCGACGCCTTCCTCATCGAGACCATGTTCGATCTGCGCGAGGCGCTGGTCGCACTCCACGCCTGCAAAGAGATCTCCCCGCTGCCCGTCCTGGTCTCCATCGCATTCCAGACCGAAGACAAAGGCGGACGCACCATGATGGGCAACACCGCCGAGCAGTGCGCCACGCAACTGACCGAAGCGGGCGCCGACGTCATCGGAGCCAACTGTGGCGACCTCGACCCCCACCAGATGGCGACCGTCGTAGCCCTGCTCAAACAAGCCACCGACCGCCCGATCCTCGCCCAGCCCAACGCAGGCACACCCCGACTCGAAGGCGATCGAACGATCTTCGACATGGCGCCGGGACCTTTTGCCGACGGAATCGCCCGATGCATCGACGCCGGCGCACGCATCGTGGGTGGCTGCTGCGGCACCAGCCCCGAACACATCCGCGCCGTCGCCCGAATGCTCCAAACCCCGCCCCAGGCCGACCAGCGATGAACCACCAGGTGGTGATCCTGAAGAAGCGCCGATATGGAACGCCCTTTGTCCAAGGGGCGCATTAACCTGCGAAGTGCGACGAGGTAGATGTCGACGGGGCATATCCGTTCGGCAGCTTGTTTCGGGCGGGCACAAGAGGTATGCTACGAAGGATTCGTGGCTGGCTGTTATGGGGTATGGGTATGACGCAGAAGATCGATAGACGGGCGCTGATGAAGGGCGGGCTTCTGGGAACGGGACTGCTCGGGTTCGGGGCGGTCAGCGGAGGTGCGTCGGGTGGCGAGGTGGAAACAGCGGTGGCCGATACGGCTGATGTGGTGGTGTGCGGGGCCGGACCAGCGGGGGTGGCGGCGGCACTGGCGGCGGCCAGGCTGGGCGCGAAGGTCCGGCTGCTGGAGAACGCCGGATGCCTGGGCGGGGTGTGGACCGCCGGGCTGCTCTGCTGGATCCTGGACACCAAGGACAAGCCAGGCATTCTCCACGAGATTATGTCGGAGATGAAGACGCGCCAGGCGGGCTACGTGAATCATCCCGGCTATTCGTTCGGCTACGACGCCGAGGTTATGAAACTGCTGCTGGATGAAATGTGCGGCCAAGCGGGCGTGGAGTTTCAGTTGCACACGCAGGTGGTCGCGGCCAAGACGGACGCGGAGAAGCGGATGTCCGTGGCGATCACCGAGTCGAAGTCGGGTCGGCAGGCGTGGAGAGGCAAGGTATTTATCGATGCGACCGGTGACGGCGATCTGGCGGCGCGGGCAGGATGCGGGTTCGATCTGGGCAGGCCTGAGGACGGCGCCACCCAGCCGATGAGCATGATGGCCATTCTGACCGGCGTCGAGCACGAGCGGATCAAGGATTTCGTGCGCGATCGGGACCGGCCGCACAATGTGCCCAAGGAGCTGCTGCTGAAAGAAATCCGTCGGGGCGGGTACGACCCTTCCTACGACAAGCCGACGCTGTTCCGCATCTACGACAATCTGTTCTGCCTGGCGGCCAATCACGAATACGGTCATGTGCCGACTGACGCCGCCCAGATCACCAAGGCCACCGTCGGCGCCCGGGCCGAGATCCACCAGATCGTCGCTGCTCTTCGCTCGCTGGGCGGCATCTGGAGCGGGCTGCGGCTGGTAGCGACGAACGAGCATATCGGCATCCGCGAGGGCCGGCGGATTCATGGGCTGTACACCGTCACGGCCGACGATCTGGCGCGAGGCGCCCGTCATGAGGACGGGATCTGCCGGGTCTATTTCGGCGTCGACGTCCACTCTCCGAAGAAAGACGAGGGCAGGGGCATTGCCCGCTCGAACGTGCGGGTGACGTCCTACGATATCCCGCTACGAGCCCTGATCGCCCGAGATGCCAAAGGCCTGCTGCTGGCGGGTCGGTGTATCAGCGGGGACTTCATCGCCCATTCGAGCTACCGCGTCACGGGCGATGCGGTGGCGACGGGCCAGGCCGCGGGCGCAGCGGCCGCGTTGGCGGCACGAGAGAGCTGTCTTCCGCAGGAGCTGGCCTGGGAGAAGGTTCGGACCGCCTTGGCGAAGTTTAACAAGGAACTGTCTTGAGGAACCGACAGGCAATTCTGATCGGGATCGCATGATGAGATCTGGAGACAAACGCTTCCTGGCCTTGGTGCCTATCCTTGCAGCTTTCGTGTCGCCGCTGATGAGCGTCGCGGGTGAGGCAACGAGTCACCGGTTTGAGATCCGCGAACGAGAGGGACAATTCACGCTGCTGCGCGACGGCGAACCGGTGCGCGCCCTGGGCACCGATGAGAGCGGCG